>CAKPCF010000059.1 GCA_934141445.1 uncultured Clostridia bacterium | reverse complement strand
ATAATATAGATGATAATGAATTAGAAACATTGTGTAGAGATATAAAAGATGCAAATTTTTCTAATTTAGAGTATCTTGCTATAGTAGGGAATGGATCATATTTAAATGTTGAATATTTAGAAAACGTGCTAAAAAGCTATGATGGCAGTAAATCATCAAAAAAAATAACAAATTTAGCTCCATTATCAAATTTAACAGATACCACCAAAAAAGCAATAAAATATTTATCAATAAATAATAATAATATAAAAGGAAATTTAACAGCGATTAAAGATTATACAAATTTAATTTTATTAAGATGTGAATACAATAACTTAACCTCATTAGATGGAATGGATAATATGAATAATATTACTTATTTATGTGGTGTTGACAATAAATTGGGTACAATAATAAATGAAGCAGGCATAGAAAGTGGAGAAGATGCTATAACAGGAACATCAATATCAGCTTTAGCAAATAAAGTAAATTTAACTCAAGTAAATTTAAATTATAATTCAAATTTGGCAAATGTAAGTTATTTTGTAAATGATACAAAATTAGAATATTTATATTTAGAAAATTGTAGTAAAAATATGGTAGTAGGTAGCATTACAAATATAATAAATGGTTGTACGGAAACAAGATTACCAGTAAAATTTCTAACAGGAGATAGATATAAGGTTGCCGATTATTATAGTGTAGATACTGACACGAATAAAAACGCAGTTACTTATGAAGAATTAAGAGCAGATTTATATGGAAATACAACAATAGATAAATTAAATTTGGAAGGTTGTACAAATTTAACAAATGAACAGTTAAATACAATTTTATCAAGTATGAAGCAACTGAAATTTTTAGCATTAAAAGGCAATACAACATTAACTAGTTTAGATTTTGTAGGAACAGGAAAAGTAGAAGGTTTAATAGAATTAGATGTAAGAGATACAGGGCTAAAAGGAGAGAATTCTTTAACAGCATTAAATGAAGGAGCAAAAAGTTTAAAAACATTAAGAGTATCTGATGGAAGTGACTTTAAAAATATAACAACAACAATAAATCGTTTAAGAACAGGTTATCAATATAATTATTGGTCTCAAGAGGCAAGTAATGGATTTAGTTGTAGTGGATTGGTTTGCTCTAATATAGATATATTCAAGTGTTTGGAAGGTTTACAAGAATTAACAAGTTTATATGTATGCCAATGGACAGGTAGAATAGGATCTAATGATACTATTGTTGATTTAAGTAATACAGGACTGACAATTGCATGTATAGAAGGTATATGTGCCAACATATATTTTCCTCAAAATATATCTAAAATAGTACTAGAAGGACGGCATAGCAATTTTAGCTGAAAATTCTACAAAGCTAATGAATATATCTATTAATAATCCAAATGCAGATATGTCTAAGAAGAAAGAATTTTTTGCTAGTTTGAAAAATGCAACAAGTTTAAAGAATATGAGTCTGCTAAGATTACAAAATATCAAAGTTATAAGTTTATCAGAATATTTAAAAGATTCAAATGGTAATAAATTAGAATTGCCATCTGTAACCAGTTTGGGTATATCTGGATTAAATCAAACATCACCACAAAGCATTTTGAGTGATTTAAAAGGTATAGAATGTTTTACAAATTTACAAACTTTAACAATGAATTATACAAGTAAAATATTAGATATAAGTGCTATAAAAGAGTGTACAACTTTAAAATATGTAAACATTGGATATGCTCATATTCAATCATTAAATGGTCTTGAAAATTTAAGTGATTTAC
>CAKPCF010000058.1 GCA_934141445.1 uncultured Clostridia bacterium | reverse complement strand
TCTGTATTGACTTTAAATATTACAAATGATAAAATTTTAACAAATAAAAAATGTTCTTTAAGTTAAATCCTTAAAGAACATTTTTTTGCTATATTAAATTTTCTGGGTTTAGACATTCTAATTCTGGTAACACAAATCTACCATCTTTTCTAACTAGCACATCATCTAAATAGATTTCCCCTCCACCATATTCTGGTGTTTGAATATAAACTAAATCCCAGTGAATAGCTGATTCATTTCCATTATATGCATCATCATAGCAAGAACCAGGTGTAAAGTGAATTGAGCCTCTTATTTTTTCATCAAATAAAATATCCTTCATTGGTTTTGTTACAAAAGGATTTAATCCAAAGCTAAATTCTCCGACATATCTTGCACCCTCATCAGTATCAAATACTTTATTTATTTTTTCTGTATCATTAGCTGTTGCTTCTATAATTTTTCCATCCTTAAAAGTTAATTTTATATTATTGTATTCAAAACCACCATATATTGAAGGTGTATTATATGATATTGTACCGTTGACGGAATTTTTTACTGGTGCTGTATATACTTCTCCATCTGGTATATTCATTTCACCGCAACATTTTATAGCTGGGATTCCTTTTATTGAAAAACTTAAATCTGTTCCTTTACCTACTATATGTACTTTATCTGTTTTCTCCATTAGAGATTTTAAATTATCCATTGCTTTGCTCATTTTATTATAATCTAAAGTACAGACATTAAAGAAAAAGTTTTCAAAAGCTTCATAACTCATATTAGCATTTGATGCATACGTTGGTGTTGGAAATTCCATTATACACCATTTTTTATTTAATCTTATTTTATAATGTACAGGGTCTGAATATAATTTACTATACATTTCCATTTTTTCAGATGGAACATCAGATAATTCACAAGTATTTTCATCTGCATCAACTCTTAAATAACAATCCATTGCTTGCATAAACTCTGCATCTTTTTTAGCTAAAAATTTAATTTGACTTTCATCTGCATACATTAACAATTCTCTTTTTAATGTCTCATTTGCATTTTTAGCAAAAGGATATGCCTTCATTTTATATACTTCACGCATAACAGCTTTCACAAAGTCAATCGCTCTTTCGCCATTGTACTCTATCAACACTTTTTCCCCAGCTTTTACTTTTAGCGAATTATTAACAATATTTTTAGCTAAAAGTTCAATTCTACTATCCATAATACTATTTCCTCCTCAATTTTTATTTCCTATCAATAGTATTATACTTGTTCTTTTTCGGAGTTTCAATATTTAAAAACCTGTTTTTTCTTTATTTTCGACATACTTGCAAATTCTTGCACCAATTAGAAAATCGTTCATTAGTCCACTGATTTTCAGCATACTGGCTCGAGACTTAAAGTAAAGAAAAAAAGACACAAAACAGTATATTTTATTATACTTCCGTGTCTTATATATTTTTATTTATTTTAAATTATTCATAAAAATTGTTTTGGAATAGTTGACTTCAATACTTGCTAATGATAGAATTTTTGTAAATGTTAATCGAGCTTTAAGTCTGGTACTTAAAGCTCTTTTTATTTATAAATAACTATTCTAAATTATCAATATTGTTTAATTCATCTTCAGTTAAACCTGTTGTTGATAAAATGATTTCTTTTGCTATATTATTTTCCAATAATTTTTTAGCCATTTCTATTTGTTTTTTTCTTTCTCCTTCTGCTCTGCCTGTTTCTCTTTCTTCTCTTTTTATTGCTGCATCTTCCCATCTTTTTAATGCAAAATAAAATGC
>CAKPCF010000057.1 GCA_934141445.1 uncultured Clostridia bacterium | reverse complement strand
TTTTTTATATAGTGTTTTCTCTTATATTAAAGCCTTTCTAAATAAATATAGGAGGAATTTTTAATATGTTAAAATCAATTACAAAAAAGAGTATTGCCTTAATAATGGTACTACTAACAATATTATCTGCATTTTCAAACTTTACTTATGCTACAGAAATCAGTTCTGCTTATGTCCAAAATGGTGGAGATTGTGGTTACCATTTACAATTTTATAATAGTGCAAAAAATGTATGGTCTTATATCATTACAACATTTGCATATTATGAAAATGGTGGCGTTCAATATCCTGCATACTGTTTAAATAGAGACTTACCCGGTGTTGGTGGTCAAGCTGCAGGAGATGCTTATTCTGTTAATGTAAATCAAGTTATAAATGATGTTAGAATTTGGAGAGTTGCAATAAATTCTTATCCATATCAAAGTCCTGAAAGTCTAGGATTAGAAAATAAGTATGATGCTTTTGTTGCTACTAAACAAAGTATCTATTGTATAATTTATGGAACGGACCCAACCACATATTATAGAGGTGGAGATTCCAGAGGTGAAGCAATAAAAAATGCTATTGTTAGATTAGTAGATATTGGTAGAAATGGCTCTCAAACACCAGCTAATACAGAAGTATCTGCAAATAAAGTTGGTGGATTTACAGAAGATGGAGATTATTATTCGCAAGAATATAGTATAAATAGTCCAGTAGAAACAAGTCAGTATATAATTACTGCAACAAATGGATTGCCTAATGGAAGCAAAATAACAAATATGTCAAATAATGAACAAAATTCATTTGCTGGAAGTGAACATTTTAAAATTAAAGTTCCAAAAACTGAACTTAATAAAGACATTGATGTTACAATAACTTTACAAGCAAAATGCAAAACATACCCAGTATTTTATGGAGAGACAACTGTACCAGGAACACAAAATTACTTACTTACATTTGATCCATTTGGCGATGTAACTGGTATGGCAAAATTAAATGTTAAAACAAACACAGGAAAAATAAAAATAGTAAAAAATGATGTAGATACTAACCAACCAATAGAAGGAGTTACATTCCAACTAACAAAAAAAGATGGAACTGTAATTGCTAATAGTACAACTAATAAAAATGGTGAAGCATCTTTTTCAAATTTATATCAAGAAAATTATGTTTTAAAGGAAATATCTACAAATTCAAATTACATATTAAGTGAAAAGTCATTTGATGTAAATGTAGAATATAACCAAACGAATACACAAACTATTAAAAATGAACACAAAAAAGGAAATATTAAAGTATATAAAATAGATAAAGATAATAAAAAGGTTGTATTAGGAAATGTAGAATTTAAACTATATTCCGAAGAATTTAATAAAATTATTGGAACATATTATACTGATGTAAATGGAGAATTAGAAATAAAGAATCTTCGTACAGGAAATTATAAACTAATAGAAACAAAAACAAATAAATGGTACAATCTCGCTAATGATACAGAAATAAAGGTAGAATGGGACAAAGAAACAACAAAAAATATTGAAAATGAACTTAAAAAAGGTCAAGTAAAAGTGATAAAAGTTGACAAAGATAATAACGAAGTAAAACTTGAAGGCGTTGAATTTGAAGTATTAGATGAAAATGACAAAGTATTAGAAAAAATTATTACTGATGAAAACGGTGAAGCCTTAACTTCAAGATATGCAATAAGAGATTTTGCTAAACTAAAATTAAGAGAAACTAAAACATTAGATACTTATGTTTTATCTGATAAAGTAGAAACAATAGAATTAAA
>CAKPCF010000056.1 GCA_934141445.1 uncultured Clostridia bacterium | reverse complement strand
AATTTAAATGTTTGTCAGTGGACATCATATATTGGTTCTTCTAATACAGTTGTGGATTTAAGTAATACAGGATTAACATATGCTAATATTGTTGGAGTATATGCAAATATATATATGCCGAATAGTATTACTTATGTTTTTTGTGATTACCGGTATACCAATTTTAGCGGCAAAATCTACGGAATTAATATATCTTGATGTAAAAAACTCTCGTGGAAATTTAAGTAAAAAAATAGAATTTTTTGACAGTTTAAAAAATGCACCTAATTTAACAACTCTTGCTTTGAAAAGATTACAATATTTAGATGTAATAAGTTTTTCAGAAATCCTAAAAGATTTATATGGTAATAAATTAGAATTGCCATCTGTAACCAGTTTGGATATATCTGGATTAAATCAAACATCACCACAAAGCATTTTGAGTGATTTAAAAGGTATAGAGTGTTTTACAAATTTACAAACTTTAACAATGAATTATACAAGTAAAATATTAGATATAAGTTCTATAAAAGAGTGCACAACATTAAAAAATGTAACATTGGGGAATACTCATATACAATCCATAAATGGTCTTGAATCTTTAAGTAATTTGCAAAAATTAACTTTAAATGATAATAATATAAGTAGTTTAAAACCATTAGAAAACTTAAAAAAATTGGAAGAACTAAATTTAAGTAATAATACAATTTCAGATACTTCTAGTTATGTAGACAGTGATGGAAGTACAAAAACATATAATAATTTGGAAATATTAGCAAATTTAAATAAAACTGGAAATTTAAAGAATTTATATTTAAAAGGAAATGATAATATAATAAATTGGTCACCATTATCAAGTTTGAAATGGACAGAAAAAACAGGTTGGTAGAAAAATCTGAATTGTCGACCAAATGTCGACAGTTAAAAATGAAAGCACATGATGGAAAAATGAGAGAAACGGATACTTCAGATACTAAAGGAATTTTAAGGCTTATTGAATCTGTGTCAAGAGCAAAAGAGAAAACATTTAAACTTTTGCTTGCTAATTTAGGAAATGAAAGAATTGATGAAGTTTTTGATTCAGAAAAACTAAAAAAATTAGATGGACTAGAATGATTATTTGTAACTAAAAAAGCTTTAAGTACAATACTTAAAGCTCATTTAATATTTACAGAAATTTTATCATTAGTAAGTATTGAAGTCAACAATTCCTGAAAAAATTTATAAGTAAATTTCAGAAAATAAAAGAATAAAAAGACATAAAAGTATAATAGAATATACTATTTCATGTCTTTTTATTCTTGCTTTAAGTATTGTACTTAAAGTAAGTCCATAAAAAACAAATAAAAAGGAAGTCTAATGAAAACATTATATTTTGAAGCAATTTAATAATATATGTAGCACTATGTAAATAGTGCTATTTGTGTTGCTTGCAATATAAAACTTAAAATGGTTTTCTTTTGAGAAACAAAGATATCATTAGGATATGTATTTTTGTTTTATGGATTGTAGAGAAAAGAATTTTTTTGAATTTTAAAATTCAAAATTGTTCTTTTCTCAAAATAAATATACATAGGAGGAAAATACAAAATGAATGAAAAAAGAGAACTATTTCAAAACAAAGATGAATTAAAAAATCAAAAAGCTATAACTTTAATAGCACTAGTAATTTCAATAATTGTAATGTTGATTCTTGCAGGAGTAAGTTTAAATGCAACAATTGGGGAAAATGGCATAATGACACAGGCAAAGAATGCAACTTATGTACAGAGTGTTGCAGCACTAGAAGAATATATAAACAA
>CAKPCF010000055.1 GCA_934141445.1 uncultured Clostridia bacterium | reverse complement strand
AAATCTCTTTTGAACATAAATAATTTTGAATCTCAAACTCGTTCTAAAGTGTTTATATAGTAATACGATTTTTACTCTTTGTCAACAAAAATTACTATATCTTAATAAAGATTCGTTCGACATTTTTCGCATTTTAAACATATAACTTCACATAAAAATAAAGAACTCCAGCATTTTATTATGCTGAAATCCTTTATATTCTTATTATATTTTTACCAACCAGATTTATCTGTCCATTTTAAACTTGATAATGGTGACCAATTTATTATATTTTCATTTCCAGCTAGATATAGCTTTTTTAACTTTCCATTTTTATTTAAATTTGCTAATATTTCCAAATTATTATATGTTTTAGTATTTCCATCACTATCTATATAACTTGAAGTATCTGATATTGTATTATTACTTAAATTTAGTTCTTCCAGATTCTTTAAGTTTTCTAATGGTTTTAAACTACTTATATTGTTATCATTTAAAGTTAATTTCTGTAAATTACTTAAATTCTCAAGACCATTTAATGATTGTATATGAGCATATCCTAATGTTACATTTTTTAATGTTGTACATTCTTTTATAGCACTTATATCTAATATTTTACTTGTGTAATTCATTGTTAAAGTTTGTAAATTTGTAAAACATTCCAATCCTTTTAAATCACTCAAAATGCTTTGCGGTAATGTTTGATTTAATCCAGATATATCTAAACTTATTACAGATGGTAATTCTAATTTATTACCATTTGTATCTTTTAAATACTCTGATAAACTTGTAACTTTAATATTTTCAAGTCTTGTTAAAGTTAAATTTGTTAAATTTGGTGCATTTTTTAGACTTGCAAAAAAATCTACTTTTTTACTCATATTTTTCCTTGGACATGGTATTTTAAGTTCAATCAATTTAGTTGACTCTTTCGCCAAAATAGGAACACCGTCCAGCATCATTTTCAAGAAACTCAACACTATTGGGAAAATATATATTCGCACATACGCCACTGATTGAAACATTTATTAAACCTGTACCACTTAAATCAATAACTTCATCGTAAGAACCAATTGGTGAAGTCCACTGTGTAACACATAAAGTTGTTAAATCTTGTATTCCTTCCAAACACTTGAATACATCTATATTAGAACAAACCAATCCACTACAACTTGTGTCATTCCCATTTTCTCTACACCAATAATTATAATTTGAACCCGTTCTCAAACGATTGATTGTTGTTGTTATATTTTTAAAGTCACTTCCATCTGAAACTCTTAATGTTTTTAAACTTTTTGCTCCTTCATTTAATGCTGTTAAAGAATTCTCTCCTTTTAGTCCTGTATCTCTTACATCTAATTCTATTAGACCTTCTACTTTTCCTGTACCCACAAAGTCTAAACTAGTTAATGTTGTATTGCCTTTTAATGCTAAAAATTTCAGTTGCTTCATACTTGATAAAATTGTATTTAACTGTTCATTTGTTAAATTTGTACATCCTTCCAAATTTAATTTATCTATAGTTGTGTTTCCATATAAATCGGCTCTTAATTCCTCATAAGTAACTGTACTCGCATTATAATAATCTGCTACTTTATATCTATCTCCTGTTAGAAATTTTACAGGTAATCTTGTTTCCGTACAACCATTTATTATATTTGTAATATTACCTACTACCATATTTTTACTACAATTTTCTAAATATAAATATTTTAGGTTTGTATCATTTACAAAATAACTTACATTAGATAAATTTGAATTTGAATTTAAATTTACTTGTGTTAATTGCGTTTTATTAACTAAAGCTGATATTGATATTCCTGTTATTGCATCTTCTCCAATTTCTAGTCCTGTTTCATTTGTTATTGTTCCTAATTTATTGCCTACACCACATAAATAAATAATATTATTCATATTGTCCATCCCATTTAACGAAGTAATTTTATTATGTTCACATCTCAATAGAATTAAATTTGTA
>CAKPCF010000054.1 GCA_934141445.1 uncultured Clostridia bacterium | reverse complement strand
CAATTGAATTAAAAGAATATGACTTAAATTCATTTTGACATCAATAATATTTTTGAAATAATAATTTGATTTAAAATCTCTTTTGAACATAAATAATTTTGAATCTCAAACTCGTTCTAAAGTGTTTATATAGTAATACGATTTTTACTCATTGTCAACAAAAATCAATCTATTTTCCAGAAAATTCGTTCGACAAAATTTGCACTATAAACAAATAAGCAAAAGACATAAAGTAATCTTCAACTTTATGTCTTATATTTTATATTTAATTCGCACTTTATATACTAATTTACAAACTCCAATTTTATACCAGAGAGATTATTTCCCAAGCTATCTTTAAATGCTCCTTGCCCTATTGATACATTAGCTGGAAGTCGCAATGTTAAATTAAGTGAAGTACAATTAAAAAAAGCATCATCACCTATACTTACTATACTGCTATTTCTTCTAAATCTAAAATCAATTAAACTTTCACAATATCCAAATGCACTTTTTTCAATTTTTGTAATTTCTCCTTGATATATTATCATTTTTAATTTCCTGCAATTATGAAAAGTATATGATTCTATATTATTTATTGTGGCTGGAATTTCAATTTTTGTTAATGTTGAACCAGTAAATGCATAATTGGTTATTTTTGTTATTTTACTCTCTTTTGCAAATGTAACTTCTCCAATTCTAGCATTGGCAAACGCAGATTGTCCTATTGTCGTTACAGATTTTGGTATAGTAATATTTCCTAAAGCAGTATTTTCAAACGATTTATTTCCAATAGTAGTTAAATTATCTGATAAATTTATATCAGATAAACTGCTACAATTACAAAATACAAAACTTGGTAAACTTAGTATACTCTCTGAAAGTTTGACCTTCTTCAACTTACCACAATTTGCAAAAGAATAGTTTCCAACTTCAGTAACAGTATCTGGCATTATAATTTCAGTAATTTCTGAACAACCATAAAATGCATTATTTCCTATTTGTGTAATTGTTGCTAATTGTCCATTATCTAACTGTATATTAGATAAATCAATTTTACCTATTAAGTTTGTCGCACCTGTATATGCTGAATTCTTTATTTTATATGTTCCATCTTCTTTTAGCTCTAAGCCATCAGCTAAATTTATTGTTGTTATTACTTTGGTATTAGAAAATATAGCACTTCCTAAAGTGCATGTTCCTGCTTTCGTAATTAACTTATTATAAAAAGTTCCAGTTAATAAAGTACAATTGTTAAATGCATTATTATCTATTCGAGTAACATTAGTTATTTTTAGATATTCTATTATATCACTTGTTTCATTATTTCCTAATTTTGACAAGGATATGCAGCCTGAAAATGCCGTTGCTTCAATTTTTTTCACACTATCCGGTATTGAAAATTTTTCTAATTTTTTACAATCTTGAAAACAACTTGTTGGAATTACTTGTATATCTCCTAGAAATTTAATTGATGTTATTTGCGTTGCTCTAAAGCAACCTTGGCCTAAACTTATAATATTAGCTGGAACTTCAATATCTCCTGTCAGCTTCATATTAAAAAAACAACCAATTCCTAAATTCTTAATTTTATTGTTAAATTCAATATTAGTAAAACCAGCGTTTGAAAAACTGTCATGTTCTATGGTTTCTAATTTTGGTAAAATAAGTTTCTCTGAAAAATTAGTACAGCTTTTAAATGCTAGTTCTCCAATTTCTTTTATTGTATCTGGAAAGCTCAATCCTACATTCTGAAAACCATAACAATTTTCAAATGCTGAAATTCCTATACTTTGTAATTTTCCATTACTACTTGTGTCCCATTCTAGCAAATTAAAACCATTGCATTCATTAAATGCTCTATCGCCGATTGACTCGCATATACTTGGTATTATCAATGTTCCTGTTAAACCTCTACAATTATTAAATGCATCATTTCCTATTTTCTTTACTGTTGCTGGAATATTAGGTGTTCCTGTTAAACCTGACAT
>CAKPCF010000053.1 GCA_934141445.1 uncultured Clostridia bacterium | reverse complement strand
GCTTTTTCATTTTCTTTGGATATTAACACTGCTGGTATAGATATCGTTCCTTTTAATTCTTTATTATATGCTGTTATTGAACATGTTCCTTCTGAAATCTCTTTAAAAGTCCATTCTTCATCATTTGCTACCAACAATCTTTGAGATTTCGCATTCATATATTTATCAAAATCTTTTCCAACTATAAAAACTCTTTCGCCATCTACTATTAAATATCCTTCTGCATATCTGCTTACAATTACATTGTTATTACTTCTTTCTTGGAATCTTGCTTGTAAATAATTTCTCATATTCTCTCTTTTAAAATCTTCAATTTTATCAGTATCATTTCCAGCCTCTGTTTGTTGTTCCTCTGTTAACTCTTCTATATCATCTTTTCCCATTAAAGCTGCTGTTACAATTGTCTGTGCATCTTCATCCCAAGCAGCATCTTCTTGAGCTATTTTCGCATTCTTTGCCTGTAACAAAACACCATTTTCTCCAATTGTTGCATTTAAGCTTACACCTGCAAGGATTAACATTACAATTATTGAGATTACTAAAGCTATTAAAGTTATACCGTTTTTACTTTTTATTAGTACATTATCGTCATCTTTCTTTTTAACTTTGTTACTTGTACATTTTCTTTTGTTCATTTATGATTTTCCTCCTCTTAGATTTTATAAGTAGAGAAAAAGCTTTTTGTTTTATCTTTGATAATCTTTAGCATCTTCAACACAATACAATTATCAATATAAAAAGCTCTTTCTCTTTCAATCCATAAAAAACATTAGTCTAATGACTTTTGCTTTTCTTTGAAAGAAAACCATTTCAAAACTTCTCTATTTTATTTTATGGACTTCTTTAAGTACCATGCTTAAAGTAAATAAAAAAAGACACAAAACAGTATATTTTATTATACTTTCGTGTCTTTTTATATTTTATTGTTTTAAAATATTTCATAAAAATTGTTTTAGAATAGTTGACTTCAAAACTTACTAATGATAGAATTTTTATAAATGTTAAGCGAGCTTTAAGCATGGTACTTAAAGCTCTTTTTATTTTAAATAATTATTTTAAAACATCTATATTTTTTATTTCTTCTTCTGTTAATTCTGTATATTCTTTTATTTTTTCTATGCATTCTCCATTTTTTAACATTTTCTTAGCCATTTCTATTTGTTTTTTTCTTTCACCTTCTACTAGTCCTTCTGCTTTTCCTTCTTTCAAGCCTTCTGCTCTGCCTGTTTCTCTTTCTTCTCTTTTTATTGCTGCATCTTCCCATCTCTTTAATGCAAAATAAAATGCATCATCTAGCAATGGCTCACTTTTCATTGATTTTTCATATTCCTCTTTGGCTGTGCTTATCGTTTCATTCTCTTTCATATCTTCCTCCCCTATTTCTCCTGGATTCAATAGAAATCTCGTCCACATCCCTATTTCACTCTTTGGACTTATTTTCCCTTCTTCCATATATTTTTTTATCTTTCCTAACTCAACTATATCAATTTCTTGCTCGTCAGTCAACACTTTTTGACTACACTTCATTTTCATAAAGATTCGTTCGACATTTTTCGCATTTCAAACATGTAATTTCACATAAAATAAAGAATTTCAATATTTAATTATACTGAAATTCTTTACCTTTACATTGTTTTACCAACCAGTTTTATCTGTCCATTTCAAACTTGATAATGGTGACCAATTTATTATATTATCATTTCCAGATAAATATAATTTCTTTAATTTTCCATTTTTATTTAAATTCGCTAATATTTCCAAATTATTATATGTTTTTGTACTTCCATCACTATCTACATAACTTGAAGTATCTGAAATAGCATTATTATTTAAATTTAGTTCTTCCAAATTCTTTAAGTTTTCTAATGGTTTTAAACTACTTATGTTATTATCATTTAAAATTAAGGTTTGTAAATCACTTAAATTTTCAAGACCATTTAATGATTGAATATGAGCATATCCAATGTTTACATATTTTAAAGTTGTA
>CAKPCF010000052.1 GCA_934141445.1 uncultured Clostridia bacterium | reverse complement strand
TTTAAAGGAAACTTTGAAATTGTTTCATTAACAGGAACAATAAATACAATGAATGGCGAATTTTATAC
The DNA here is from genome assembly GCA_934141445.1 of uncultured Clostridia bacterium. Lineage (GTDB taxonomy): Bacteria > Bacillota > Clostridia > TANB77 > CAG-508 > Scatovivens. Next base: position 1,995 of record CAKPCF010000052.1, on the reverse strand, counting down.
TCATATTCATATGAGCGCAGGAAATGACAAAGGAGAAGTATTTGGAGGTCATTTAAATAAAGCAATTGTAAGTGCAACATGTGAAATGGTAATAAACATTATAGATGGAAGTGTTGATAGATATTTTGATGAAGAAATTGGTTTAAACTTGTTTAAGTTTTTGGATTAAAAACAGTTTAAAATGTTAGAAGATGGAGGCATTCAATTGATTTTTTCTAAATAATATTGCTGTGATTTTCATATATGTAAAAAATGTTCAAAATGGGACAATAAGTAGAACTATAAATGTATGATTACACAAGAACAAATGTCAAAATTGTTTAGAAAAGCTAAATCAACTATCAATGAACATATTAAAAATGTTTATAAATAAGGCGAATTAGTAGAAAATGAAACAATGACTAAATTCGGAAATTCCGAATTTGCAGATAAACCAACTAATTATTACAATCTAGATATGATAATTTCTGTTGGATATCGTGTAAAATCACAAAATGGTATTTTATTTAGAAAATTTAGAGTTTTTAAAAGAAAATACTAATTTAACAGAATTAAGTTTGATTGATTGTCATATATCAGATATTTCTGGAATTGAAAATTGCACGAATCTAAAAAAATTAAATTTAAGTGGTACAACGAATGGATTTTCAAACTTAGAGCCTCTTAAAAATATGAATTTATTAGAAGAATTAAATTTGAATAACTGCAATGGTATATATGATAGCTATAATAATGTACAAAATTTAGAAATATTAGCTGATTTGCATAAAAATGGTGCTTTGAACACATTATATTTTGGAGGAAATTCATCAATTATTGATTGGACACCTTTAACTGAACTTGGATGGCAACAAAAATCTGGAAGTTTTAAAAAATAATATATTCAAAATAGTTGCAGAGCATCCGTTATTATGATATATAATAAATACAAATTAATATGGAGGAAATTTATGAAAGAATTAGTAATAAAAAAATGTTCTAAATGTCAAACTTTAATTGAAGTTATAAAGGATTGTACTAGTGATAATTGTTGCATTAAATGTTGTGGTGAAGAAATGATGGAATTAGCTCCAAATAGTGTAGAGGCTGCTTTTGAAAAACATATTCCAAATTATGAAGTTATAGATAATCATATAATTGTAAAGGTTAATCATGTTATGGAGGAAGAACATTTTATAGAATGGATTGCAATGTTAGCAAATAATAAAATCATAAAGAAATTTTTATTACCAAATGAAGAAGCTAGTGTAATATTTCCATATGTTAAAGGAAGTAAAATTTATTCTTTTTGCAATAAACATGGACTTTGGTCAAAAGAAGTTGAATAAATATAGATAAATTAAGCTTTTGAAAGAGATTTGTTACATAGGAAAGCTTTAATAATAAATTATTTTTATCACGAAAAAATAAGACAATTATCAAAGAATAAATAGTAATTTTTAAAGAAATATTTCAAAAGATAAATTACAACAAATAAGACTGATAGTTTGAACTGTCAGTCTTTTGTTATCCAAGTGCAATAGTAATCAAAAAATCGAAAAAAATTTAATCTTTTTTATTGACAAATTAAATTTAAAATAATAGTATTGTATTATGTAAGTAATACAATGAGAAAGGAGATAGCTATGGAATACATTTTTGATAATGAAAGACCAATTTATATTCAATTAGTTGAAATGATAAGAGTTGATATTGTTTCTGGCAAATTTGAAAAAGGGCAAAGATTACCTTCTGTAAGAGAGCTAGCACTTATGATGAAGGTTAATCCAAACACAATGCAAAAAGCATTAGCAGAACTCGAAGATGAAAAATTGATTTATACAGAAAGAACAAATGGAAAATATGTAACAGAAGATGAAAAACTAATTGAAAAAGTAAAAAAGAAATTAGCACAAGAAAAAGTTAATAACTATCTTAACAGTATGAAAAATATAGGAATAAATTATGAATTAGCAATACAATACTTGCAAGAATTAGGAGGTCAAAATGGAATTA
>CAKPCF010000051.1 GCA_934141445.1 uncultured Clostridia bacterium | reverse complement strand
TTATCAACAGCATGGAATTTGCAATACTTGTATTTGTACTTACCACCAACAATGAGTGAAACCGATGCAAATGCACAAGTAGAAAAGTTAGGAGAAGGTTTAGCAAATGCAACAGAGATAAAGAACTTAGAATATTTTGGAATAAGTGGAACAACAGATATGTTTGATGGAAAGTATACTTCAGATACAAATAATACAAGTAAAATAAATTATACTGATGTAAAAAAATATAGTAAACTTTCTAATATAGATAATTTAGAAAAATTTTCAAATAATTTAAAGCAATCAATAAAATATGTATACTTAAATAATAATTCTTTTAAAAGTATAAATTCATTGAAAGATTTTAAAAATCTAAATGAAGCAGATTTAATGTGTAATCTAAATCTAGAAAATTTGGATGGACTAGAAAATAATCAAAATTTAATTTTTTTATGTGCACAGTTTTGTAATCTGAAAAATATAATAGGCGTAAAAGGAAGCAAAAATCTAAAAACTGCAAGCTTTAAATTTAATTCGAATTTAGAAACTTTATCTGGTTTGGAAGATTCTAAGGATTTAGATTTTTTACATGTATGGAATTGTAATATAAATGATATAACAGCATTAAAAGATAATATGAAATTAAGATATTTAAATTTAGGAAATAATATTAACCTTCAAAGTGTAATTGCGTTAAAAAATTGTACAGGAATAAGAAAATTATATTTAGATAATAATATAAATATGATAGGTACAGAAGTAAGAGATGCTTTGGCTGATGCAACAACACACATTTTACAAAATTGTGGAGGGAATTATCGTATACCAAGTAAATATAATATATATTTTACTACGTTAACTTCTTACAATTATGCAAATTTAAATTTAACAGATGATTCAGATGAAATAAATTCATTAAAAAATAAGACAAATGTAACAAGACTTAATTTAAGTGGAAATAGCCAACTAAGTAATGCAAAATTACAAGAAATATTAAGTACAATGACAGGTCTTGAATACTTGAGTTTAAATGGTTGTACTAATTTAAGTAGTATTGATTTTGTAGGAGATAAAAAAGTAACGAAATTAGTTGAATTGGATGTAAGAAATACAAGTAAAAGTTTAACAGATTTAAGTAATTTGAATAATTATGCAACTGATTTAAAAACTTTAGTTATAAATAATACAAGTACTGATATGAGTAAAATACAGGCTACAATAAATAGAGTTAGTCAAACATCTAATACAAATGTGAATGGTTCATGGATATCAAATTATGAGTGGGAAATGAGAGGCCTAGCTTTGGATGGAAATTATTCATCATATAGTTTTACAAACTGTGATGAAATAACTCAAATAAGGATGAGAATACAAAAAATAACATCTTGCAGTGGAGAACTTGATTTAAGCGGTTGTTCTAATTTACAAGTTGTTGGTGTTGATGCTTTCAAAGCTTTTGATATAACATTTCCAATATCTATAAAAAGAGTTTCTTATGCGGGATATGGTAAATTAAATTTTATAGATAATACAGACTTAGAACTTCTATCAATTAGACATGTAAGTGACTATATTCTGGAAAATTTAACAGAGAATATCAGTATTAAAGAATTAAATGTTAATGGATATGAAGGATTGAATTTAAAAAATTTAAATAAACTTAGTGGAAAAAATATTACTTCATTGTTATTATCAAGTAATAATGATTTAGGAGGAAATTTAAAAATAAGTGGATTTGAAGAACTTAAAGGTACATTCAATTTTAAGTATGTTACATTGCATTATATTTCTGATTTGAAAAAAGAATTTTTTGAACATATGCCATATTTAAATGAAGTGATAATAACAGATTCAAAGAATGTAACATCTATTTCAGGAATTGAAAATTGTACAGAGTTAACTAAAATAAATGCATATAATAATAGCATAAGCTCTATACAACCCTTAGAAAACTTAGATAAATTAACTTGTATAAATGTAGCAAATAACAAAATTAGTGATATTTCATATATAAGTAATAAAAAAGATTTAAGTGAATTATATTGTAATGGAAATAATATAACAGATGTATCATCATTAGAAAATCTTATAGTAAATGGAAAAACAAAATTAACAGCGTTATCATTAAAGGAAAATTTACTACAAACAACAACCTTAACAGGACATAATAATGTAGACACTTTGATTAAATTACATGATGCAGGTTTGAAATCATTAAATATTTCTGAAAACAACTTTACAGCAGGAACAACTGATAGACTGAAGAAGCTAAGTTGGACAAGTTATACAGAATAAAATTGAATATATGAATAGTAAAGAATTTCAGTATAATTAAATGCTGAGGTTCTTTATTTTTATATGAAATTATATGCTTAAAATGCGAAAAATGTCGAACGAATCTTTATGAAAATGAAGTGAAATTTGTTGACAATGAGTAAAAATCGTATTACTATATAAACACTTT
>CAKPCF010000050.1 GCA_934141445.1 uncultured Clostridia bacterium | reverse complement strand
TTATCAAAATAATTTAATCCTCTTTTTATTTTTCTTGAATATGGGAATAAAATCTATGTCTAGCCAGCACTGAATTTGTACTCCCGTACAAATTCTACTATTGAACTCCCATACCCTTTAATGGAAATAAGATTATTAATTTACAAATAATTATAGATATGATTAATTTTGATAAATCATTTATTTTAGATCAATTTTTGTAGGTGTAGCATTTACTACAATTATCATACTATCATATAAAGTTGCAGGTGGTTGAAAAGTTCGATAGCTCGGTGGAAGTAAACGCATTATCAAAGAATAATTTTCTCCAAGATTTCCCATATAAATATAACTTGTAATTGTGTTATATAATTCTGTATTTTTTGGAATATTCGAAAAGTCTAACCAACACCTATCTAGTCCAGCTAATTTTGCTGTTTTGACTAATGGATCGTGAGAATAGAATGTTTGAATTGTACGATTATTTGATGAATGCTTTGGAAGATTAACTTTAGTTTTATAAAAATCTGTACCAATCACATAGTATTTATTTTCTATTTCTTTGAAAAGTAATTTTCCCATAGAATCCATACTACCATATTTTGCAACATGCATATTATGACCTGATATAAATATACGATTATGGCCAAGTTGTTCTTCTTGTTTTAATATCCATTTTACATTTTTTGCCATATACTTATCTCTTAATAAACTAATATCATTTTTTTCTATTGTTTGTAATTCAAAATATTGAAGCAATATATCTGCTAAGTGAATTGCTTGTTTTGAGTTTTCCTTTTTTTGAAGTTCTTTTTTTATTTGGGTAATAACTTCAATCCTTTTTTTATTATCATATTCATTATTCCACTCATTACCATTCATAAGTTTTTCTAGCTCTTTAGTTTCAATTCCTAATTTTTTACAATTACTGTTTAAAAATTCAAAATTATATTTATATCTTTGCATATCAAATCCATAAAATCTTAATTTTTCGCTGTCTGTAACCTTTTCATTGTATTTTCTCATATATGAAATTAGTTCTGCAATTTCTTTTGTTTTATAAATTTTAAAGTCAATAGCTTTTGCCATTTCATCTGCTGACCCATCTCCTCCTAGAATATACTGATTCACTTTTTCGCAGCCACCATAATCGCCCTCTATAGCAAATGCTTTAACACCATATTTTTCAACCATTATTTTAAATATCTCAAGTTTAAGTTCTTGAAATTCTACATTTCCATGTGTAGCTTCTCCCAGTGCTATTATTTTAACATTTTCAGGTATATTTATATTTTCAATATCTTGTGTATATTTTAAAAATTCTTGTGGTTCAATATTTTTGCCTGTACTAAATCCTCCAAAGTACATAAATACACGCACTATAATAAATAAAACTAAAAATATTCCCAAGAAAATATATCTCTTTTTAATCTTTTTCTTATTTTTATTCATATTTTTATTCCTTTCATACTTTACTCAATTATTGTATCTCATCTAGTAATTCTTCGGGAGATATTTTAAACAATTTTGCTAATACAATTAAATTAGATGTGTTAGGATCAGAAGTTCCATTTTCCCATTTAGATACGGCTTGTCTACTTACGCCAATAGCTTCAGCAACAAATTCTTGCGTCATTTTACATTCTTCTCTATGTTGTTTTAAGACCTCTCCAAGCGATTTTTTAATAAGTGATTTTTCTTTTTTAATATCTTTTGACTTTACATATTTTATTAAAGCCTTAATAGTAAATATTATTAAAAAAATAAAAGAAATTAGTATTGTTAAACCTATTAAAATTATTGTTGCAAAAGTAAGTTCTCCTATTATTTTCATTTTGAATTTCTCCTTTCTTTGAGACTATTATAGTAAAAATAGGTAGTTGTTACTACAAACTAGTACGATATTTTTGGTTGCATTTTAGTTGCGAATGAAAAATTATGCAATCTAATGCGTTTTTAATAAATTTATTAGTCATAATTATAATTGTTCCTTTTTCCACATACCACATTTACAATTACTATTTAGCAAGTAGTTTTAATTCGTCATAATTAAATATTTTCATTTAATTCAAAATTTTTCTTTTCTTCCTCAATAGCAGTAATTAATTCTTGTTCAGTTGGCATATGTAATTTATATTCAGAAGAGAATATTGTTTCATTATCTTCTGGTAATGTATATTTTACAACTGTTTCATTTTTATTTGTTGATAGTAATATTCCAACTGTTGGATTTTCATCATCTTGTTTAATTTCTCTATCATAATAATTAACATACATTTGCATTTGTCCAATATCCTGATGTGATACTTTTCCAATTTTTAAATCAATAATAACAAAACATCTTAAAAGTCTATTATAAAAAACTAAATCTGGATAAAAATGATCTTCATCTAGTGTTAATCTTACTTGATTGCCAACATAACTAAAACCTTTGCCTAATTCTAACAAAAACTCTTTTAAGTGTTCTATAATATTTTTTTCTAAATCTGATTCTAAATAATCAGTATTTTCTTTTATATCTAAAAATTCTAATACAAAAGGATCTTTTACTAAATCTTTACTTGTTTTTAATATTTGTCCTTTTTCAGATAGTTCTAATAT
>CAKPCF010000049.1 GCA_934141445.1 uncultured Clostridia bacterium | reverse complement strand
ATTTCCTTTCCATTATATTCCTTATATTTTCTCTTTTTTAATTTCATTGGCAATTGCCTCCTTCTATTTTATTTTTTAGATAAATTCAGCTGAAAGTTATAAGGTAATTGCAATATACTTGATTTTATAAATTTAAAATAATCTACACGACTAACACAAGATAAAATTTCATAAGATAAAATTTTTTATTTTTAATATATTATTTAATTTTGAAATATTTAGCAGAATTGCTAAAGAATTTCTTGAAAATATTGATAATTATTTATAAATTTCAATTGAATCTAATTCTGTTTGAATGATTTATACTTTACCAGCATTTTTCTAATCAGTCAATAATTTTACATAAATTTATTAAAGATTCGTTCGACATTTTTTGCATTTCAAAGCATATAATTTTATATAAAACAAAGAACTCCAGCGTTTAATTACACTGAAGTTCTTTACTTTTCACATATTCAATTTTATTCTGTATAGCTTGTCCAACTTAGATTCTTCAATCTATCTGTTGTTCCTGCTGTAAAGTTGTTTCCTGAAATATTTAATGTTTGTAATCCAGCATTATGTAATTTTTCTAAAGTATCTACATTATTATGGCCTGTTAATGTAGTTGTTTGTAATAAATTATTGCTCAAATTCAATTCCGAAAATTTGATTTTTCCATTTTCAATAATTTTTTCTAATGCTGACAAATCTGAAATACCATTATTATATAATTCTATAGTAGTTAATTGGTTTAAATTTTCTAAAGCATTTATATTTGAAATCTTGTTATCACCAAGTTTTAATACATTTAATTTTGTACAGTTTGAAACACTTTCTATATTATTTATTGAAGCTGAATAAGCATATAATTCTTTTAATTCTGTCAAATTTTCTATTCCACTTAAATTTTGTAATAAGGGATTATCATAAACTCTTAATGCTTCTAGTTTTGTACAATTACTTATTGCACTTATATCATTTAATTTAGCAATATAAAAATGTGCTGAAGTTAAATTTGGTGCTTTTTCAATTCCTTTTAAAGTTTTTATTCCAGCTCTTTCTTTACTTGTTAATGAGCATCCAAGAGAATTTCCTCTAACTGCTAAGAAGTTTAAATTGCTTGCATCAAATAAATTTAAAAATTCTAAATTTTCATTAGGATACCTATTTAAAACTAATTCTTTTAATTTATTATTATTGGGAATTGTAGCCAATATGCTATCTGCATCATCTATTATAATTAAATTTTCTAACTCACTACACAAACTTAAGTCTTTATTTTTTTCATATAAATATGCCTTTTGTAAAGTTCTAGGAAATATATATGTCCTTGAATCTTTTCTTATATTTACATCTTTTAACTTACTATTACTCAAATCCACAGTACCAGTATTTGACACATTTGAAGGAGTGGCAATTCTATAATATTCAATTTCTGTGCATTCATCAAAATTATATCCATCACCTATTGTTATAAATCCTCTACAAGCTGAAGGTGCTCTATCAATCCATGAATCCTCCAAAATATTATCAATTTGTTTTTTTGATGCAATATTGTTAATGCAAATCTGAACTTTGGTTAAATCTATATTATTGTTATTAGTTACAAAAGTATATAAATTTGTTCCCTTAGTATTCAGAATACTTAAATCAGAAGCCATTAAATTACAATTTCTTATATCTAATTCTACTATTCCTGTTACATTATTCATAAAGTTTAAACTCTTTAGTTGTAAATTCGTTAAACTTAAATATTTAAGACCAGTCATTGTGCTCAATATTTCTTGTAATTTTTCATCACTTAATTTACTGTTGCCACTTAAGTTCAATCTAGTTACATTGGTTTTATTTTTTAACGAATTTATCTCATCTGAATCATCTGTTAAATCTAAATTTGCATAATTGTAAGAAGTTAACGTAGTAAAATATATATTATATTTACTTGGTATTGCATAATTTTTTCCACAATTTTGTAAAACATGCGTTATCGGATCTGCCAAAGCATCTCTTACTTCTGTTCCTATCATATTGACATTGTTATCTAAATATAATTTTCTTATTCCAGTACAATTTTTTAATGCAATTATACTTTGAAGATTAACATTGGATCCTAAATTTAAATATCTCAATTTAACATTATCTTTTAAAGCTGTTACATCATTTATATTACAAAGTGGTGTAAACAAAAAGTCCAAATCTTTAGAATCTTCTAAACCTACCAAGGATTCTAAATTTGAATTATTTCTCAAAGTTACAGTCTTTAGTTTTGTGCATCCTTTTACGCCTATTATATTTTTCAAATTACAAAACTGTGCACATAAAAAAATTAAATTTTGATTATTTTCTAGTCCATCCAAATTTTCTAGATTTAGATTACACATTAAATCTGCTTCATTTAGATTTTTAAAATCTTTCAATGAATTTATACTTTTGAAAGAATTATTATTTAAGTATAAATATTTTATTGATTGTTTTAAATTATTTGAAAATTTGTCTAAACTTTCAATATTAGTAAGATTACTATATGTTTTCACATTATAAAAAACTTTACTTTTTTCATCAGTATTAGCTGGGTATTTTCCATCAAACATATCTGTTGTTCCACTTATTCCAAAATACTCTAAATTCTTTATCTCTGTTGCATTTGCTAATCCTTCTCCTAGCTTTTCTACTTGTGCATTTGCATCTGTTTCACTCATTGTTGGTGGTAAGTACAAATACAAGTATTGCAAATTCCATGCTGTTGACAGTTTTGTATAATTACTTACTTTACAATTTTTAAAATATATTCCAGTTAATAATGTACAATTCTCTAATCCATCTAAATTATCTAATGTTAAATTTGATAATGTTAATGTCTTTAATGTACTTATTTCTGACAAAGCTGATATTGATGTTATATTATATTTATCTCCATCTAATTCCAA
>CAKPCF010000048.1 GCA_934141445.1 uncultured Clostridia bacterium | reverse complement strand
GTAGCATTAAATGATGTGTATGGAGTAACGTCAGACTTAAAAGTATATTATTGTTCAAATGGTACAGATACAATATTGGGAGCAAGTAAAGAAGCAATAGATTCAGATAACCCATTAAGGAAAGTGTATACAGAAACAGATAATTCAGCAATATATGGATTATTATCAGATTATGATACGGAGAATAGTGAAGGAAATAAAGATGGAGTATTAACAGCAGAAGAATTAAAGAGTGTAACAACATTAACAATAGATAGCTCATCAGGGATAACGGATTTTTCAAGTTTTTATAATCTTATTTCATTAAAAAGTTTGACATTATATGGTTTAACTTTAAATAATTTAAAAGGAATAGAAAATTGTCCGCAGTTAAAAGACATATATTTTAAGAGTTCGGTAATAGGAAATTATAGTAGTTTAGCAAAGTTAAATAAATTGAATCATTTGTATTTATATAATATAGATGATAATGAATTAGAAAATTTATGTGAAGGAATAAAAAATGCAAATTTTTCTAATTTAGAGTATCTTTCAATTGCAGGAAAAATGGGATATGAGTTAGAAAATAATGTTACTGGAACTTATGATAGTAATAATTTAATAAATATTAAAAAATCACCAAAAACAATAACTAAGTTATCACCATTAGCAGAATTATCAGATACGACTAAGAAAGCAGTAAAATATTTATCAATAAATCATAATAATATTACAGGAGATTTGACAGAAATTAAAGATTATACAAATTTAATTTTATTGAGATGTGAACATAATAAAATTACTTCACTAGATGGAATGGATAATATGAATAATATTACTTATTTATGTGGTGTAGGCAATAAATTAGGAACAATAACAAATGAAACAGGACTAGAAATTGGAGAAGATGCAATAACAGGAACATCAATATCAGCTTTAGCAAATAAAACACAATTAACACAAGTAAATTTAAATTCAAATTCAAATTTATCTAATGTAAGTTATTTTGTAAATGATACAAGCCTAAAATATTTATACTTAGAAAATTGTAGTAAAACTATGGTAGTAGGTAATATTACAAATATAATAAATGGTTGTATGGAAACAAGATTACCTGTAAAGTTTTTAACAGGAGATAGATATAAAGTAGCAGATTATTATAATGCGAGTACAGTTACTTATGAGGAATTAAGAGCTGATTTATATGGAAACACAACAATAGATAAATTAAATTTGGAAGGATGTACAAATTTAACAAATGAGCAGTTAAATACAATTTTAGGTAGTATGCCACAACTAAAATATGTAACATTAAGAAATTGTACTAATTTAACAACAATAGATTTTGTAGCAGAAAGTCATAAAACTATAAATGCAGATGGAAGCACAAGTTATACATATACAAATCCAAAATGCACAAATTTGATAGAATTAGATTTGAGAAATACAAATGTAACAGATATGACACCTTTAAATGATTATGCAACTGATCTAAAAACATTAAGAGTTTCAGATGGAAGTGACTTTAAAAATATAACAACAACAATCAACCGATTGAGCATAGATGGACAGTACAATTATTGGTATGGAAATCAAGCTGGGAGTGCATCAGGATTAAATGTTTCAAACATTGATACATTAAAAAAGCTTGAAAGTGTTATAGAAATAGAAAATTTACAAATGGGACAATGGGGAACAGGTGATACAGTGGGAGATAAAGACACTGTATTGGATTTAAGAAATTCTAAATTAAAATCTGTAAAATTAGGAGGTATAATTGTGAATATATATTTTCCAAATTCTATAACTAATATTTTATTCAATGATGGAGGAATTCCAATAATTTCTGAAAATTCTGAATTTTTAACAGAAATATCGATTGCATTCCCAAGAGCAGATATGAGCCTTAAAAAAGAGTTCTTTTCAAGTTTACTTAATGCTAAAAATCTGATATATTTGGCTATTACGAGAATGCAAAATTTATGCATAACAAGTTTGTCAGACTATATAACGATTGAACTGCCAAGTGTTACAAGTTTAAATATTGGTGGTGCAGAATATAATAATAGACAAAATTTATTAAAAGATTTAAAGGGAATTGAAAAGTTTTCACATTTAAAATCATTGAATGTAAAATATAATAATAATAGATTGGATATAAGTGCGATAAAGAATTGTATAGAACTGCAAGAAGTGAATTTAGGATTTTCTAATATTCAGTCTATATCAGGTATAGAAAATTTATCTGCTTTGACAAAAATAGATTTAAGAAATAACAATATAAGTAGCTTAAAACCTTTAGAAAACTTAAAGAATTTGGAAGAACTAAATTTAAATAATAATGCAATTTCAGATACTTCAAGTTATGTAGATAGTGATGGAAGTACAAAAACATATAATAATTTGGAAATATTAGCAAATTTAAATAAAAATGGAAAGTTAAAAAAGCTATATCTAGCTGGAAATGATAATATAATAAATTGGTCACAATTATCAAGTTTGAAATGGACAGATAAATCAGGCTGGTAAAATGATATGAAAGAAGTAAAGAATTTCAGTATAATTAAATGCTGAAGTTCTTTATTTTTATATGAAATTATATGTTTTGAAATGCGAAAAATGTCGAACGAATCTTTATATAAATTTATGTAAAATTATTGACTAATTAGAAAAATGCTGGTAAAGTATAAATCATTCAAATAGAATTAGATTCAATTGAAATTTATAAGTAATTATCAATATTTTCAAGAAATTCTTTAGCAGTTCTGCTAAAAATATTTCAAATTTAAAAATTAAATAATATATTAAAAATAAAAGATTTTATCTTATGAAATTTATATTGTGTTAGTTGTGTAGATTATTTTAAATTTATAAAATTAAATATATTGCAGTTACCTTATAACTTTCAATTGAATTTATCTAAAAAATAAAATAGAAGGAGGCAATTGCCAATGAAAT
>CAKPCF010000047.1 GCA_934141445.1 uncultured Clostridia bacterium | reverse complement strand
CTTACTAATGATAGAATTTTTATAAATGTTAATCGAGCTTTAAGTTTGGTACTTAAAGCTCTTTTTATTTATAAATAACTATTCTAAATTATCAATATTTTCTAGTTCTTCTTCGGTTAAACCTGTTGTTGATAAAATGATTTCTTGGGCTATATTATTTTCTAATAATTTTTTAGCCATTTCTATTTGTTTTTTTCTTTCACCCTCAGCTCTTCCTTTTTTCAAACCTTCTGCTCTACCCTCGGCTCTGCCTTCTATTCTGCCTGTTTCTCTTTCTTCTCTTTTTATTGCTGCATCTTCCCATCTATTTAATGCAAAATAAAATGCATCATCTAGCAATGGCTCACTTTGGGTTGATTTTTCATATTCCTGCTTTGCTGTCTTTATTGTCTCATTCTCTTCCATATCTTCCTCCCCTATTTCTCCTGGATTCAATAGAAATCTCGTCCACATCCCAACTTCACTCTTTGGACTTATTTTCCCTTCTTCCATGTATTTTTTTATCTTTCCTAACTCAACTATATCAATTTCTTGCTCGTCAGTCAACACTTTTTGACTACTTTTTTCTCGCCAATTCCATGTTGTTATATATTCTTTATCTTCTTTGGTTAAATTAAAAAATTCATTTTGATATCAATAATATTTTTGAAATAATAATTTGATTTAAAATTTTCTTTTGAACATAAATAATTTTGAATCTCAAACTCGTTCTAAAGTGTTTATATAGTAATACGATTTTTACTCATTGTCAACAAATTTCACTTCATTTTCATAAAGATTCGTTCGACAAAATTTTCATTTCAAAGCATATAATTTTATATAAACATAAAGAACTCCAGCATTTTATTATACTGAAATTCTTTGTTTCTTATTATATTTTTACCAACCAGATTTATCTGTCCATTTTAAACTTGATAATGGTAACCAATTTATTATATTATCATTTCCAGATAAATATAATTTCTTTAATTTTCCATTTTTATTTAAGTTCGCTAATATTTCCAAATTGTTATATGTTTTTGTACTTCCATCACTATCTACATAGCTTGAAGTATCTGAAATAGCATTATTATTTAAATTTAGTTCTTCCAAATTCTTTAAGTTTTCTAATGGTTTTAAACTACTTATATTGTTATTATTTAAAGTTAATTTTTGTAAATTATTTAAAGATTCAAGACCGTCTATAGATTGTATATTACAGTATCCTAATGTTACATTTTTTAATGTTGTACACTCTTTTATAGCACTTATATCCAATATTTTACTTGTATAATTCATTGTTAATGTTTGTAAATTTGTAAAACACTTTATTCCCCTTAAATCACTTAATATACTTTGAGGTGTATTTTGAGAATTCCCGGATAAATTCAAAGCAGTTACCGAAGCTAGCACTAAATCATTGCCTTCAGAGTCTTTTAAATAATCTGATATACTTGTTATTGAAATTCTTTCTAGTCTTGCTAATGTTAATATTTTCAAATTTGGTGCATTTTTTAAACTTGAAAAACATTCTATTTTTTTAATCATATTGTTTTTTGGATTTTGGAGATTTAAGCTAACCAATTCAGTTGATTCTTCTGCCAAAATAGGTATACCGTGCTGAATCAACAGTTAACGTTTTCAAACTATTTGGAAAATATATATTGGCACATACCCCTTGCACATATGCATGAGTTAATCCGGTTGTACTAAAATCCACAATTATATTAGGATTTCCAATAGCAGAAGTCCATTGTGCAACATATAGAGTATTTAAATCCTGTAGTCCTTCTAAACATTTAAAGACATCAATACTAGAACATACCAAGCCACTACAAGTTCCAGCACCATCTTCTCTACACCAGTAGTTGGAAGCTTCCCCTGTTTTCAATCGATTTATTGTTGTTGTTATATTTTTAAAATCACTTCCATCTGAAACTCTTAGTGTTTTTAAACTTTTTGCTCCTTCATTTAATGATATTAAAGAATTCTCTCCTTTTAGTCCTGTATCTCTTACATCTAGTTCTATTAAACCTTCTACTTTTCCTGTTCCTACAAAGTCAAGACTTGTTAAGGTCGTATTACCTTTTAATGCTAAGAATTTCAGTTGTTTCATACTTGATAAAATTGTGTTTAACTGTTCATTTGTTAAATTTGTACATCCTTCTAAATTTAATTTATCTATGGTTGTGTTTCCATATAAATCGGCTCTTAATTCTTCATACGTAACTGTGCTTGCATTATAATAATCTGCTACTTTATATCTGTCTCCTGTTAGAAACTTTACTGGTAATCTTTTTTCTATACAACCATTTATTATGTTAGCAATTCCATTTACTACCATTTTTTTACTACAACTTTCTAAATACAAATACTCTAATTTAGTATCGTTTGCAAAATAACTTACATTAGATAAATTTGAATTCTCATTTAAATTCACTTGTGTTAATTGCGTTTTATTAGCTAAAGCTGATATAGATGTTCCTGTCAGTGCATCTTCTTCACTTTCTAAGCCTACTTCATTTGTTATTGTTCCTAACTTATTCCCTATTCCACATAAATAAGTAATATTATTCATATTATCCATACCTGTTAATGATGTTAATTTGTTATATTCACATCTCAATAAAATTAAATTTGTATATCCTGCAATCTCTGTTAAATCACCTGTAATATTATTATGATTTATTGATAAATATTTTACTGCTTTCTTAGTCGTATCTGATAACTCTGCTAATGGTGTTAATTTTGTTATTGTTTTTGTCGACTTTGTTACTTTGTTTATACCACTATTGTCAAATCTTGTAATAATCCTAACATCTGATTCATACCACATCTTTCCTGCAATTGAAAGATACTCTAAATTAAAAAAATTTGCATTTTTTATTCCATCACATAAAACTTCTAATTCATTATCATCTATATTATATAAATACAAATGATTTAATTTACTTAATTTTGCTAAACTACTATAATTTCCTATTACTGAACTCTTAAAATATATGTCTTTTAACTGCGGACAATTTTCTATTCCATTTAGATTATTTAAATTTAAACCATCTAATACTAGTTCTTTTAATGACATCAAATTATAAAAACTTGAAAAATCTGTTATCCCTGATGAGCTATCTATTGTTAATGTTGTTACACTCTTTAATTC
>CAKPCF010000046.1 GCA_934141445.1 uncultured Clostridia bacterium | reverse complement strand
AGAAAAGGGGGAATTGATAAGAATGAAAAAGAGTATAGAGGAAATAAATGCAATAGTAGATGAAGTAATGAATGATAGAGATGTGTATGATGCACTAACAATAAGAGAATTGAATGAGTATGATAGAAAAGCAGCATTAAGCTATGCAAAAGAAAAAGGAGAGGAAGAAGGTAGAGCAAAAGGTTTGAAAACAGGAAGAGCAGAAGGACTAGTAGAAGGCGGAAGAAAAAAGCAAATAGAAATGGCTAAAAAAATGCTAGAAATGAATATGTCAAAGGAACAAATTTTAGAAATAACAGGTTTAACCGAAGAAGAATTAAAAAATATAGATAATTTAGAATAATAACAAGTTATCTCAAACTAGCTTAATAAAAAAGAGAGGAGAAATTAAATTTATAAAATAGTAAATTTAATAAGTAAAAGTGTTTTATGAAAATTGGAGTTGATTTAGGAGGAAGTCATATAGGTGTTGGTTTAATAGAGGGAGATAAAATAATTGGAGAACCTAAAGATAAAATTTTAACAAGACAAGATAGAATAAAAATAGAAGAAAGTATTGTAAATGAAATTACAAGAATGATAAATGAGATATTGAACGAAAACAATTTAAAATTATCAGATGTAGAACTTATTGGTATAGCATCACCAGGTACAATTGCAAATGGATGTATAGTAAAAGCTGGAAATTTGAATTTGAAAGATTTTAATTTAGTAGGTTTATTAAAAGAAAAATTTGAAATACCAATTTATATTAGAAATGATGGAAAATGTGCAGCTTTAGCTGAAAAAAAGTATGGTGCTATGAAAGCTTATGATGACTGTGTTTTCATAAATATAGGAACAGGTATTGGTGGAGCAGTTTTTATGGGAGGTAAATTGCTTGAGCCAAAAAGATTTTCTGGATTTGAATTAGGACATATGGTTGTAAATAAAGGTGGTAGACAATGTAGTTGTGGTAAACAAGGTTGTTTAGAAGCTTATGCATCAATAAAGGCTTTAAGAATGAAAATATCTGAAACTCTTGATATAGATAGTGATATTTCTGGACAAGAACTTAGAGAAAAAATAATTCCAGCAAATCGAGAAAAAGTGTTACAAGATATTCAGACTTATATAGAATATTTAAAAACTGGAATTTGTAATTATATAGATATTTTTGAACCAGAAGTGGTTTGCTTTGGTGGTAGTTTTGCTTATTGGAATAAAACTTTTTTATATAAAGAGCTAATTTCAGAAATAATGAAACCAAATGCAACTTTTAATTCTTCTAAACCAGATTTTTGTACAGCTTTATATAGTAATGATGCTGGAATAATTGGTGCAACTATAATTGAATAAAATTATTAAAATGTGATATTTTTGTACTTTTTCAGAATATATAAATTTGAACTTTGAAATTATAAAAAATTAAACAAAAATAAATTTACTAAAAAGTACGAAAAAGTGCGAAAACTAAGCAAAAACTTGCATATATTTACATAATATGGTATAATATTTATGTACGATGTATAGCCACACTTAGAAATGAAAGGAAGTTATAACATTATGAGCAAGAAAGTTTTTATTCGGAAGTTTAAGCAGGCAGATTTGATCGTTAACGATAAAGTTGAGGCTTTGTGCCTTTACTTCTTTGATGACGAGCTGGAGCATGATTTCTTCGATATGGTTTGTCGTTTTAAGGCGATGGGCTATAATTTGAAGACCTTTCAGCCTGAACCCCATGAGGTGAAAATCATCAAGAAGAAGACAGATGATGGCCTGTGGCAGATGTTACTTCGCATGTATTTTGTGGAGGCCGGCTCTTTCTGGTTTGACCAGGAGACGCAGGAAACCGCAGAACGTGTGAAAGTAAGGTTTGAATACGCTGATGGTGAACAGAAGCCTACCAGCAAGGTAAATCTCCGGATTGCGTAATCCTTTCAAAAGACCCAGTTTGAAAAACAAGATAATTCCATTGGAAGGCTGGACTCTTTCCCCGCAACTACAGCGGGGTTCTTTTTTTATAAAATTAAAAATATAAAATTAAAAATTATGTAACCATTGACAATAATAGAAAAATACTATATAATACCATACAGTATAAAAAGAGATTTTAAAAAATTTATTAAAAATTGTTCGGAAAATTAGTTATTAAATTATTAAAATAAAATGGTACGGAATAAAAATCATTATTAGTATAAATAAGAGAGAGAAAAAGTTTATATTAGTTTTAAGTGATTTTAACAAACAATAGAAATAAAAAATGTAAATTATTTTATTATAAAATAATATGGATAAAATTAGAATATTAAATTATATATTTAATATTTATTGATAACTTTTAAAATTGGAATAAGATTTTTCGAATAGTTTAATAAAATTAAGCTATTTTTTTATGCGTAAAATAAGAGAAAGGAGAGCAATTTATATAAATTGCAAAAATATATGGAAGATAATACAAATGTTATTGAAAATGTAAATGAAAACTCAAATAATGTGAAAAAAGCAAACAATACAAGAAAATCTAAAGCAAGAACTAATACAAGAAAAGAGAAAAATTATTCAGATGCTGTATTTTCAAAGGAAAAAGGAGCAAGAAAAAGAACTAATTTTACACCAACAGTAAGTAGAACTACAAGAAAAAATAATAAAAGAAATACAAATAAAAATGTTGGATTAGAGCAATTTAATGAAGAAGTAACTGAAAATAAAGCAAAAAATATAGAAAGTGTAGAAGTTACAGATCTTGTTGTATCTAATTCAAATTTACCAGTAGTTACAAATAGAAAGAATATTAGAAGAAGTAGAAAAAATCAAGTTGG
Organism: uncultured Clostridia bacterium; assembly: GCA_934141445.1. Taxonomy (GTDB): domain Bacteria; phylum Bacillota; class Clostridia; order TANB77; family CAG-508; genus Scatovivens. Next base: position 477 of record CAKPCF010000046.1, on the reverse strand, counting down.
TGCTAAAGAAGAAGTTGGTTTTAAAAAAGAAACTTTAAAAATAATACCATTAGGTGGACTTCAAGAAATAGGAAAAAATATTACTGTGTTTGAATATGGAAATGATATTGTAATTGTCGACTGTGGTGTTTCTTTTCCAGAAGATGATATGCTTGGAATAGATTTAGTTATTCCAGATTTTACTTATTTAGTAAAAAACAGAGAAAAAATTAGAGGTTTAGTTATAACACATGGTCATGAAGATCATATTGGATCAATACCTTATTTCTTGAAAGAATTAGGCAATGTTCCTATTTATGCTACAAAGCTTACAGTTGGTTTAATTGAAAACAAACTAGAAGAACATCATTTAAAAGAAATAACAAAATTAAAAACTGTTAAACAAGGACAAACTATTGTACTTGGAAAAATGAGAGTTGAGTTTATTAGAAGTTCACATAGTATACCAGATGCAGTAGCTTTAGCAATCCATACACC
>CAKPCF010000045.1 GCA_934141445.1 uncultured Clostridia bacterium | reverse complement strand
ATTTCCTTTCCATTATATTCCTTATATTTTCTCTTTTTTAATTTCATTGGCAATTGCCTCCTTCTATTTTATTTTTTTAGATGAATTCAACTGAAAGTTATAAAGTAATGGCAATATGCTTGATTTTATAAATTTAAAATAATCTATACAACTAACACAATATAAATTTTCATAAGATAAAATTTTTTTAATATATTATTTAATTTTTAAATTTGAAATATTTTTAGCAGAACTGCTAAAGAATTTCTTGAAAACATTGATAATTATTTATAAATTTCAATTGAATCTAATTCTATTTGAATGGTTTATACTTTACCAGCATTTTTCTAATTAGTCAATAATTTTACATAAATTTGTCTAATAATTCGTTCGACATTTTTCGCATTTCAAATATGTAATTTCATATAAACATAAAGAATTCCAGCTTTTTATTATACTGAAATTCTTTACTTTTATATTATTTTACCATCCTGATTTGTCTGTCCATTTTAAACTTGATAATGGTGACCAATTTATTATATTATCATTTCCAGCTAAATATAGCTTTTTTAACTTTCCATTTTTATTTAAATTCGCTAATATTTCCAAATTATTATATGTTTTTGTACTTCCATCACTGTCTATATAGCTTGAAGTGTCTGAAATTGTATTATTACTTAAATTTAGTTCTTCCAAATTTTTTAAGTTTTCTAATGGTTTTAAACTACTTATATTATTATCATTTAAAGTTAATTTTTGCAAATTACTTAAAGATTCAAGACCATTTATGGATTGTATATGAGTATTCCCAAAGATTACATTTTTTAATGTTGTACAATCTTTTATAGCACTTATATCTAATATTTTACTTGTACTAAGTATTTTCAGCTCTTGTAACTTTGGAAATTTTTCGATTCCAATTAAGCTTTTTAGATTACTTTGTGGATAATAATATGTACCACCAGATAAATCTAAAAAATAAACATTCGGTAAAACACTATGTATAATGTCTGATATTTTTTCAACATTTAGATTACTCAACCTGTTTAAACATAACCTTTCTAAATTTACAGCATTACTTAGGCTATCATAAAATTCATTTTTCCAAACCAAATCAAAGTTACTAGCAGGAACACTTATTGTAAGAGATTTTAATAGACTTGATTCTTTTTCTATAACACATATAGCACCCTCAGCAATTTGACAATTTTCTACGGTATTTGGCAAATATATTTTTCCTTTTATTCCTTTTATATCAATTTTTTTTAATTTTGTATTTCTTAAGTCAATAATTGAATTAGCATCTCCAATTGCATTTTCCCATTGACTAATATATATTTTTTTCAAATCTGTTATTTTTTCTATTCCTTTTAAAATCTCAATATTATCACACACCAGCCCACCCATAGAATTGCCACTATACCAGTATCCAGATTGTTTATCGTTTTTTAATCTTTCTATTGTATTCTTCACATTTACTAAATTATCTCCATTAGATATTCTCAAAGTTTTTAGTTCTACTGCATAATCATTTAAAGATGTCATATCACTTACATTAGTGTTTCTCAAATCCAATTCTATCAAATTTATACACTTTGGATTTGTATATTTGTAGCTAACATTACCATCTACATTTTCAGTTTTATGCTTTTCTGCTACAAAATCTATTGTTGTTAAATTAGTACAATTTCTTAATGTTACATATTTTAGTTGTGGCATACTACCTAAAATTGTATTTAACTGCTCATTTGTTAAATTTGTACATCCTTCCAAATTTAATTTATCTATTGTTGTGTTTCCATATAAATCAGCTCTTAATTCCTCATAAGTAACTGTACTCGCATTATAATAATCTGCTACTTTATATCTATCTCCTGTTAAAAACTTTACAGGTAATCTTGTTTCCATACAACCATTTATTATATTTGTAATATTACCTACTACCATAGTTTTACTACAATTTTCTAAGTATAAATATTTTAGGCTTGTATCATTTACAAAATAACTTACATTAGATAAATTTGAATTTGAATTTAAATTTACTTGTGTTAATTGCGTCTTATTAGCTAAAGCTGATATTGATGTTCCCGTTATTGCATCTTCTTCACTTTCTATGTCTGATTCATTTGTTATTGTTCCTAATTTATTGCCTACTCCACATAAATAAGTAATATTATTCATATTGTCCATTCCATCTAATGAAGTAAGTTTATTATGTTCACATCTCAAAAAAATTAAATTTGTATAATCTTTAATTTCTGTCAAATCTCCTGTAATATTATTATGATTTATTGATAAATATTTTACTGCTTTCTTAGTCGTATCTGATAACTCTGCTAATGGTGATAATTTTGTTATTGTTTTTGTTGACTTTGTTACTTTATTTATACCACTATTGTCAAATCTTGTAATAATACTAATCTCTGATTCATACCCAGTTTTTCCTGCAATTGAAAGATATTCTAAATTAGAAAAGTTCGCTTCTTTTATATCTCTACATAATATTTCTAATTCATTATCATCTATATTATATAAATACAAGTGATTCAATTTACTTAATTTTTCTAAACTACTATAGTTCCCTATTACTGAACTCTTAAAATATATATCTTTTAACTGTGGGCAATTTTCTATGCCATTTAGATTATTTAAAGTTATACTATCTAAAGTCAAACTTTTTAGTGAAATTAGATTATAAAAACTTGAAAAGTCTGTTATTCCTGATGAGCTATCTATTGTTAATGTTGTTACACTCTTTAATTCTTCTGCTGTTAATACTCCATCTTTATTTCCTTCACTATTCTCCGTATCATAATCTGATAATAATCCATATATTGCTGAATTATCTGTTTCTGTATACACTTTCCTTAATGGGTTATCTGAATCTATTGCTTCTTTACTTGCTCCCAATATTGTATCTGTACCATTTGAACAATAATATACTTTCAAATCTGATGTTACTCCATACACATCATTTAATGCTACATAATCTGCATAACTACCTTCTCCTGCATCTCCACCTCTTATCTGATTTTTTATATCTTCTGGTAGTCCACTTTTCTTTATTAAATAAAGTGCATGTCCTTCTCCATCTACTACATATCTTAAACCACCAACACCTTCATTTGCTGGTATATAAAACCAACTTGGCTCTAATTGTGTTAATGTTAACACTTTACTATCTTCTCCACTTAATTCTTCATAATGTTCTACATAATAATTATTTATATATTCTTCCAATACTGCAACACTTTGTACATAAGTTGCATTCTTAGCCTGTGTCATTATGCCATTTTCTCCAATTGTTGCATTTAAGCTTACACCTGCAAGAATTAACATTACAATTATTGAAATTACAAGTGCTATTAAGGTAATACCACTTGTATTATTCAAATGTTTTGTTGGACTATTATTCTGTTTAAATTCCAATCGACTCTTCTTACATTTTCTTTTGTTCATCTATGATTTTCCCCCTCAGATTTTATAAGTAGAGAAAAAGCTTTTTGTTTATCTTTGATAATCTTTTGCATCTTCGGCACAGTACAATTATCAATATAAAAAGCTCTTTCTCTTTCAATCCATAAAAAACATTAGTCTAATGACTTTTGCTTTTCTTTGAAAGAAAACCATTTCAAAACTTCTATTTTCATTTTTATGGACTTCTTTAAGTATCTGACTTAAAGTAAGGAAAAAAAGACACGAAATAGTATATTTTACTATACTTTCGTGTCTTTTCCGCTTTCATTTATTTCATATTATTCATAAAAATTGTTTTGGAATAGTTGACTTCAAACATTACTAATGATAGAATTTTTATAAATGTTAATCGTGCTTTAAGTCAGATACTTAAAGCATTTTTATTTGTAATTAGTTATTCTAAATTATCTATATTTTCTAGTTCTTCTTCGGTCAAACCTGTATATTTTTTTATTTCTTCAACATCTTTATTATCTTTTAACATCAGTTTAGCCATTTCAATTTTAGTTTTTCTTTCACCCTCTGCTAATCCTTCTGCTTTTCCTTTTTTCAAACCTTCTGCTCTCCCCTCAGTTCTTCCTTCTATTCTGCCTGTTTCTCTTTCTTCTCTTTTGATTGCTGCATCTTCCCATCTTTTTAATGCAAAATAAAATGCATCATCTAGCAATGGCTCACTTTTCATTGATTTTTC
>CAKPCF010000044.1 GCA_934141445.1 uncultured Clostridia bacterium | reverse complement strand
GTTGCGTTTTTAGCTTGTGTCATTATACCATTTTCTCCAATTGTTGCATTTAAGCTTACACCTGCAAGAATCAACATCACAATTATTGATATTACTAAAGCTATTAAAGTAATACCGTTTGTATTATACAAATTCTTTATTTGCCTGTTATTAGTCTGTTGCATTTCAAGTTGACTCTTCACACATTTTCTTTTGTTCATTTATGATTTTCCTCCCTCAGATTTTATAAGTAGAGAAAAAGCTTTTTATTGTTGCATTACTAATTCGATTATATAATTAGCAATATCAAAAGCTCTTTCTCTTTCAATCCATAAAAAACATTAGTCTAATGACTTTTGCTTTTCTTTGAAAGAAAACCATTTCAAAACTTCTCTTTTTATTTTTATGGACTTCTTTAAGTACCATACTTAAAGTAAAGAAAAAAAGACACAAAATAGTATATTTTATTATACTTTTGTGTCTTTTCTGTTTTTATTTATTTCAAATTATTCATAAAATTGTTTTGGAATAGTTGACTTCAAAACTTACTAATGATAGAATTTTTATAAATGTTAATCGAGCTTTAAGTATGGTACTTAAAGCTCTTTTTATTTATAAATACTATTTCTCTCATTCCTATTATATTCTATAAACTACTTTTTTCCATCAAATATCTTTTTAATAAGAATGTAAGGAAATATGGAAATGTATAAAATTTTCCATTAAATCCTATATTTTTATTGCATAATTTTATTCCATATTTTATATCATTATACTTATTACCATTTATCAAATTATTTAATGATATAGTAGAATTATCATTAGCCTTTACTTCAACTGGAATCAAGCTATTGATATCTCTTACAAAAAAATCCATTTCAAGTCTGCCAGAATCATCTCTATAAAAATATAAGTTATATCCTTCCTTTACTAACATATCAGCAACTATATTTTCATAAATTGCACCTTTATAAGTATTAAAGTTTTTATTATTTCTCAAATCCAATTGTGCTTCTTCATCTAAAGTAGCAATTAAAATTCCTGGATCTCCAAAATATAATCTGTAATTATCTGGATTATAATTTCCTTTTAGTGGTAAACTTACTTGCTCCAAGCAATAGCAAATGTTCACTATGCCAGCATTTTCAAGCCACTCTACTACTCCTACATATTCTCTATTTCTAGCTCCTGATGAGATTTTTGTTATTTGAAATTTTTTATTTTCATTTCCTAAAAATACAGGTATTTTTCTATATGCATTTAAAATTTTTGTTTTATCTAATCCACCAGCATACTTTGTTATATCCTCTTCATAGTCTAATATAATTTGTTTTTGCATTTCTAATATTCCTGTATAGCTTTTGTTTTCTATAAAAGTTTTTACTATTAAAGGCATTCCGCCAATAAGCATATATTCCTGAAAATTTTCCATCATAACTTCATATTGAATTTTCGATAATGGTTCATTTTTTATCATATTTTGATATAAATCTTCTATTTGCTCTTCTCTATACCCTTTTGCCCATAAAAATTCTTCAAAGTCCAATGAATGCATTATATAATCTATCTTGTTTCCAACACTATTTGATTCTATTCTTTCATAATTTATCCCCATTAAAGAACCTGAGCATATTACATCAAATCTTCCATCTTCTCTAAACGCTTTTAGTGATGTTGCGCAACTAGGATAATCTTGAATTTCATCAAAAAATATAAGTGTTTCTCCTGGTATAAATTCGAGTTTTCCGTTTATTAAAGTGATTTCTTTAATAACTCTATCAATTTCAAAACCTTTATCAAAAATCCCTTTATATTCTGGTTGTAATACAAAATTTATTTCAATAAAACTTTTATAATTATTTAATCCAAAGTTTTTTATTGAATCAGTTTTCCCAATCTGCCTCGCACCCTTTATTATCAATGGCATTCTATCTTTGTTCTTTTTCCATTCAATTAAGTATCTATCAATTTTTCTTTCTAATCTCATATACTCACCTTCCATTATAAGTATATCACATTTTTTACGTTGTTTCAACGTACTTTATCACATTTTTTACATTATTTTATGACTTTTTTTCACATTTTCTGCATTTTAATCATATAATTTCATATAAAAATAAAGAACCTCAGCTTTTAATTATACTGAAATTCTTTACTTTTCATATTATTTTACCAACCAGTTTTATCTGTCCATTTCAAACTTGATAATGGTGACCAATTTATTATATTATCATTTCCAGCTAGATATAATTTCTTTAATTTTCCATTTTTATTTAAATTTGCTAATATTTCCAAATTATTATATGTTTTTGTACTTCCATCACTATCTATATAACTTGAAGTATCTGATATTGTATTATTACTTAAATTTAGTTCTTCCAAATTCTTTAAATTTTCTAATGGTTTTAAGCTACTTATATTATTATCATTTAAAGTTAATGTTTGTAAATTACTTAAATTCTCAAGACCATTTATTGATTGTATATTGCAGTATCCCAATGTTACATTTTTTAATGTTTTACATCCTTTTATAGCACTTATATCTAATATTTTACTTGTGTAATTCATTGTTAAAGTTTGTAAATTTGTAAAACATTCCAAACCACTCAAGTCACTTAAAATACTTCCTGATGTTGTTTGTTTTAAACCAGATATATTCAAGCTTACTATAGATGGTAATGACAATTCATTGCCATTTGAATCTTTTAAGTAATCTGACAAACTTGTTAATTCAAGATTTTTCAATCTTACCAAATCAAGTGATGTCAGGTTTGGTGCATTTTTCAAACTAGAAAAAAATTCTATTTTTTTAGACATATTACCGCAATGGATTTACCACTATAAGTCTAGTTAATTTTTCAGTTTTTTCTGCTAAGATTGGTAATCCGGCTATCTATATTGATACTAGTTATGCTACTTGGAAAATATATATTAGCATAGATTCCAACAAGTTTAACATCAGTTAATCCTGTATTATTTAAATCCACAACTGTATTAGAAGAACCAATATATGATGTCCACTGACAAACATTTAAATTAGTTAAATCTTTCAAACCTTCAAGACATTTAAATACATCAATACTAGAACACACCAAACCACTACAACTTATGTCATTACTAGTTTCTCTACACCAGTAATTATTATTTGAACCTGTTCTCAAACGATTGATTGTTGTTGTTATATTTTTAAAGTCACTTCCATCTGACACCCTTAAAGTTCTTAAACTTTTTGCGCCTTCATTTAATGCAGTTAATGAATTTTCTCCTTTTAATCCTGTATCTCTTACATCTAATTCTATTAAACCTTCTACTTTTCCCGTTCCTACAAAATCCAAACTTGTTAAAGTTGTATTGCCTTTTAATGCTAAAAATTTCAATTGTTTCATACTTGATAAAATTGTATTTAACTGTTCATTTGTTAAATTTGTACATCCTTCTAAATTTAATTTATCTATGGTTGTATTTCCATATAAATCTGCTCTTAATTCTTCATAAGTAACTGTACTCGCATTATAATAATCTGCTACTTTATATCTATCTCCTGTTAAAAATTTTACTGGTAATCTTGTTTCTGTACAACCATTCATTATGCTAGCAATTCCATTTATTACCATATTTTTACTACACTTTTCTAAATACAAATATTTTAGACTTATATCATTCAAAAAATAACTTACATTTGCTAAATTAGAATTATTATTCAAATTAACTCGTATCAATTTTGTTTTATTTGCTAAAGCTGATATTGATGTTCCAGTCAATGCATCTTCTTCACTTTCTATTCCAGATTCATTTGTTATCGTTCCTAATTTATTACCTACTCCACACAAATAAGTAATATTATTCATATTGTCCATTCCATCTAATGAAGTAAGTTTATTATGTTCGCATCTTAATAAAGTTAAATTTGTATAATCTTTAATTGCTGTCAAATCTCCTGTAATATTATTATGATTTATAGATAAATATTTTACTGCCTTTTTAGTTGTATCTGACAATTCTGATAATGATGATAATTTGGTTATTGTCTTTGTTGATTTTGTAATATTTATCAAATTATTACTATCATAAGTTCCAGTAACATTATTTTCTGATTCATATCCCATTTTTCCTGCAATTGAAAGATACTCTAAATTAGAAAAATTTGCATTCTTTATTCCATTACATAAAACTTCTAATTCATTATCATCTAT
>CAKPCF010000043.1 GCA_934141445.1 uncultured Clostridia bacterium | reverse complement strand
AATCAAAAAGCTATTACTCTAATAGCACTAGTAATCTCAATAATTGTAATGCTAATTCTTGCTGGTGTAAGTTTAAACGCAACAATTGGAGAAAATGGAATAATTGAACAGGCTAAAAATACAATGTATTCTCAAAGTAGAGCTACATTAGAGGAATATTTGCAACAATATTATATTGAAAATTATGATGAATTTTCAGATGCAGAAAATAAAGCTATAGCATTGAAAAATTATAGGCAAAGTTCAGGCTGGTTTTATCAAGGTGCACCATTGGGATATGTAGTGGACAGTGATGGAAACTCACATTATTTTATAAATGTGTCTGGACTTCCAGAAGATATAAAAAAATCAATAGTTGGTGGTACAGCTAACGGAAAAGAAAATTTGACATATGCAGATTATGCTAATATGAAGGATGTTTATGGTGTGACTAGTAATTTGAAAGTATATTATTGTCCAAATGGAAAAGACACAATCGAAGGAATTGATGTTTCTGAATTAGATATAGCTGATTCTACAAAAGAAATTTTTGAAGCTGGTAGTAATATGGCAAAAATAATTACTGGCAGTGATGAAAAGAATGTAACATTAGAAGATACCAAAATAATAAAGCAATTAACTATAAAGCAAGAAGATGGAATAACTAACTTGAAGGATATGTATGCTTTGCCATCATTAGAACAGATTGTTTTGGAAAATCTAGATATAGAATCTTTAGATGGGATAGAAAATGCAACTAAAATGTATTATATATATTTCAAAAATTGTAAGATTGGAAACTATTCTGCTTTAGGACAAAATGCAGATAGATTAGTATATTTATATTTTTATAATCCAACTAATGATGAATTAAAAAAATTATGTGATAAAGATAATGGAATTTCAAAATATGATTTTCCAAACTTGAAATATTTGGCTTTTTCTGGAACTCAAGATAGACTTTGCGCATCAAATGTGCATGGAGAGGAGCTTGGAGAAAATTATGATTATAATGTTAGAAATAATGGACTAACAGATATTTCACCATTATTAAATCTTAGCAAAACAACAGCAGAAGCTGTAAAATATTTAAGCTTACAGAATAATGCAATTACTTCACTAGATGCTATAAAAGCTTTTAAAAATGTAATTTTATTAAGAGTAGAAATGAACAAATTAGTAACATTGAGTGGAATAGAAGATATGGAGCTATTAAAGTATTTATATGCTCAAAATAACTTATTGGGATCGAATGAAGAAATTTTAGGAGATAATGATAATGATGGTTATGATGATGGTATAAATAATGAAAATGCATTGAATGCATTAAGTGATAAAAAAGAATTATATTTTTTAGGATTAACATATAATAATAATTTGAAGTTTGTTCATTACCTAATAAATGATACTAACTTAAAATATTTGTTGATGAGTACATGTGAAAATTTAGATACAAATTCATTAGTAAAAATAAAATCTTTATTAAATGGTTGCAGTGGAAAACTAAGTTTGAGTTCAAAATATTCGCTAGCATTACTTGATAAAGATACTTTAAAATTAGACTTATCTGGACAAACTTTATCTAAAGGTGAATTTTTAGCTTTAAAAAATAATACGTATATCCAAGATTTAAATTTATGTGATTTAAAAATAGTAGATGAATCGAAAATTGAAATTGCCGGAGAAGAACTTAATGTAATAATAAATGAAGTATTATCAACAATGACATCAATAAAAAACTTATCATTAAAGAATATTAAAATCAATGATATTTCTTTTGCTAAAAAAACAGAGCAACTTAAAAGAATTGATTTATGGAATACGAATGTTACAACAGAAACAAAAAATTCAATTGGAGAAGATATTGGATTAGAAGTATTAAATAATTGCAAATCACTTATAAGATTGATGATAAATGGTTATGCGGATTGTTCAAAAATTCAACCAACAATTTCAAGATGTACTGATATAGATGGTTATGGTTCAATATTTAATTGGAAGTTTTGGTATGGAGCTTTTTGTGCAACAAATATAGAAACTTTAAAGACATTAAAAAAATGCACAGACTTGAAAAGTTTAGCGATGTGTTTTAATAGTCTAGCATTATCGGAGGATATTGACTTATCAAATTTGACTAATTTAAAAAGCTTTACCTGTAGAAGTCTTAATGGATATGCTTATACATTTATTATGCCAAGTTCATTAGAAGAAATTTCAATATTAAATGGATGTTGTACAAATTTAAAAAATTGTAAAAATTTAAAAAAATTAAGCTTTGGAAATTGTATGCAAGTTAATGATGAATATACATATTGTCAATTAAACACAAATGCAGATATAGTAGTTTCAATAACTTGGGCAAGTTTGAAGGAAAATACTTTAAAATTTTTAGATGGAATGAATGTTACTGAGTTTTATGCTGGTGTAAGCAGTAATACTACATATAACTGTAATTACAATTGTTTTGATTTAGATTGGCCAAAAATTTCAATTCTTTCATGTTCATATATGAAGTCTATAGACGGAACAATAGGAGCAATAAAAAATTTAAATACTCTAAAAACTTTGAATTTAAACTATGATTCAATTATAGATTTAAAAGGAATTGAAAAATTGAATAATTTAACTGGTTTACAATTGTATAATAATCAAATAAAAGATGTACATAATTTAGAAAATTTAAAAAATATAGTAAAACTAAATTTAAATAATAATTGTTTGTATGATGATACTACATTTTTTAATGACAACAATGAAAAAATAAAAGTTAAAAATTTAGAAATTTTAGCCAATATGAATAGAACAGGTGCATTACGAGAATTATATTTGAGTGGAAATACAGGAATAACAGATTGGAGTATTTTATCTAATATTACAAATTGGACTGGAAAATCTGGTTGGTAAAATAATATGAAAAGTCAAGTAATCATCAAATTATATATTGTAATTATATTTTGAAATTTTTAAAAATGGGAAATGAAAATGGTAATTCATTTCTCAAAAATGTAAAAAAATTGACTTTGGGAAATAGAAATGGTATAATAATCATATAATATAATGAGGTGGTTAAAATGAAACTAATAGAAAGAGAATATTTAAAAGAGCTAATATCTGTAATGGAAACTCCAGATATTAAAGTAATAACAGGTGTTAGACGTAGTGGAAAATCAAAATTATTAGAAGAATTTAAAAATTATATATTACGAAACATACAAGATGGAAATATAATAGAAATAGATTTTAACTCTTTAGATTATGAAGATTTAAAAGAATATCATGCAATGAATAAATATGTAGAAGAGAGATATATACAAGGTAAAAAGAATTTTGTATTGATAGATGAAGTACAAATGTGTGATGGATTTGAAAAAACAATTAATAGCTTACATGCGTCAGAAAAATATGATATTTATATAACAGGTTCAAATGCATTTTTAATGAGTAGTGACTTAGCAACATTATTTACAGGAAGAACTTATGAACTAGAAATATTTCCATTTTCATTTAAAGAGTATTTACAATATAATAACAATATGAATGTAGATGAAGCTTTTAATAAATATGTAAGAGAAGGAGGTATGTCTGGTTCATATTTATACAAAGAAGAGGAACAAAAATATAAATATATATTAGATGTATACAATACTTTAATTGTAAGGGATATACGTGAAAAGTATAAAATAAAAAATACAGAGTTATTAGATAATCTAACAAATTTTATGATGGATAATATATCAAACATAACTTCTGTTAGAAATATAACAAATTCATTAAATAAAATTGATAATAAGCTAAACAACAAAACAATAGGTTCATATATAGATTATATGGTAAATGCATATTTATTTTATAAAATAAAAAGATATGATATACAAGGAAAGAAATACTTAGAATCACAAGATAAATATTATTTAGTAGATCCAACATTTAAGTTTGCAAAATTAGGTACTAAAAATATGAATTATGGAAGAGTGTACGAAAACATTGTAGCAATTGAATTACTAAGAAGAGGATATGAAGTATATGTGGGGCAGATGTATAATTCAGAAATAGATTTTGTTGCAATGAAAAGAAATGAAAAAATATATATTCAAGTTTCAGATAATATAAGTGATGACAAAACATTAGAAAGAGAAGTAAATTCATTGTTGAAAATTAAAGATGCATATCCAAAAATGTTATTAGCTAGAACAATGCATGATACTTATCAATATGAAGGAGTACAAATATACGATATAGCTAAATGGTTATTAGAATAATTATTTATAAATAAAAAGAGCTTTAAGTATCGGACTTAAAGCTCGATTAACATTTATAAAAATTCTATCATTAGTAAGCTTTGAAGTCAACTATTCCAAAACAACTTTTATGAATAATTTGAAATAAATAAAAATATAAAAAGACACGAAAGTATAATAAAATATACTATTTTGTGTCTTTTTTTCTTTACTTTAAGTCCGATACTTAAAGAAGTCCATAAAAATGAAGAATAGAAGTTTTGAAATGGTTTTCTTTCAAAGAAAAGCAAAAGTCATTAGACTAATGTTTTTTATGGATTGAAAGAG
>CAKPCF010000042.1 GCA_934141445.1 uncultured Clostridia bacterium | reverse complement strand
ATTCTTTCATCTGAAACAATTAACCACTCATCTCCAACTTTACTTACAACTGTTCTTTCTCCCAATTCTGAAAATGCTTGCTTTAAATAGGCTTCAATCTCTTCATCTGATTTGCCTTCTCTTTTCATATTATATGCTTCAAATAAAATTGATTCTTTCTGTTCATTAAAGACTGCATCCTCTTGTGCAATCTTTGCATTTCTTGCTTGTGCTAATATTCCATTTTCTCCAATTGTCAAATTCAAACTTATACCTGCTAAAATTAACATTACAATTATCGTGATTACCAACGCAATCAATGTAATTCCTTGTTCTTCACTATATTTTTCATTCAAATACTTCTTATTCACTTTTTGCTTTCTCATTTTTTCCTCCAAAATTTAGCCTTTGTAGTCAATCATTCATAATAGATTCTTCAAAATCATATTCATTTATTTTATTTTTGTTTTCTTCTATTAAAACTTGATTTTCTGGTAATGCTATACTATTTTGTTTATATACTTGCTTATCTGTGTTCAGACTTCTCACTTTCAAAATAATTACAATCAATATAATTATGACTATTCCAATTATTTTAATATTATTTTTACTCATAATTCCTCCTTCTTCTCTTTAGTCAATACATTTTCATATTTTTTAATTTTTTTATATCTTTAAGCTCTATACTTATAGAAAAAAATAAAAAGACACAAAACAGTATATTTTATTATACTTTCGTGTCTTTTCAATTTTTTATTTTATGAAATTTTTTAAAATTTATTTTTATAATTGTTGACTTCAAATCTCACTAATGATAGAATTTTAATAAATATTAGAAAGCCTTTAAGTATAGAGCTTAAAGGCTTTTTTGTAGAGCTAAATTACTTTGAATATCTGGTAAAGTATTTTCTAAATTCTATATCTATTACTTTATCTATTAAAATAACATTTATTTCCAGATTTTTCATAAAAATCACTCTGTAATTAAAAACTAAAACAGCAAAGCCAACCACACCATATTTATGGCATGATTGGCCTGCTGATTTTATTATGAGATTACATCAACTTTTTATTTTTCCTTAACCAGTTCCATTACTTCACAATCATACTCAAATTTTCCTTCTGCCTCTACACTCTCTGCAACAATCCTTCTGAAAACCTTTGCCTCGGTTTTGAGTATCACTTTACCAAAAGTATAGATCCAATTGTAAACGATTGCATCCTGTTTTAACTCTACCAAACCATCTGCTTCTATTCTTGTAACTGTAGACCTCCAATCTATGTATACATTTCTTTTAGAATAAATATCCTGTACATCGCTTTTCACGCCTACCTTAACATCAAGATTGGCTGCTATACAATTTCCATCATTATACATATCAATATATGCATTTGCATCAGTATAAATTGTTCCAAACCTTGAAAAACAAGAAATGCTTACACTTTCTTTTGCATGAATTTCTTGAAAAATATTATAACTTCCAACTTCGACATATCCTTCAGCAAATACTTTAGTAAAGCTGTTCCTGTCGCCACATTCAAAATCGGCTTTAGCAACTACTTCTTTAGCTTCACAGCAGTTACCAAAGTGCACATTTTCTGCGACTATATTTTCTTTTACAGAACAATATTTACCAAAGTGCAAATCACCTTCAGCAAATACATTTCTAACTTCACATCCATCACTAAAGTATACATTTCCTGCTATTACATCTCCAAGAACGGAGCAACGCTCACCAAAGTATATATCTCCGTCTATTTCAATGTTTCCTCTCCATTCAGTTCCTGGTTCAACAAACAAACTCATTGACATTTTTTTGCTCACAATATTCCGGTTGTCCATACAAAACTTCCTTTCTACATAAAGCGTGTTTATTCGAACACCAGCATTATACAACAAATTGATAATATAATCAAGTATCTGTAAGGCTCTCAAAATTGTTTTATTTTAAATTTTCTATATTGGTTATTTCTTCTTCTGTTAATTCTGTATATTCTTTTATTTTTTCTATGCATTCTCCATTTTTTAACATTTTTTTAGCCATTTCTATTTTATTTTTCCTTTCGCCCTCTGCTAATCCTTCTGCTCTGCCTGTTTCTCTCTCTTCTCTTTTTATTGCTGCATCTTCCCATCTCTTTAATGCAAAATAAAATGCATCATCTAGCAATGGCTCACTTTGGGTTGATTTTTCATATTCCTGCTTTGCTGTCTTTATTGTCTCATTCTCTTCCATATCTTCCTCCCCTATTTCTCCTGGATTCAATAGAAATCTCGTCCACATCCCAACTTCACTCTTTGGACTTATTTTTCCTTCTTCCATGTATTTTTTTATCTTTCCTAACTCAACTATATCAATTTCTTGCTCGTCAGTCAACACTTTTTGGCTACTTTTTTCTCGCCAATTCCATGTTGTTATATATTCTTCATCTTCTTTTGTTAATTCAAAATATTCTTTGAATATCCACATTGATATTACTCTTTTTACTTTTTTATATTCTTCTCCTTTTTTTAATTCATTACTTCCCATTCTTGATGGATACAATGCTAGTCTATCTGCTATTTCTTTATAGTCTTGAGTTTGTACTTCTATATCTATAAGCATACCTTCTTTTGTTTTTGCTAATATATCTAATCTAAATTCTTTTCCTCCTATGTAACTACTTGGCATTGTACTTTCTTCTTGTACTTCTCTTATCTCTACTTCCATTCCTAAAAAAGCTTTTATTAGCCCTTCTAGCAATTTCTTATTTTGCTCTCTTCCAAATAAATACTTGAATATTACATCATTAGTTGGTGTATACATTCCCCATTCTTTTAATTTTTCTATTTTTTCTTCTTTATTTTCTCTATAATACATAATTTGTTTCCTTCCTTTTATTTATTCTTTAAAACAAATTAAAAGAATACAAAATTATATTTATTTCAAATTATTTCTCAATATATTTCTTTTTTTATGAATTAACTTTATATTCTATAAAATATTTCCTCCCTTCCCTTTATTTACAAATATTTAAAATCTCATGTTTTAGTGTGTTTTTTGCTATATTTTATTTTACGAATCTTATTACATTTATTAGTACTTCTATAAATTTTTGATTATTTTATTGAACAATTGAATTAAAAGAATATGACTTAAATTCATTTTGACATCAATAATATTTTTGAAATAATAATTTGATTTAAAATTTCTTTTGAACATAAATAATTTTGAATCTTAAACTCGTTCTAAAGTGTTTATATAGTAATACGATTTTTACTCATTGTCAACAAAAATCAATCTATTTTCCAAAATATTCGTTCGACAAAATTTGCACTTTCGACAAATAAGAAAAAGACATAAAGTAATCTTAACTCTATGTCTTTCATTTATTTTCAATATATATACTAATTTACAAACTCCAATTTTATACCAGAAAGATTATTTCCCCCTTTATCTTTAAAAGCATTTTTTCCTATTGACACATTTGATGTAAGTCGAAAAACTAAATTTAATGAAGTACAGTTATAAAAAGCATTATCACCTATTGATCTAACTTTAGTTGTATCTGCAAATATTACTTTCTTCAAATTTGAGCATTCATAAAATACGGCACTTCCTATATTAGTAATATCACCTTTGAACTTTACACTTTCCAAATTAGTACAACCCATAAAAGTATTATCTAAAATTGTTTTTAACTTTGATGGTAGTTCAATTCGTAACAAATTATCTGTATACATAAAAACGGTACCACCCATTGTGGTTAATTCGCTATTTTCTCCAAAATTTATATTTTCAAGTTTAGAGCTTACAAATACATTATTACCAATTTTAGTTACACTATCTGGTATATCAATTCTCTTTACTCCAGAACTAGAAAAAGCTCTATTGCCTATTGAAGTTATACCTTTAGGTAAATCTATTCTTTCAAGTGCAATACAATCATAAAACATATCATTATCTATCAAATTAATAGAATTTGATAATTTTATATTTGTTAATTTTTTACATCCATAAAATGCCGCACCACCTATATTAGTAACCGTGTCTGGTACGATAATTTCTGTAATCTCAGAACAACCATAAAATGCATTATTTCCTATTTGTGTAATTGTTGCCAGTTGTCCATTATCTAACTGTATATTAGATAAATCAATTTTACCTGTTAAGTTTGTTGCACCTGTATATGCTGAATCTTTTATCTTATAAGTTCCATTATTAAGTTTTTCTAGTCCTGTAGCTAAATCAATTGTAGTTGTAACTCCTGTTTCAAAAAATATAGCATCACCTAATGTACATACTCCTCCATTTGTAGTTAATCTATTATAAAAAGTACCCCTTAATGCAGAGCAACCACTAAATGCTCTATTTCCAATATTGGTTACATTAGTCGTCTTTAAATATTCTATTATATCACTTGTTTCATTATTTCCTAGTTTTGACAATGACGTACAGTTCGAAAATGCTAATTCGCCTATTTTAGCAATTGCAGATGGCATCACTATCTTCTCTATATTTGTACACTCAATAAAACAATACTTAGAAATGTAAGAAAGTTTATTTCCAATTACTATTTCTGTAATTTTTTTACACCACCCAAAAGCAGCATCTCCTATTGAAATAACACTGTCTGGTATAACTAATTTTCCAACAATTCCACTGCAGTAAAAAGCTGCATCTTCTATTTCAGTTGCTTTATTAAAATATATATTAGTTATTCCACAATGATCAAAGCTTCTTTCTTTTATTAAAGTAACTTTTTCTGGTATATATAAAATACCTGTTATCTTTCCGCAATATCTAAAACTATGACCTCCAATATTAGTAAGTGTACTTGGAAATCTTAAATCTATATTAGATAAATTAACACAACCATAAAAAGCATACTCACCTATACTTTGTAATTTTCCATTACTACTTGTATCCAACTCTAATAAAGTTAATCCTATGCACTTATTAAAAGCTCTATCCCCAATTGATTCACATATACTTGGTATTGTTAAAGTTCCTGTTAATCCACTACAATTATTAAATGCATCATTTCCTATTTTCTTTACTGTTGCTGGAATATTAGGTGTTCCTGTTAAACCTGACAT
>CAKPCF010000041.1 GCA_934141445.1 uncultured Clostridia bacterium | reverse complement strand
CATCAGGGATAACAGATTTTTCAAGTTTTTATAATCTTATTTCATTAAAAAGTTTGATTTTAGATGGCTTAACTTTAAATAATCTAAATGGAATAGAAAATTGTCCGCAGTTAAAAGATATATATTTTAAGAGTTCTGCAATAGGAAATTATAGCAGTTTAGCAAAGTTAAGTAAATTAAATCATTTGTATTTATATAATATAGATGATAATGAATTAGAAGTTTTATGTAATGGAATAAAAAATGCAAATTTTTCTAATTTAAATTATTTTGCTATTCTTGGAAAGCGAGGATATGAATCATCAACAGGTGTTAGAAGTGATTATGACAATAGTAATTTAGCGGAAGTAGTAAAATCACCAAAAACAATAACCAAATTAACACCATTAGCAGAGTTGTCAGATACAACAAAAAAGGCAATAAAATATTTATCAATAAATCATAATAATATTACAGGAGATTTGACAGCAATTAAAGATTATACAAATTTAATTTTATTAAGATGTGAACATAATAAACTTACATCACTAAATGGAATGGACAATATGAATAATATTACTTATTTATGTGGAGTAGGCAATAAATTAGGAACAATAACAAATGAAACAGGCATAGAAATTGGAGAAGATGCAATAACAGGAACATCAATATCAGCTTTAGCAAATAAAGTAAATTTGACTCAAGTAAATTTAAATTATAATTTAAATCTATCTAATGTAAGTTATTTTGTAAATGATACAAAATTAGAATATTTATATTTAGAAAACTGTAGTAAAAATATGGTAGTAAATGGAATTGCTAACATAATAAATGGTTGTACAGAAGCAAGATTACCAGTAAAATTCTTAACAGGAGATAGATATAAGGTAGCAGATTATTATAATTCAAGCACAGTTACATATGAAGAATTAAGAGCAGATTTATATGGAAATACAACAATAGATAAATTAAATCTGGAAGGATGTACAAATTTAACAAATGAACAATTAAATACAATTTTATCAAGTATGAAACAATTGAAATTTTTAGCATTGAAAGGTAATACAACATTAACCAGTTTAGACTTTGTAGGAACAGGAAAAGTAGAAGGTTTAATAGAGTTAGATGTAAGAGATACAGGACTAAAAGGAGAAAATTCTTTAACAGCATTAAATGAAGGAGCAAAAAGTTTAAAAACATTAAGAGTATCGGATGGAAGTGATTTTAAGAATATAACAACAACTATTAACCGTTTGAGAGCAAGTATTAAATATACTTACTGGTGCAAAGAGGGGATTAACTCATCAAATAGTAGTTGCAGTGGGTTAATATGTTCTAGTATTGATGTATTTAAATGTCTTGAAGGTTTGAAAGATTTAACTAATTTAAATGTTTGTCAGTGGACATCATATATTGGTTCTTCTAATACAGTTGTGGATTTAAGTAATACAGGATTAACTGATGTTAGACTTGTTGGAATCTATGCTAATATATATATGCCGAATAGCATTACCTCTTTTTCTTGTGATTATCGGTATTCCGATTTTGGCAGAAAAATCTACAAAATTGACATATCTTCAAGTGAATAATCCTTATGGAAATTTGAGTAAAAAAGCAGAATTTTTTGATAGTTTAAAAAATGCACCAAATTTGACAACTCTTGCTCTGACAAGACAACACACTTTTAAGTTAACAAGTTTATCAGAAATACTAAAAGATTTAGAAGGTAATGAATTAACACTATCCTCTGTAAAAATTTTGAATATATCTGGATTAAATAAAACATCACCACGGAAATATTTTAAGTGATTTAAAAGGAATTGAATGTTTTACAAATTTACAAACTTTAACAGTGAATTTTACAAGTAGAATATTAGACATAAGTACTATAAAAGAATGTACAACATTAAAAAATGTAACATTGGGGAATGCTCATATACAATCGATAAATGGTATTGAATCTTTAAGCAATTTACAAACATTAACTTTAAATGATAATAATATAAGTAGCTTAAAACCATTAGAAAACTTAAAGAATTTGGAAGAATTAAATTTAAACAATAATACTATTTCTGACACTTCAAGTTATATAGATAGTGATGGTAGTACAAAAACATATAACAATTTGGAAATATTAGCAAATTTAAATAAAAATGGAAAATTAAAGAAATTATATCTATCTGGAAATGATAATATAATAAATTGGTCACTATTATCAAGTTTAAAATGGACAGATAAATCAGGCTGGTAAAATAATATGAAAGAAGTAAAGAATTTCAGTACAATTAAATGCTGAAGTTCTTTATTTTATGAGGAATTATATGTTTGAAATGCGAAAAATGTCGAACGAATCTTAACATTTATTTACAATTAAAATTCAAAAAAATGGAAATATCATAGAAAATATGATAATATCATAAATAGTAATAAATATTTTGATTTAGCAGGTTATGTTTGCTAAATTAGAAAGAAGGTAAAAATGGCAGATGAATTTATTGGTAAGGATAAAATTACAAATGAATTAGTAAATGAAATAAAAAAATTGATAATAAATGCTAGAAGTAAAGTAGCACAACAAGTAAATGAAACATTAATTGGTACTTATTGGAATATAGGAAAAGTAATAGTAGAGAAAGAACAGTCAGGACAAATAAAAGCTGAATATGGAAAGTCCGTTTTATTAAATGTTTCAAAAAGACTATCAAATGAAATTGGAAAAGGTTTTTCGAAAAGCAATTTATTTAATATGAGAAAATTCTATCTAATGTATTCTAAAATTCCAGACACGTCTGGAATTTTAGGTTGGTCACATTATTGCGAGTTAATATCAATAAAAGATAATGCAAAAAGGCAGTTTTATGAAAAAGAAACAATAAATAGTAGATGGTCAGTTAGAGAATTGCAAAGACAGATAGAAACTTCATTATTTGAAAGATTATTACTATCTGATGGAAAAGCAAATAAAGAAAAAGTATTACAATTAGCCAAAAAAGGTCAAATAATAAGTAAACCTGAAGATATGATAAAAGATCCATATGTTTTTGAATTTTTAGGTGTACCAGAGCAAAAGCCATTATTAGAAAAAGATTTAGAATATAAATTGATAAATCATATTGAAAAATTTTTATTAGAATTAGGAAAAGGTTTTATGTTTGTTGGCTCACAACAAAGAATTACAATAGGAAATCTTCATTACTATGTAGATATGGTATTTTACAATAAAATTTTAAAAACTTATGTTTTAATTGATTTGAAAATGGGAAATTTGAAACCAGAAAATTTTGGTCAAATGAATATGTACTTGAATTATTATGAAGAAGAAATAAATGAAGATGGAGATAATAAACCAATAGGAATTATCCTTTGTGCTGATAAAGATAATGTTGTTGCAGAGTATAGTATTGGTGGAATGAATAATAATTTGTTTGCTTCTAATTATACATATTATATTCCAAATCGAGAAGAACTAATTGCTCAGGTAGAACAAGTCATACGAGAAAATGAAGAAGAAAAGAAAAATAAAGAAAGTAATTAAACATATTAAGTTAGAAATTGATATAGTTGAGTTAGGAAAGATAAAAAAATATATGGAAGAAGGGAAAATAAGTCCAAAGAGTGAAATAGGGATGTGGACGAGATTTCTATTGAATCCAGGAGAAATAGGGGAGGAAGATATGAAAGAGAATGAAACGATAAGCACAGCCAAAGAGGAATATGAAAAATCAATGAAAAGTGAGCCATTGCTAGATGATGCATTTTATTTTGCATTAAAGAGATGGGAAGATGCAGCAATAAAAAGAGAAGAAAGAGAAACAGGCAGAGCAGAAGGACTAGTAGAAGGCGAAAGAAAAAAACAAATAGAAATGGCTAAAAAAATGTTGGCTAAAGGCAAGCCATTAGATGAAATAATGGAGTTTACAGAATTGACAAAAGAAGAACTAGAAAATATAGATAACTTAGAATAACTAATTATAAATAAAAAAAATGCTTTAAGTATCAGACTTAAAGCTCGATTAACATTTATAAAAATTCTATCATTAGTAAGTTTTGAAGTCAACTATTACAAAACAATTTTTATGAATAATTTGAAATAAATAAAAATAGAAAAGACACGAAAGTATAATAAAATATACTGCTTTGTGTCTTTT
The DNA here is from genome assembly GCA_934141445.1 of uncultured Clostridia bacterium. GTDB lineage: Bacteria > Bacillota > Clostridia > TANB77 > CAG-508 > Scatovivens. The sequence continues at coordinate 980 of CAKPCF010000041.1, read as the reverse complement.
TTTCTTTACTTTAAGTCTGATACTTAAAGAAGTCCATAAAAGTAGAATAGAGAAGTTTTGAAATGGTTTTCTTTCAAAGGAAAAGCAAAAGTCATTAGACTAATGTTTTTTATGGATTGAAAGGGAAAAAGCTTTTGATATTACTAATCATACAATTGGATTAGCCATGAAATAACAAGAAGCTTTTTCTCAACTTATAAAATCTAAGGGGGAAAATCATAAATGAACAAAAGAAAATGTGTGAAGAGTCAACTTGAAATGCAACAGACTAATAATATGCAAATAAAGAATTTGTATAATACAAACGGTATTACTTTAATAGCTTTAGTAATATCAATAATTGTGATGTTGATTCTTGCAGGTGTAAGCTTAAATGCGACAATTGGAGAAAATGGTATAATGACACAAGCTAAAAATGCAACATATATGCAAGGAATAGCAACATTAGAAGAGTATTTGCAATCAGAATATGTAAAATATTATGATGAAGCAGATAATTATACAAATAATGTAGAATTATTAGTAAATAAGATAAGTAATCTTTGTTTAAAAGATGGAACAAAGAATTATATAACTTATGATGGAAAGATGCATTATTTATTAAATAAGCAAGCATTACCAGAAGAAATAAGAAATCAATTAAGAGGTGGAGATACAACAGATTATTTAAGTTATATAAGATTAAAAGATGTGTATGGAATAACAGAAGATTTGAGAGTGTATTATTGCAGTGATGGAACAGATAATGTACTTGGAACATTGAATACATCAGAATTAAATCCAAACACACCATTAGTAAAAGTAAATACAGATAATGAAATAAAAAGTGCAATATCGGATGCATTGTCTAAAGTAGGAGTAGAGGTAGGAGAAAATGGAGTAACAGTAGGAGATGCATCAAAGATAAAGGACTTGGAACTAGATGGAAGTAAATATAATATAACATCAATATCAGCATTGTCAGAAATAAGTACATTAAA
>CAKPCF010000040.1 GCA_934141445.1 uncultured Clostridia bacterium | reverse complement strand
TAATTCTGTTTTCATAATTTTTTCTCCTTAAAATGATATCTATAATCTACTCATTATATCAATATATTCACCAGCAGATAGCACTGTTTTTGGCAAATGTAATTGTGTATAATAAGAATTATTATTTTTTTGATATACAGCATCAATAATTTTGCAATTTTCATCTTTATCGATAGTCATTGCTAGTCCTAGTACGTTATATTCTTTTGATAATTTTGCTGTGTATAATGCTATTCTCACTGTTGCATTAATTGGTAATTCTTCATCATCAAAAGAATCTATTTCAACTATTATTATTCCTTTTTCTATATCTTTAATCTTCATCATAATTTGTGGCTTTGGAAATTTACTATTTTCTAAGTCATTAAACAAATTGTCAATTTTTTCAATAGAAATAATCGCATTTGATTTAGATTCTCCATAACTTGTTTTTCCAACACCTGAACAAAGTTCATTTATAGCAATAATGATTGCATTTTCATTTTTATATTCTTTTTTTAAGTTTTTAATTTTTTTCTTAAAGAAATATCTAATGACTCTTTATCAGCTTCATCAACAAAGACATCTGGCGTTCTACCTAATAAATAATCGATTGACACATTAAAAATTGTTGATAATTTTTTAGTGCTTCAATATTTGGTTCTCTCATATCTAATTCATATTTTGATATTGCTGCAGGTTCAACACCTAGTCTAGTTGCAATATCTTTTTGAGTAAATCCATTTTTTTCTCTTAAATATTTTATTCTTTCTCCGTTTGTCATAGTTTAGCTCCTTCTTAATTTATGTATAATCTTTATCATATCCATTTTGGAAAGTCAATAACTGTTGATAATTAAATATTTTTTACATAAAAGCTATAGAAAGTTCAAAAAAATTTGAAAAAGATATTGACATTGTATCCACTTTGAATTGTATAAAAATATCCAAAGTGGATACAAACAAACTTGAAAGGAGGAATGCAATAAAAGTGAATATGTAAATAACGATTTATTTTTTTACTCATTAAGTATCCAAAAAGGATAGATGTAATTTTAAAGGAGGACAAAGTTATAAATGAAAGTTTTAGTGAAGAACTTAAGAAAGAATTAGTAAAACGAGCTGTAAAAAGCTTAGAGGACCCATTTAAAATGTTGACTGTAAAAGATGTAGTAAAAGATTTATATATGGGGAAAACAAACGAAATATTTAATCGTGCAGACTTCCCATTTGTTAATATAGGCAAAACTAGAAAAATACAAAAGATAGCCTATATTTTATGGAAGATGGAAAAAAGTATTGAAGTGAAATGCTTTTGCAAGAACTTCACCCCAACTATTGACAAAGAACCTATATATCAACGATTGAGAAAAATTGTAAAAAAATAAGAGAGTTTAAAAACTCTCTAAATCTGGTCGAGGTGACAGGGATCGAACCTGCGACCTCATGGTCCCAAACCACGCGCTCTACCAACTGAGCCACACCTCGATAAAATTAAACTCTTCTTTACGAAGAGTTTATGGTGAATCAGAGACGACTCGAACGTCCGACCCACGGCTTAGAAGGCCGTTGCTCTATCCAGCTGAGCTACTGATCCATACGCATAAAGTATAATACCATAATATTTTATAAATGTCAACATATTTTTGAAAAAAACCAATAAATTTTTAGGGGTTGGCAAATTATCGAAACTTACCTGTGATAAGATAAAAAAATCATAGGAATTTTAAAAAATGTATCTATATATAAAATATTATGGTGCACCAGGAGGGATTCGAACCCCCGACCTTCCGGTTCGTAGCCGAACGCTCTATCCAGCTAAGCTACTAGTGCAAATTCTTTATCATTATACTATTATTATTTTATAAAGTCAATTATAAATTCACTTTTTTACAAACTTTTACAAAAAAATACAAAATTATACAAAAATTTACATTTTTTTCATCACAATAATATTATTAACATTGTTATATTGTTGTAAATTGCTTAAAAATGAATACAACTTTATTATTTAAAAAGTATAATGATATTTAAAATAAAAGCCCAATTTTAGTTATTATGGTTTTATAAAGTACTTTTATTGAATACTTCTGTAATATCTTTCTTAAATTTTTCCCATTTCTCATCAACTTCTTGTGGTTCTGCTTCTTCTTTTGCAATGAGATTTTTATAATGTAGAGTAGCTTTTTCTAATAGGGTGTTAAAATCTTGTTTTATGGAATTACTAACTTCATCATCATTTTCAATTTTCTTAATTAAATCTTGAATTACCTCTAATGAAAAATGTTGTATAAAACTATTAGTATCTTCTAATGAATATTCTTCAAGCATATTGTACAATTCTTTTAAATTTAACTCTTTTTTATTCATTTCTATTTGACTTTCCGTATCGCCCAAATGAGACCGCTCCTTTTCAAAAATTTTGTTTATATTTTATCACTAATGAAAATAAATTCAATAGTTTGATTGATTTTTTTTATTAAAAAATTGTAATAAATTTACTAAAAATAGAAAGTAAATACACTTTGCATTTTATAGTGATTGCAATTATATATCAGTTATGAAGCATAATTAACAAATCAATAAAAATAATCATAAAATAGCATTAGGTGATAGTATGAAATTGGGTTTATGTTTAGCTGGTGGAGGAATAAAAAGTGCAGCACAAGTAGGAGCTCTAAAAGCTTTTGAAGAAGAAAATATAAAGTTTGACTGTTTTGCTGGAACTTCAGCTGGTAGTATTGTTGCAACATTGTATGCGAGTGGGTACAATGCAGATGAAATCTATAAAATATTTAAAAAGTATTCGAAATCAATTAAATATTTAGATATTTTTAATGTAATAAAAATATTGGGAAGTGTCATTCTAAAAGTAAAATTTGTTATAGATGGACTAAATAGTGGTATTATTATTGAGAAAAAGATTCAAAAATTATGTGCAAATAAAAATATTTATAGCATAAATGATTTAAATGAAAAATTATTGATACCAGCAGTAGATACAATAACAGGAAAAGTCTATGTTTTTAATTCATGCAAAGTAGATATTGAAACAAATGAAGAAATATATGTTTCAAAAGTATCAATTGGAAAAGCAGTAAGAGCTAGTTGCAGTTATCCAATAATTTTTTCGCCATGCAGATTTGAAGATAAAATATTATTAGATGGAGGAATAAAAGAAAATATACCATGGAGAGAACTTAAAGCAATAGGCTGTGATAATGTAATAAGTATAAATTTTAATAGTGGAGACCAAAAGAAATGTTGTAATAGCATTATTGAAGTAGCAGAAAGGTCTTTGGAATTGATGTCTGAAGAATTATATAGATATGAAATAGATAAAATTGATTTTTTACACACAATTGATTTGCCAAATGTTGGACTTTTAGATACAAGCAAGTTAGATGAGTTATTTAATCAAGGTTATATGCAGACAAAGTCAAAAATGAAACTAATAAAAGAATATTTAAAATAAGATTGAACAATGTTTTGATGTCAATAAAAAATAAATTTAATTTTGAAAAAATTTAATGAATAAAACAGATACAATTGAAAATTCTAATAAAATATATTTTAATGTAGAGAATAAATCTTTACTAATATTATGAAGTTATGTATAATGATAAAAATGAATACAAGGAGAAAATGAAATATGAAAGTTTTAGTTGTATCTGATATACATGGTTCAGGATATTATGCTGAAAAGTTGGAAGAAATTGTAAAAATAGAACAACCCGAAAAGATTGTTTTACTAGGTGATTTGTATTATCATGGACCTAGAAATGATTTGAGCCAAGATTATAATCCTATGAAAGTAGCAGGAATCTTGAATAAATTAAAAGATAGATTGATGGTTGTAAGGGGAAATTGTGATGCTGAAGTAGATGAAATGATTTCAGAATTTAAATTTGAAGACCATATTTTAACAGAAATAAATGGGAGAAAGTATTATTTTACACATGGACATAAATATAATATTGAAAAAATTCCTTATGATGATTTCGATGTTATGATGTATGGACATATTCATCAAGGATTTATTCAAGAAAAAGAAGGATTGATTTTTGCAAATCCTGGTTCAATATCTTTACCAAAATGTAATTCAGCACATAGCTATATTATATTTGATGAAAAATCAATTGTTTTAAAAGATGTATTTGGAAATGAGTTACAAAAATATGAATTTCATGAATAAAATTATAACGAAAAGTTAAGAAGATAATATGATAATTATAAGAAAAAGCATTTGTTAGAATGAAAGAACATTACAAAAATTAAAGTAATGCATTAAATTTTAACATTTGCTTTTTTAATATTAAAAACAAAATGAATGAGCTTTGGCAATATCACTCCTAATTTAGATTATATATTAGTATATGCGAAATTTTATGAAATGAGAGTAAGAGGAAAATGTATATTTTTGATAAAAACATTATTTGAAATTTGTAGAAAAAATAGTAAATATATGATAAGATGCAGTTGAAGTTTAATAGGTAAAAAATAGTGGGAATAAATCAGTTAGATTTTATTGAATTTAAAAATTCAATACCAGTAAGTTTTTTATAGAAGCAAATGAAAATACATATAGGTAATATAAATGTAATGAGAACAAATTTAGAATTATAAAATTTTGAATTTGTACCAGCAGATATGTTTATTGTTGATAAATTGATTTGAATAATTTTTAATAAAAGGAGGAGCAGGTCATGCCAAATATTTCAACTGGAATAACAGGAGATTCAAATTTTATGAACTTAAAAGCTATAGAAATAAGTGAGGTTCGTAAGGAAGTAGAAAATTTATTGATAGAGGATGAAAAAATTATATGCGCATTTCAAACAATAAGGGACCAAGTTGTATTTACTAATAGTAGAATATTTGTTGTAAATGTACAAGGTATAACAGGAAAGAAAATTGCGTATTTCTCATATCCATATTCAAAAATACAATATTATGGAATTGAAACAGCAGGTCTTTTAGATATTGACAGCGAACTAATATTAACTTTTAGTAATGGACATATATTGCAATTTGATTTTAAATCAAATGTAGACATAAAGATGATAAATTCATTGATTTCTAAATATGTATTATAGAGAAAAAGAGAGATCTTTTGTGGGGCTATGTTTGTAGAGCGTGGCTCTAATTTTTTTCGACACAAACTGCTATAGTTCAATAAATCCTTTTTGAGATTTCCTCGAAATAGATAAATTTTTTTATCTTCCTCAGTCAAAAATCGATATTCAAGATAATGATTTAAAGTGCAATTATTACATCTTAAAATGCAAAAATTGCACTTTAGAAGAGCAAGCAATAATAAAAATATTAAAAGTAAATCCGAGAGTAACACAAGAAGAAATAGCAATTCAAATTGGTAAATCTGTAAGAACTGTAAAAACATATATGGCAGAAATGCAAGAAAAAGGATTGATAGAAAGAAAAAATGGCAAAAAGAATGGCGAATGGATATTAAATTATTAACAATTGTACCACAAAATTATAAAAAAGTGGCACAATTGAAAATTTAAATCAGTGCTTCAAATTATCGATATTGTAGCATAATTGTAAAAAAGTTATTCATTAATGCATCCAACAAAAATTTGCATTCCACCATAAAACTACAAAAAGTGACCAGCCGTCACTCATAACCCGAAGGTCGTAAGTTCGAGTCTTACCCCCGCAACCAAAGTATAAATGCTTACAGTTTCAACGACTGTGGGTATTTTTTTATGCCTTGAAATTGGTTGCGATAATGCTTAAAAATAGCAATATTATGTCGAATTGGGTAAAAATTGGGTAAAATAAATACCTTAAATGCCCGAAATTCTAATAAAAATTCAATAAAAAATTTACTATAAATTTATTAAAATCTTCAAGTAAAAAACTTTTGGGAAAGAGATATATAATCTCAAAGTTTTTTACTTTTTAATATCGTGAAAATTTGTAATTTGTGAAAATTAGAAAAAAGTTCAAATTAAGACCTTGTTGGTAATAACAAGGTTTCCAGTGCATATCCAGCTTTTCTATTATGAGAAAGTAGTGGATGCACATAAAAGTCAAGTGTAGTACTTATTTGTGCATGACCTAGTCT
>CAKPCF010000039.1 GCA_934141445.1 uncultured Clostridia bacterium | reverse complement strand
GTAGTGTATGAAAGCAGTATAGCAGATAAAGTAGGATTAGTAACAGAAAAAGGACCAAAACTAGAAGCAAACCTAAGTGTAGATATAGGTGATGGAAATGATGTACTAGAAGGAAAAAGATTAAAGTATACACTAAAAGTAAACAATGTTGGAGATGTTGATATGCAAAATGTAATTGCAAAAATTGATGTCCCTAAATATGCAAAAAATGTAGAACAAGGTGAAATATCAGCATACAATGGTGATTATGGTTTTGTTACTACAGATAAATCAAAATTAGAATATGAGATAGGAGATATTTTAGCAGGAGAAACTAAAGAAATAAATTTCTATTTAAAAGCAAATTTGCTTCAAACTCTTGAAGAATATATATCTTACTTTCCATCATCAACTTTAGTTGAAAAAGATGAAAAAGGATATTATACGATAGATGAAGATAATAATAAAACATATATAGAAAGTGTTCCTGATCAATATATTGAAACTAAAGCAAATATAGAAAGTAAAAATTTTGCAAAAGAAATAGAAACTAATGTAGTAAAAAATAAAATTAAAAAGGCAAATTTTATTACTAGATTTTCTATAGATTACAACAGAAATCAAGGGATAGGATATGAAACTAATTTTCAATTAGATTTAGTAAATAATTCAGGAAGTACATTAAAAAATGTAAAAGCAATATTTCATACAAGTAAATATTTACCTTATGTTTCAGGTGAATGTGATTTGGAAAATATAAATATAGAGTATGATGAAGAAAAACAAATAGTAACTTATTATTTAGGAGATATTATAGCAGATAAAGCATGTGTTTTAAAAACTCTAGTTAAATCTGAAAATATATTAACAGGAGAACAAGATGTTGATTGTTATTTTGAATTGGTAGCAGATGAAATAGAAACAGAGTATAGTACGATAATACCACAAAAAATTGTTAAACCATATTTGGAAGCAAATCAAAGTACAAGTATTTTGGATAATATGATTAAAGAGGAAGAAGAAATTACAGTACTGATAAATGTGAAAAATATTGGATATAGAAGTGCAGTAAATAGCAAATTGCAATTAGAATTTTCAGACACTTTAGAATTAAAAAATCTTGATTATACTGGTGATATGAAAGGAATTCTTGAAAAAGGTGATGGAAATTCAAATGTAGATGCAATGCTCCCAATAATATTATCTCAAAAAGAAATAAATATAAGTTGTAAATTTATTACAAAAAACAAAACAGGAACAGAAAATAGTATTGGAAAGATACAAGCTAAGATATTGAATGAAAACCAAGATGAGATTTTATTAGAAGAAATAAAATTTATAGTTTTAAATGATAAATTGACAGAATTTGAACAAGAAAAATTAGAAGAAGAAAAAATAAGAAAAGAACAAGAGAAAAAAGATACAAGAAGAAAAGGAAAAAGCAGAGCAAGAAAAAATAAAAAAAGAAGATGATAGAAATTTAAATAATCCAGAGAATTCAAATAAAAATAATAATTCTAATGCAGACAACAATAACACAAATAATGATGAAACAAACAATTCAAACAATAGCAATAGCAATAATAACAATAGTAATGTAGAACAAGATAAGAATATAGAAGAACAAAAGAAATTTAGAATTTCTGGTATTTCTTGGACTGATGAAAACAATGATGGTAAAAGAGATAGTGATGAAGAACTTATTTCAGATATAAAAGTTAATTTAATAAATGCAGAAAATAATGAAACAGTACAAACTGTAAAAACTTTAAATAATGGTACATACTCATTTGAAAATGTAGTATCAGGAAAATATTATTTGACTTATGAATATGATTATAATAAATATGAGCTTACTTTATATAAAAAATCAGGTGTAGCTGAAAATGTAAATTCAGATGCTACGAGTGCTAAGAATAGTAATAGTGCAATAACAGATATGATTTATCTTGAAAAAGATTTTGAAAATATTGATATTGGACTAATAAGAAAAGAAAAACTAGATTTTCAAATAAATAAATATTTATCTTCAGTTAAAGTTATTACAGGAAATAAGGAGCAAGAATATGAATTTGATGACAAAGAAATAGCAAAAATTGAAATAAAATCAAGAAATTTGAAAAAATCAAAAGTTGAATTACATTATTCAGTTGTTATTGAAAATATTGGAAATGTAGAAGGTTTTGTAGAAAAGGTTGTAGACTATTTGCCAGATGGATTGGAATTTTCAGAAAATGATAATTCTAATTGGTATTTAGGAAATGACAAAAATGTATATACAAAAAATTTAGACAATATAAGTTTGAAACCTGGTGAAAAAAGAAAAATTGAATTAGTACTTGTAAAGAATATGACAGAAGAAAATACAGGTTTCGTAAATAATAAGGTAGAGTTAATAAATTGCTACAATGGTACAAATATTAAAGAAAATACTGATAATAATACAAGTATGCAAAGTACAGCAATATTACCATCTACAGGTTTTACAACTGCTATTATTTACATAAATGCAATTGTAAATTTAGGAATTATTATATTGATAATTAGCAAATTAAAGTTTAAGAATAAGAAGTTTTATAGATAGGTGGTGATACAATGAAAAAGAAGATTATATTTAATTTAATAATTTTAACAGCTTTAATTATTTTGATTTTTTGTATCACTATTTTGGGAAAAACGACGGTATTAGCTGTAAGCAAAAATGAAAATATTATAGGAACTAACCAGTATAATAGCATTCGTGATTCTATAACTCAATTGATGAGTGGATTGTCACGACGGAGAAATTGTAAATAGACAATGGATAAATAGTGATAAAAGTCATTTCTGTGCTGAAAGAGGTGTTCAATATGCTAAAAACGAATACATAAATTATTTTAATGGTTATACACAAAACTTTAGTACAGCAGGAATGGCTTATGTAAGTCCAAGCTTACAAGTAAAAAAACCAGCAGTTGGAACAAAAATAGGACCAGACTATTGCGAAGAGGGAAGCAGTAAATCTGCAATAAGTCGTTCAAATTATGAATATAAATCAAGTGGATTAAGTATAAGTGATAGTATGGCTTTTATACTTGCTTGCTATGTTAATGGTGGAGGAAGTAGAGCAGAGGACTATCAATCAGATCCAATACAATATGCTTTTTGGGACGAAATGGGTCAAGCAGAAGACGGTGAAAATCCATTACATGAAGCAATGAATAGTTTTAATTCATATTATTCAGCTGCGACAACAAAGCCTAATATAGATGTATCTGTAGCAAGTAATGCTGGAACAGTACTTGGATATGTAGTTGGTCCATTTACAATGAGTAACTATGTTAGAGCATCAGATTATGATTATGGTTGTTCTGTAGGAGCAAGCAATTTACAAGATGCATTTGGTGCTAGTCAAGGTACTATTATAAAGGCATTTGCTATTTTAAATGATGGTACTGAATTTGAAATTCCAGTACCGGAACCTGGTGAAACTTTTTCAGTTAATGCTCCTGTTGGTGGTGCTGATGAGTTAGAAAAGATAAAATTTATATATCAAGTTGTTTCAGCTTCAGGTGGAGGAACAAAATATGAAGGAAAACAAGTAAAAATAGACTGGGAAAAAGATGTTGAACAAACAGGTTGTACTACTTATGAATGTCAATCAGCTTCTTATGGAAATCATCCATCATCAAGTGTAGGTGGAACTCATTCATGTACATTCACATATACTTGTGATGATCATTATGAAGGACATGGATGTGCTGGACATACAGAATATAGAAATGATGAATGCGGAGTTATAGGCACAGACTTTGAAACGGGGGCAGATATCATGGGATGTGTAGGACATACTGTATATATAGACGGTTGTCATTGTTCTTGCCCAACTCATACAAAAACGCACACTTCTGAATTCTTATGCCAACATGGATACAAAAAATGTAAACAATTTAATTGGAAAGTAAGTAATGTGTATGAAAACTGCCAAGATGGAGCAGAAGCAAGTGGTAGTTTAAGTACAAGCATTAAAGAATATATTATAAATGTAAATGTTCCATTAACAACTAAAATGTCAATTTATAACTACATTGAAAAGGTAGAACATCAAAATGGAACATCAATATTTGATTCTACATCAAGAAAAGAATTAACAGGTAGTTCAGGAGACTCTGTAAAAGTAGAAAAAGGGGATATAATTACTTTTAGAATTGATATTCATAATAACCATAGATTCGAAACAAGATTACAAATAAGAGATACTTTACCAGATTGTGTAGAACAAGTAAATATGCCAGCAGAAATTGCAAATAGTTCTTGGATAACAGTTCCAGCAAATGGTTCGGTTACGCTGAGATTTACATTAGTGCCGAATGCTACGAGTGGAAGTTTTACTAATATGGTTGAGTTTATAACGACTAATGCGACTGACCCTCATATAGAATATACAGATTATGGAGGGCATGGTCCTGGACCAATAGTTAATTTAGATACTAGGGAAAGTGATTCGGATACATATACGATAAAGGAATATCAAGTAAATGTAAATAAACATATAGTAGATGTACAACATGAAACAAATGGTGAAGTAACTTACGACTATTCAAGTTTAACAGCAGAAAATTTAAAGTCAAGCCAACTTGCACTAGAGAGGGTAAATAGAGCTTCTGGCTCAAACTTTGCAGACCCTGTATATGTTGAATATGGAGATAGAGTAACTTATGAAATAGACATATATAATACTACTGCAAGTGATTATAGAGGAACTCAAAATGCAGATGCACCATATTGGGAACCAGATATGATACATGTTAATATAGAAGATACTTTACCTATTAAATATAGCAATATACAAATTGATGTTATGAATTCATTATCTTCGCCAGGAATAAGTCGAACTTTGACTGGAAAGTTAAGATTAACTGATATACAGGTACCAGCAAATTCTTATACAACAATTGAAATTACATTAACAGTTGAAGAAGATACAGCTGGAACAATTGAAAGTAATACAGCAGAAATTGTTGGTGATGTAAATAATATAAATAATCGTTCTATTAAGAATAATGAAATACCAGAAAGATTAAAATCTAGTGATTATTATGAATTGAATGATTATAAAATTGATATTGATAAATATATAAGTTCTTATGATGGCTTAATGATGAAAGACAATAATAGTAAGAAATTTACTCAAAATGAAACAAGCTCAATAAATGAAGATGAATCAACAGAAAGAATGGATAGGACAGATGAAGAAAAAGCAGAAAGCCCATTCCAAGCAGAAAAGACAGAAACATTAACTTATTCAATAAGATTAGAAAATTTATCAGAAAAAGAAAGCTATTCTAAACCAGCAACAAAGGTTAGAACAAAAGATATTAAAGAAACATTGCAGGAAGGACTAGCATTCCAATCAGTAACTGCAAAAATATATGAATCAAATGGAAATGTTAGATTAAATGTACCTGTTGCACATACCTCTATTGGAGGAAATGCTTACTTGTTAACTATTCCAGATATGGTTGGAGCAGAATATACAACATTAAATCCAGGTGAATACATAATTTATTATGTAAAAGTAAAAATTACAGAAAGCAATATGTATTTATATAACCTAGAGAATAAAGCAGAAATAACAACATTAACAAATATAAATGATACAACTAGAGATAGAATAGTAACAGAGCAAAATAAATATCCAACTCAAAAATCTAGTGAATTTGTAAAACTAAAGGATTTAGTAATAGCAGGAAAAGTTTGGCTAGATGAAAACAAAGATGGATATATGACAGATGATGAAACAAAATTTGAAGGCATTACAGTTAATTTATATAATGCAAAGAATGATGAAATCGTTGAAACAGTAGAAACAGATTCAACAGGTTTATATTCATTTGGTAGAGTATATAAGGCTGCAACAAAAGTTGATAGTAATAATCCAAATGGTTTTGGTGTAGTTGGAAAAGTTGATTCAGTAATAAACAAGAAAAATTACAAACAAGGAACAGAATTAAATAGCTACTATGTAGAATTTGAATATGATGGTTTAATGTATAAATCAACAGAAATATATTCAAATGACTCACATATTGATGAAGGTTGGTTGCCGGTAACAGATAGTGGAAACTATATAAATGACTCAAATGCATTCGAATTTAAAGATGTAAGAGAAGAGTTTAATAAACATTTTGAAACAATTGGATATAATAAAGGATA
>CAKPCF010000038.1 GCA_934141445.1 uncultured Clostridia bacterium | reverse complement strand
TACTATACTCCAAGCCAAGTTAGTTATGAAGAACTGTATTCAGATTTATATGGAAATACAAAAATAACACATTTAAACTTAGAAGGATGCACTAAATTAACAAATGAACAATTAAATAATATACTAAAAAGTATGCCACAATTACAATTTGTAACATTAAAAGACAATACAACGTTAACAACAATAGATTTTGTGGCAGAAAGCCATAAAATAGAAAATGAAGATGGTAGCTCTAGTTACACATATACAAATCCAAAGTGTACGAAATTAATAGAATTAGATTTAAGAAATACTAATGTAACAGATATGACACCATTAAATGATTATGCGACTGAATTAAAAACTTTAAGTGTATCAAACGGAGAAGACTTTAAAAATATAGCAAAGACAATTGACAGACTTAGAACTGGTAAAGAATATAATTATTGGTATGGAGATACTAGTGGTGCACAAAGTGGACTAGTATGTGATAATATAGGGGCTTTTAAAAATTTAGAACAAGTGCATGAACTAAAATATTTATATACAGCACAATGGAAATTATTGATTGGTGATGAAAATTGTATAGTAGATCTATCTAATACAAATTTAATAGAAATACGAATATGCCGGAGTGAATGCAAATATTTATCTTCCGAATACTATTGCAAGAGTGCAAATTGCAGAAGGTGGAATACCAATAGTTGCTTCAAATTCAGATGAATTGGTTTCTTTGATCGTTAGCTATTGTCGAAAAGATATGAGTATGAAAGCTGATATGTTTGCAAGTTTTAGTAAAGCGAGAAATATGACAAGGCTTTCTTTAAGAGGACTAAATACTTTGAAATTATCAAGTTTGTCAGAATATGTTAAAGAATCTTTAAATAGTATAACATATTTAGATTTATCTGGAAATAATACTTCATATATACAAAGTGTTTTACAGGATTTAAAAGGAATTGAAAATTTTCCAAACTTAAAACAATTAACATTAAGGTGTACAAGTAAAATTTTAGATATTAGTGCGATAAAGAATTGTAAAAAACTTATAGATATTGATATTAGTTATTCAAATGTTAACTCTATACTAGGATTAGAAGGTTTAAATAATTTACAAAAATTAACTTTAAATAATAATAATATAAGTAGCTTAAAGCCAATAGAAAACTTAAAAAATTTGGAAGTATTAAATTTAAATAATAATGCTATATCTGACACTTCAAGTTATGTAGATAGTGATGGAAGTACAAAAACATATAATAATTTGGAAATATTAGCAAATTTAAATAAAAATGGAAAATTAAAGAAATTATATTTAGCTGGAAATGATAATATAATAAATTGGTCACCATTATCAAATTTACAATGGACAGAGAAATCAGGATGGTAAAATAATATAAAAAAGTAAAGAATTTCAGTATAATAAAAAGCTGGAATTCTTTATTTTTATGAGAAATTATATGTTTTGAAATGAGAAAAATACTAAACGAATCTTTATGAAGATAGAGTGTAATGAGCCATTGATAGATGATGTATTTTATTTTGCATTAAAAAGATGGGAAGATGTAGCAATAAAAAGAGAAGAAAGAGAAACAGGCAGAGCAAAAATGGTGAAAAAAGGAAAAGCAGAAGGCGAAAGGAAAACTAAAATAGAAATGACTAAATTGATGTTAAAAGCCAATAAAGATGTTGAAGAAATAAAAAATATACAGGTTTGACAGAAGAACTAGAAAATATAGATAATTCAGAATAACTATTTATAAATAAAAAAGAGCTTTAAGTTTTGTACTTAAAGCTCGATTAACATTTGTAAAAATTCTATCATTAGTAGGTTTTGAAGTCAACTATTCAAAAACAATTTTTATGAATAATTTGAAATAAATAAAAATAGAAAAGACACGAAAGTATAATAAAATATAATGTTTTGTGTTTTTTTCTTTATTTCTTTAAGTACAAAACTTAAAGAAAGTCCATAAAAATAAGGTAGAGAAGTTTTGAAATGGTTTTCTTTCAAAGAAAAGCAAAAGTCATTAGACTAATGTTTTTTATGGATTGGAAGAGAAAAAGCTTTGATATTGCTAATCATACAATTGAATTAGCAATGATATAACAGAAAGCTTTTTCTCTACTTATAAAATCTAAGGGAGGAAAATCATAGATGAACAAAAGAAAATGCAAGAAGAGTCAACTTAAAATGAAACAGACTAATAACAGGAAAATAAAATATTTGGATAATACAAAAGGTATCACTTTAATAGCATTAGTAATTTCAATAATTGTAATGTTGATTCTTGCAGGAGTTAGTTTAAATGCAACAATTGGGGATAATGGCATAATGGCACAAGCAAAGAATGCAACTTATGTGCAAAGTGTTGCAGTATTGGAAGAATATATAAATAATTATTATGTAGAACATTATGAAGAATTAAGTGGAGAAGATAGTAAAGTGTTAACATTAACACAATTAGAGCCAAGTTGGTTTTATATACCAGCAAATGAAGGTGTTGGTGGTTTAAGATATGTAGTAGATGGAGAAGGACATGCACTTTATTTAATAAAGAAAAGTGGACTACCAGAAGATATAAAAAATCAGATAAGAGGTGGAGATGCAGGAGAAGGCAGTTATGCAGATTATGTAGCATTAAATGATGTGTATGGAGTAACATCAGACTTAAAAGTATATTATTGCTCAAATGGTACAGATACAATATTAGGAGCAAGTAAAGAAGCAATAGATTCAGATAATCCATTAAGAAAGGTATATACAGAAACAGATAACTCAGCAATATATGGACTTTTATCAGATTATGATACGGAGAATAGCGAAGGAAATAAAGATGGAGTATTAACAGCAGAAGAATTGAAAAGTGTAACAAAATTAACAATAAATAGTTCATCAGGAATAACAGATTTTTCAAGTTTTTATAATTTAATATCACTAAAAGAACTAACATTAGATGGATTAACTTTAAGAAACTTAAATGGAATAGAAAATTGTTCACAACTAAATTATATATTTTTTAAAAGTTCAGTAATAGGAAATTATAGCAGTTTGACTAAATTAAGTAAATTAAAATATTTGTATTTGTTTAATATAGATGATACTGAATTAGAAAAATTATGCGGAGATATAAAAGATGCAAACTTTTCTAATTTAGAGTATTTAGCTATAGTAGGAAACGAATCATGTATGTCAAACGTAAAAACTACATCATATTATGTTTCTAAATCTGCAAAGGTAATATCAAGTGTATTGCCATTAGAACAGCTAGCTGATACAACTAAAAAATCAATAAAATATCTATCTTTAAATAATAATAATTTAGAAAGTTTAGAAGCAATAAAAGATTTTACTAATGTAATATTATTAAGATGTGAAGGAAATCAGCTAATAAATTTAAATGGGTTGGAAAATATGAACAATTTAACATATTTATGTGGAGGTAGTAATAAATTAGGAACTATAAAAAAAGATAATGATACGGAAGAAAGTGAAAATGTAGAAACAGGAATATCAATCAAAAGTTTAGCTAATAAAAAAATGTTACAAGAAATCAATTTAAACAATAATCCAAATTTGACTAATGTAAGTTATTTAAATACTGATACAAATTTAAAATATTTATATTTGGAAAATTGTAGTAAAAATATGAATGTAAATGTAATATCTAATATTTTGGATTTGTGTTCGCCAAATTATAAAATACCTGTTAAATATCTAACTGGAAATGTATATAATGTAAAACAATATTATACTCCAAGTCAAGTAACTTATGAAGAACTTTATTCTGATTTATATGGAAATACGACAATAACACACTTAAATTTAGAAGGATGCACTAAATTAACAAATGAACAATTGAATAATATACTAAAAAGTATGCCACAATTACGATTTGTAACATTAAAAGATAATACAACACTAACTACTTTGGATTTTGTAGCTGAAAGTAAAAAAATAGAAAATGCAGATGGTACTAATAGTTATAATTATGAAAATCCAAAATGTATAAATCTAGTAGAACTAGATTTAAGAAATACTAATATAACAGACATGACAGCTTTGAATGAATATGCTACAAAGCTTAGAACATTGAGGGTATCAAAAGGAGAGTGCTTGAAAAATATTGTAGCAACTATAAGTAGATTAAAAGCTGGTTCAACTACTCATTATTGGTATGGAAAAGAAGGAAGTATGTCAGGATTAAATGTTTCTAATCTAGAAACCTTAAAAGTCTTGGAAGAAATGACAGATTTGAATCATTTAGAAATTGCACAATGGTCAGATTTGATTGGTGATAGAACTACAGTTTTAAACTTAAAAGGTACTAAATTATCTTCAGTTGTAATAAGAGGTATCGTAGCTAATGTTTATTATCCTGATACTGTAACAAGCATTTTTAATGGTGATGGCGGTATTCCTATTTTAGCAGAAAATTCAGAAGAGTTAACACAATTAGAAATTTTATACCCAGTTGGAGATATGAGTTTGAAAAACGAGATGTTTAATAGCTTGAAAAATGCAAAGAATTTAAAAATTTTAGGTTTTAATAGAACTATGTATCTTAAAGTTACAGACTTATCAGAATATTTAAAAGATGAGTTGCCAAGCATAGAAACATTAAGGTTATCTGGTAGTTCTGGCAATATAGGCTATCGACAGAATATAATAAAAACATTAAATGGAATTGAAAAATTTCCAAATTTGAAAGACATAAAATTAAACTGGACAGATGAAATTTTGGATATAAGTGCTATAAAGAATTGTACAAAACTTACTTCAATCAATATACAAAATGCTAGAGTTCAATCAATATCTGGTATAGAGAATTTAAAAGATTTAAGGGTATTAAATCTTAATAGTAATAGCATAAGTGGTCTAAAACCTTTAGAAAATTTGCAAAATCTAGAATATTTAGATTTAAGTAATAATGCAATAACAGATAATTCAAATTATATAGATAGTGATGGAAGTATAAAAACATATAATAATTTGGAAATATTGGCTAATTTAAATAAAAATGGAAAGTTAAAGAAATTATATTTATCAGGAAATGATAATATTATAAATTGGTCACCATTATCAAGTTTAAAATGGGATGAAAAATCTGGTTGGTAAAAAATTGTTTTTATAGGAGAATAAAAGTGAATAATAAAAAAATTATAATAGGAATAATTGTATCAATAATTTTAATTATAATAATTTGTATAATTGCAAAAAATAGAGAGGCAAGTAATTCAAAAGAAAATGTAAATACAGAAATAAGCTATAATAATGAAACACAAATGTATGAAATGGAAGATAGTAGTGGGCAAGTATTACATTCAGCATATAGTGAAGATGATTTGTATATTTATCAAATAGATCCAAATTATGATGCTAAAGGTTCAGCATTTGATACAGAAGAAATGTATAATTATTAAAAAATATTATAAACGTAAAGAATTTCAGTTAAAATAAAAAGCTGAAATTCTTTATTTTTATATAAAATCACATGATGAAAATGTGAAAATTATTGAATGATTTATTAGATTTTTTTGAAAATATTTTGACTAACTAGAAGAAAAAAGAGCTTTAAGTATCTAACTTAAAGCTCGATTAACATTTATAAAAATTCTATCATTAGTAAGTATTGAAGTCAACTATTCCAAAATAATTTTTATGAATAATATGAAATAAATGAAAACAGAAAAGACACGAAAGTATAGTAAAATATACTGCTTTGTGTCTTTTTTTCTTTACTTTAAGTTAGATACTTAAAGAAGTCCATAAAAATGAAAATAGAAGTTTTGAAATGGTTTTCTTTCAAAGAAAAGCAAAAGTCATTAGACTAATGTTTTTTATGGATTGACAGAGAAAGAGCTTTAATTTATTGATGAAAATAAAACAGAAAGCTTTTTCTCTATTTATAAAATCTAAGGGAGGAAAATCATAGATGAACAAAAGAAAATGCAAGAAGAGTCAACTTAAAATGAAACAGACTAATAACAGGAAAATAAAATATTTGGATAATACAAAAGGTATCACTTTAATAGCATTAGTAATTTCAATAATTGTAATGTTGATTCTTGCAGGAGTTAGTTTAAATGCAACAATTGGGGATAATGGCATAATGGCACAAGCAAAGAATGCAACTTATGTGCAAAGTGTTGCAGTATTGGAAGAATATATAAATAATTATTATGTAGAACATTATGAAGAATTAAGTGGAGAAGATAGTAAAGTGTTAACATTAACACAATTAGAGCCAAGTTGGTTTTATATACCAGCCAATGAAGGCATTGGCGGTTTAAGATATGTAGTAGATGGAGAAGGACATGCACTTTATTTAATAAAGAAAAGTGGATTACCAGAAGATATAAAAAA
>CAKPCF010000037.1 GCA_934141445.1 uncultured Clostridia bacterium | reverse complement strand
TTCCTAACTAACAAGGGGTGACATTTCTAAAAGTTATTTTTATATCTTAAAGGTGACATTTCTAAAAACTATTGACACTAGTCATTTATCTTGAAACAGAAGTTTTTTCGCCAAAATTTCACTTATTTTTCAATGTCTTTTATAGCTAATTTTTTAAACATTCTTAACTGTTTTTTAATTTTTTGCCTCAAGCATTTTAATATCTGTTGTTGATAATCTTATAATTTCACTTTTTAAAAGTTCACTAACTTCATTTTCCATTTGTTCATCAACTTTTTTCATACCTTGATATTTACTCAAATCTAAAGGTTTTCCATAAATAATTGTTGATTTATGAAAAGGTTTGCTATCACCTTGAATTCCAATTGGTAATAATTGTGCTCCTGTTTTTAAGGCTAAATATGATGCACCATTTTTTATTTTACCATCATTTTTTTCAAAACCATTTCTAGTTCCTTCTGGAAATAATCCTACACAACCTCCTGACTTTAATGTTTTTAAAGCCTCTTTCATAGCCGTTATATCTTTTGAATCTCTTTTTACATATATTGCTTCAAATATAACACCTAAAAAAGCTAAAAATTTATTTTCAGCAAGTTCTTCTTTAGCCATAAAACGCATCTGTCTTCCAGCTGTTGCAACAATAAGTGGTGGATCTAAATATGTTCTATGATTTCCACAAAAAATAGTAGCACCTTCTTTTGGTATATTTTCTTTTCCAATTATTTCTAGTCTATATACAATCTTGCAATATAAATATATAGCTCCCTTTACAATTCCTCTTCCTAATTTTTTAAAAAATTCCATATCCTTCATTCCAATCTTTATTTGTTTTACTTAAATTTATTTTGATTGAGCACTAACAACTAAATTTTCTATCTTTTCTACAACTTCATCAATTTTCATATTAGTAGAATCTATAACAATAGCATCATCTGCTTTTTTTAAAGGAGCAATACTACTTGTTTTATCATTGTTATCTCTAAATTTAACATTTTCTAGTATTTCATCATAAGAAATATTAGAAATGCCATTTTGCTTATTTTGCTCAAATCTTCTTCTTGCCCTTTCTTCTGCTGTTGCATCTAAATATATTTTTACATTTGCATTTGGAAATACATTAGTTCCTATATCTCTGCCTTCCATTACAATATTTTTTCCATCTGCCAATTTTCTTTGCAATTCTACCATAGCTGTTCTTACACAAGGTACATGTGAAACTTGTGAAACTAAATCATCTACACATTTTTCACGAATCTCTTTTGAAACATTTTCACCATTCAAGAAAAAATTTTGAATATTATTTATTTCTTTTAAATCAATTTCAATTTCGTTTAATTTTTCTTTCACTAATTCTTCATTTTCAATATTTACATTGTTTCTTAACAAATATAAAGTAACACATCTATACATTGCTCCTGTATCCATTGTTAAAAAATTTAACTTTTGTGCTAGTAATTTAGTAACAGTTCCTTTACCACTGCCAGCAGGTCCATCAATAGCTATAATAAATGACATCTTTTTTCTTTTATGATTTTTTGAATCATATTCTCCTTGCGATATATTTAGGTTTTTATATCGGCTTTACCTATAAACCTATAATTGTTAGATTTTATTTTTTTCTGGTTCATAATGAACCCCTTTTACTACAATTTCCATATTTAAAACATTCATTGCAGTTAAATTTTCTATTTCTTTTATGATTTTCTTTTTTAAAGCCTTCATAGATTCTGCTACTTGATATCCATATTCTATAACAACTTCTATATAAATATAAATACCATCATCAAACCCCTCATGTTTCTTTATTATAATTCTAGATACTCTATATATTTCTTTCATTGTCTGAACTACGCACTCAATTATTTGTTTAAAAACATTATCTGAAATTTCAAAATGTCCCATATAACTAAATGTTGGTCTTATTATTGATTTTTCCGAAATATATGGTGCTTTTCCTTTTCCAGTTGACTTAAAAATTTGTAATGGATCTAACAAGTATCCTGAAAAATCTTTCTTTATTGCAAAAGTTGGAACTGGTATTACATGTTTCCCCTGGGTTACTCTAATCCTTCTAGCTGTTTGCATCTCTTCTTCTGTGGCAACATCTGTTATATATATTGTTTCAGATATTGGTGGTAATTCCAAATTTTCTGCTATTTTGTTTACCATTCCGTCAGATGTTCCTAATATTAAGATACTCTCTGGTTTGTACTTTTTTATTACCTTCTGTATTTCTTTTCTCTTATTTACATCAGTAAAAAGTGCATTTCTAACAGTTTCTATTTTAGTTGGAGCTTTTTTTGCTGAAACACCTGCTAAAACTTCGTTACCAGATATCAATAATCCATCATCTATAATATAATTTATTCCTCTATCATTTGCCACCATTTGTGCTCTATAGCTTTTCCCAGTGCCAGATGGTCCTACAAATGCATATACTTTTATTTTATGTGAAAACATATTTTTCTCCTACATTATATAATTTTTCTACAGTAACTTATACTATAACTATTATATTTATGATTTAAATTATTATATCATAGTTTCCAAAAATGTAAATCACTATTTTTATCTTTCACTTTATTTTGCTCTTATTGTCATTTGGTTTGTATTCCCAGCTAAATCTGTTACCAAAATTTTGTATCTTCCTTTTTGCTTTAATAATCTAACATCTGATGGATTTTTTATCTCCTCTTCTTTTTCTGCTAAATTTGAATTATAGTTTTTTCCAATATCTATATATACCCCATTTGCTAAACTTAAATTTTCTTTTTGGTCTCTTGTGTATATATGCATTACATATTGACATTTTTTATTATTAAACTCACTTATTTTAAATGGCAAATCAGCTTCTCCATTTTTTATGTTTACAATATATGCTTTTTGAGTTGTACTTTGTTTACCATATTCCCATACAAAATACAATACATCTTTTTCTGTAGACTCAATTCCACTTAAATGTACATTTGCTCCTGAATTATCTTTTACAACTTTGATATTTTTATATGTACTTGTACGACCTAATAGATTTAATTCTTCAAGTGCATTACCATTTTTATCTATTGCAACAATTCTAAATTTTAAATTTTCACTATCTGGTGGTAATTTACTGTAAGTATATTCATTCTGTGTTGTTATTGCAAGTAACTTGTCATTATAATAAAATTTTAATTTACTTGCATCTTTTGGTTTTTGTAGAATTCTAATTTTGCAAGTCGTATTGTTATAGTCAAAAGCATACTTTTTCTCTGTATCATAAGATAATAAATTCATTTCAACTTTTAAATATCCATAGTTTTCTACTACAATATCTTTTATTCCCATATTATCTTTATAGTCTATTTTTACAGGAATTGTATATGTTTTATTATCTTCAATACCAATTATTTCAGGTTTAATCTTATCTATCCAGTCCACATTATACTCTATCTCATTCTTATTTCCAGAATAATCTTCTAAAATTACCTTTTCTCTAGTATTTTCACTTAATACTTTCGATAAGACCTTATTTTCCTTATTCCAATTAAAATTTTGTAATGGAATTATATCTTTATCTACATTTATATTTACAGTTACATCCTTATTAGTTGGTTCAGTTGTTGAATATGTAATTTTTGCATTTGGTAATTTAGTATCTCTAAAAACTGTGAAAGCTTTTAGTTCTATATTGTAATTATATTTAGCATGTGTTACATTTGCAAATTTTACTATTATTAAAATTTCTATTAAAATAAATATAATTCTAGTTATTCTTTTTGTCATTTTCTCTCCTATTCAATTCTTAATATACTATTGTTACTCTAAACCTCCAATTTGCAATATCAGCATTTATTTTTGAATTTGTATCTTTAAATTGAGTATTTTTTAAATCATAATATTTTTGTCCACTTTTAAAACTTGTAATTATACATATTATCAATAAAATTATAATCACACTCAGTTCTAAAATATTTATACTTTTCTTCTTTTTCAATTCCATAACCTCTTTATTTTCTTTTCTCTACTGCTTCTACTTTTATTTTAATATCACTACTTTCAGCTAAATCCTCATCAATTTCTTTCCATTTAACCTTTAATATATATTTATCATCCTGTTCTTTATCGAATTTTTGCTCTATCTTACTCGTTTTATTATCTAATAACTCTATTTTTTCTCCGCTTTCTGAATATAAACTGTATTCTACTGGAAAGTTCTCGTTTTGATTTTCAATACTAATTACATAATCTAAATCTACTTCACTTCTTTTTCCATCTATATTATTTGAAATTTCAAAACTATAGCTTACCTCTTTCATGCCTTTATAGAATTCAACATTTTTTTCTTCTTCGCTTTTTACATAAAAAATCGGTTTTGCTATTTCAGCCTCTCCACTTCCGTCTATAATTGAAATATATTTAGCAGAAGAAAAATTAACAATGAGTATTATAAATAAAACGCACAATATATGACTATTTTTTATTTTCAGTATTTTTCACCTCTTTAATTGTTTTTTCATTTAATATTTGAAATAAAGTGTTTTGAACTAGCAAAAAAATTATCAGTATCAAAGTTATTGGTTTAAGCAAATATAATATTATAAAACCACATAACTTTGATTGAAAAATAACTTTTCCTAAAATTTGACCTTCTTTAATAGTTTTATCTTCAAGATTATTATTATCACCTTTTGTTGTAATATTTTCACCATCAATCTTAACAATTCTATGTGTTACTAAAAAGTCTTTTTCTTCTCTATAAGTTACAATATCTCCAATTTGATAAGCATTTTCTTCTTTTACAACAATCATTTCTCCTGCTTGAATTGTAGGCTCCATACTTCCAGTTAATACAACAAATGTAGCTATTCCACCTATTTTTATAACATCTTCTTTTAGAATAAATTTTGTATATGATATAAATAAAAGAATACAGATAAATATAAATAAAACAATTTTTTGAATTAAATTTTTCATTCTTGCTCCTATTCTAATGATTTGAAATTTTATATAATATTTTTAATTAGTAATAATTAAATTTTTATTTAGCCCTCTACTAAAACAACTCTTTATAAAATAAATCAAATAGTTATCTTAGCAGAGAGCTAAAGCTCTCTGTCTATTCGGATAATATATTGGATAATATAAGGTTATTTATGAAAGATTGGATTCTTCATTATTGAGCTTTTGCTTGGCTACCTATAATTTGTAAACCAAATTGATAGTTGCCAGCATTAACACCATTAGCCATATCAGCAGCATCACCATTTTCTGTTTCATAAGGCCATTCCCATTCTACTGTAATAGTTTTAACTTTATTACTATCAGCTAAATTTATACTACCATTTAATTCTGTGTCAGCTAACTCTTTTAAATTAGAATATGATGTACTACTATCTTTTTGCTTAAATTTCATATTAGTTGGTACATTATCTTCTGAAACTACATTTATATCATAGTCTACTCCAACTTCTGAACCAGTTGCATCTATAATAATATCAAAACTACCAAATGTTCCTGGTGCAATTTTTCCATCAACTAAACTAACTTCTGATGCTGTATCTTTTAAAGATATATTGGTAATATCATTGTTATTATCTCTGGCTATAAAAGACCATTTAGCAATTCCAACTTTACCTTTACCATCAACAACAGTATAATATTTAGCAAATGAGTATCCAGCTAAAAATATTAAAAGTAATAGAGAAAGAATTAGAAAAATTCCAATCGCTCTATTTTTTTTCACGGGCATCCTCCTTTCTTTTTTATAATGCAGTTAAACATTTTTAACAATTTATTTTATAATCTTTTTGATTTATTCTGCGGGGGCATAAATAACACAACAAAAATTTTACAAAACTTTAATAAACTTTTCATATCAATATTTAATTTTATTTTGGGAAATTTAATTATACCTAAGAATTAAGTATAATTTTTTTTGAATAAATAAAATTTTGTTAAAAACATTTAACTTGGTTAGAGTATAGCATGGTCAATATAAGTTGTAAATACTTTTTCATAAAAAAATTTTTAATAAAGACATATAAAACTGTTACAAGCCTTTGGTATCAATAGTTACATAGATTTTTCATAAAGTCTAGTTTCGATTGACAAAACTCGACTTTATTTGCCTTTATGACATTATTTGATAAATTCCTACATTATTTACCATTAAATGGCTGTCAGCATTTACTCTCAGTCTCACACCTATATAATTAGAAACTGGAAGGCCGAAGCCTTCCAGTTTCTTTCTTACAGCTTTGAGACTGCAAAGTAAAAGGGCGGGTATCCGTGCTTGGTATACTCAGATACCATTTCATCCATATCCACCGTTTTCACAGGTGACCTGAATGTTTTCCGGTGCTTCCAAACACCGTTTTCGAGTTCTTTTACCAGATGGTAGTTATACCAGGTGGGACGACCATCATCTTCAGGGTCAAAACCTCCCGGAATGAATCCGAAGAAGGCAATTCGCCATTCTCCAGAATGTAACTCCTCATCTTTGCTGTTCATCACTCGGACTTTCCGTCCATGATTAGTCGCAAACTTCTCAACTGCTTTCACAGGAGCAAGACAGTAGTCTAAGTTCTCTGGGCGCTGAGTAAGTTCCTCTTCAATGTCCAATGCGTATGTTACGCAATTCAACCAACAATGCATGTTTCAATCCTTTCTTTTGTACATCACCAAGTGTGATGGGAGTGAATATTTTCAAAAAAGTACTTTAATGATTATATCATATTTTCGTATTAAAAACAATAAAAAAAGATAATTTGAAATAAATCAAATTATCTTTATGGCTCCTCGTGTAGGACTTGAACCTACGACATTTCGGTTAACAGCCGAACGCTCTACCGACTGAGCTAACGAGGAATATATAAATCTGGCGACTTCCTATTTTCCCAGCAGGGTAACCCGCAAGTATCTTCGGCACTTAGGAGCTTGACTTCTGTGTT
>CAKPCF010000036.1 GCA_934141445.1 uncultured Clostridia bacterium | reverse complement strand
TATGTAAATTGATTGATTTTTATATCAATCGTCAAGAGAGCCAAAAAAGTTGTAGATAACTACTTCGATGGCACCAAGAAAAAGATTATCATTAGATAATCTTTTTTTGTTTTTTATAAACGTTCGGAATCGAAAAGGAAGTTGCCAAGCTTCGTGCTGGTCTGGAGCCAGCCGAAGCGTAGGTAAAAATAATCCTGTGGATTATTTTTCTGACGCGGCTTGTCGTATTCCGGCCATCTGCACTAAGAGAGAGTAAGAGTTAAACAATTCTTACTTTTTCTTTTTGCTTTTTTAACATTGTTTGTAAGTATTGGTATTACTGCACTTTATGTCTTTTTTTTCTAATTTAACATTATTAAAATTATTCGATATTATTTACATATTTCCACACAAAATAAAAATTATTACGATATATTAAGAAAATGCTTATTTTATGATATAAAAATAAAAGTAATAATAATCTTTTTTGCGTTTTAAAAAGAAAATAAAAGAACAAAAAATGTTTAAGAGTTTGTAGAATTTTGGAAAGATAAAGGTTATGAAAATTAAAATAAAAATAGTATAAAAAATTCAATTTATATGCTATAATATATTATAGATAAATGAAAGGAGAATAAAAATATGACTGCAAAAAAACAAGAATTATATGATGTTATAGAAAGATTACCAGATGAACTTTCAATTAAAGTACTTGATTATATAGAATATCTTATATTTTCTAATACTGCAAATAATGCTCCAGAAGAATTAATAATTAAAGACAAAGAAGATTTAAAGGAAAAATTAGAAGAAGGCATAAAAGATTTTGAAAATGGAAATGTATGTTCACTTGAAGAAGCTTATTTGGAAATTCAAAAAATTTTAGAAAATTAATTTGGAGGTTTTATAAATTGAAAAAATATAAAATACAATTATCTATAAAAGCAAAAAATGATTATAAAAAAATTATAAATTATATAAAAAATGAATTATTAGAACCTTCAATTGCAAATAAATATACAGAATTAATAAATAATGCAATTCAAACTTTAGAATATTCACCGCAAAAATATTCCATTATTGATGATGATGCGATAAAGAAAATAGAATTCAGAAAACTTGTTATAAAAAATTATATGGTATTTTATAAAATAAACGAAAAAGAAAAAATAGTTGAAGTTTATAGAATTTTGTATGGTGCCTCAAATTGGATAAAAAGATTATAATAAAAATATTGAATTAAATAATAAATGCCATTATTAAAAACTATTCATCATTATTTATTGATATTTGGCAATAAATTTAATGATTTTCACACTTTACCACACACTAAAAAATCAAAGTCAGTAATACCAAGATATTGAAGGTATATTGTACAAGTTATCTGCACCAAGAAAGAGTTAAACAATTCTTACTCTTTCTTTTTTTGCTTTTTGATAAGTATTTTGCTAATCTGTTGCTAATCTAATTATTCAAGAAAAAATAATAAATTTAATTAAGAAAAATCCAACTATTACACAAGTAGAAATGGCTAAAATACTTAACTTAACAAGAGATGGTGTATCATATAATATAAAATTCTAAAAGAAAAAGGCATAATTGAAAGAGTTGGCTCTACTAAAAATGGAATTTGGAAAATAAATATAGCAGAATAATGGCAAAAAGCAGAGGTGGTTAAATTGAATTTAATAGGAATAACTGGAGATTCTGAAGTAGGAAAATCAGCATTAGCATTAAGATTAATTGAAAAACTAAAGTGACCATTTTTAGATATAGATAAAGTAGTATTAAATAGCAAATATATTGATACAGAAAGTAAAATGCCTCATACTTTTAAATTGCAATCATATTTTAATTTATTGATTGATAATTTAGAAAATACAGAAAGTCCGATAAGTAATTTGATAAATAACTTAGTAGAACAAGAAATAAAAAATATCTAAAAAATATTCTAAATTATTGTAAAAATTATAAGTTATTGATATAGTATTTTTGAATTAAACAATAGAAGGTGAAAAAATGCAGGAATTTTCATTAAAGTTAGAGAGTCCAATAAATGGAATTTATTTAAATTCAGAAACTATTGAATTATTAAGTATAATTCAATGTGAAAATATAGAAGAATTAAAAGATTTTGCAATTAATTGTTCTCAATTAAATCTTTCTGAAGAAGATTTAATTAGTTGGAATGATAACAATATTGAAAATATAAAAAGAAAGCTTGTCGAACAATATAAGAGCACATTAGTATCAATGGAACAAGGTATTAAAAGCAGAAGAAGCGTTTTGGAATTAGCATTAAAGCATTCTGGAATTACTGCTGATGAAGTAGATTCATACATTTCAGTATTTCAAAATAATGGTTATGAAGGTATTAAGAAAAAATTAAAAGCAGAACACCCTGAAAGTTATGATATTTTTACAGAAAAAGCTCATAGATTTATTGGAATAGAAAGAGATCAAATGACAAGCATAACTTATGAAGAATTATCTGGATTAAATGACATTTTATCTAATCATAATACTCTTCTAATAGGAGCAGGAAGATATTATGATGTTAAAAGAAAAATGTATGATGAACATATACCAAATATGAAAAAATATGATTTCTATTATGCTCAAAGGGGTTTAGATTTTTGTTATAAAAATGGAATGTATGCAAGATATCATACATTATTAGATAAACAAACTATGGAAGAACATTTAATAGGCAAGCAAAAAGAATATGTTTTAGGAGAACTTCAAGAATATGTAAAGACATCTATAGATTTTATTTCAAAATATAATGAGGAGCATAAGATAAATGGAAAAGGAGTAATATGTTCTGTAGATTTGCTTAATGAGATAATTTCTTTTGATGAACCATACAGAAACATGTGGCAAGAATTATACGGAATTTCCAACGAAGAATTAGTCAGCATTTTTCAGTATGCATTAGAAAACAAACCAGATGGAGTAACGTATGTATATAATGAACCATTTTTGGAAAATCCTGAAAGAAGACAAGTTGTAATAGAACAGTTATCTCGAATTAATGAACTGGCTCCTGGATTAATTGATACAATTGGTACTCAGATGCATATTGAGATGACGCAAAATATAGATGATATTAGACAATGTTTTGAGGAATTTAAAAGATTAAAACAATTAGGAATTGGAACTCAAATAACAGAATTTGATATGTGTTTACCAGAAAGATTTATGTTTGATGAAAACGGAAAAATACGTTCAGAGCAAGATTTGGTAGAAATTATTAATGGTAAAATAAGTAAAAGTGGCATTACTATTGGAAGTATAGCAGAGTTTAAATCAATGAGAATGGATGAAATTTCAAAAGCTATTGAAGAAACAGGAATACAGTTAGACGGAATAACATATTGGTCTATAAGTGATACATTAGATCATAATTTAGAAAGAACTAATAGAAAAACTTATGAACAAGGTTTACCGAGAGAGATAGCTCAAACAAGATATGCAGGATTATATTCTGGGTTAGAAAGGAATCAAACAATTATGCTTGAAAACAAAAAAATGTATGTTAGAAAAAATTTAGAAAGTCAAAAAAATAGTTTAACAAAATACAAAACAATGTATGATGAAGCGATAAAGAGTAATGAAACAAGAAAAGCAGAGGTATATGGTAATCGAGTTGAAAAGATAAAAAGAAGAATAAATGAGCTAGAAAATCAACTTTCATATATGAGAGAAGACTTTCCAGAAGATTTAGAAGAAAGGAAGAAAATTCGTCAGTCATTTAGCAAGCAAGTTGCTGAAATTATACCTGATGGCATTCCTATGGTATTTCATGGAAATAATGATATTGCGGCAATATATGAAATATTAAAGACTGGTGGATTAAAAACACCTGAAGAAAGAGGTGTAGATTTCAAATCATTTGCTACACAAATTGATGTTGCTAATAAATATGATATTCATGTTCCTGTTGAATTTGCAGACCCAGGAATCGACTCAGCCAGACCTTATGGGGCTATATTTGCATTTTACCCAAAAAAAGATGAAATTTATAAAGGTTTAGAAAATTTTGGCTCTGAAGTACCAGGAGGAGTGCAATCAATTGATTTTAAAAAAGATGATGACCGATTTGTTGGAATAATTACAACAGAAGAAAACAAAGAAAGAATTCAGAAGTGGTTGCAAGAGTTTGGAATGGACTATAAAAAGATTTTTACTCATTTAGAATTTATAGAGATGTGTAAAGATAGATTTAAAGATATTCAATTAACAAATGGACAAAAATTAGGAAAACAAGTTGTTGATGAAATATCTGATACTATTTTAATAGACGAAACTGAAAGAACAATTGAAAGTCAAGAAAGAGATTTAGATAAAACAAAGGAAAATCAAGCAACTATAGGAGGATAAAATGGTAAGTGCTGAATATGCAAATGCATATAGTGAAGTTTTAGAAATTTTAAAATACATTTCCAAAGAAGATTATGAAAAAATACCAAATTCTAAAATCGAGCTTTTTGAAACAAATCATAATAAAGAATATATATTTAAATATAATCCAAATAAAACTTTAGATGAGCAAAATGTATCAAAAACAGCAAAAGCAATTATTGCGATTTTATTTAGAGATTATTGGGCTACTGAAATACAAAAAGAAAAAATTATTGCTAAACAAAATTACGATAGAATGCAATTAGAAGAAAAAAAGAAAGAAATATATAATTCTGATAATATTTTTAAGAATAATAAGAAAAAAATTATTTTGGATGCTACTGAACAAGAGCAAAAACTAGATTTAATAGAAATAAATAATATTAAATGGTATAAAAAAGTATGGAAATTTATAATAAGATTTTTCAGTAAATAATTTTAATTGTGAAATTTTATTTGACTTTTTTTAAATATCTGTGTAGAGTGAATATAGGAAATGACAAATCCACAAACATGGTTTTGCCAGATACATTGAAAAAGCTCACATCTACCTTGCAAAGTACAGATGTGATTAAATTGAAATTGATAGGAATAAATGGAGATTCTGGAGTAGGAAAATCAACATTAGCATTAAGGTTAAATGAAAAACTAAAGTGACCATTTTTAGATATAAATAAAGTAATCCCCTCAGCCCTATTGCTAGCAACTGAGGGGATTGATAGTGGTAAGATTACTCAACCACTACACCTAGTATAGGTTTTTATGAGTGCCTTGACTACTCAAAAGAGTTTAGATTGATTGTACCTCCTTACTTTCGCACCTTATTAGCCTTTGAAAGCTTTTTCAGCCTCCGAAAGTAGTTTTGGCTCACGGTTTGTTAACTCGAAGGACCCGACAGAACGACCAAGAAGGATGTTAAAAGCATCGTTAAACTTTTCGAATGGAACCAGCAGAATGGGATTCATCAGCTGGTAATAGCCGAGAACCTTTGGATCTTTGCTGGTCCACCAACGATTTTCGCCAGATTCTCTCATCTGCCGAAGGCAGTCACGAACAATCAGATAGTTGGCTTTTACTTCTGGAGTACTATTTACGGGGTCATCGCAAAATGCGAAGTATTCATCAACCGTTTGATCTCCTAAGAGCTCTCTCAAATATTTGATGTTCTGTTCATCGAATGTGTATGCTGTCTTTGTCATAATGTATTGCCTCCTAAAATATTTTTTTGATAAGTTACTCATTTTATTGCCACAAGAGTGGTAAAATAAGATTTGAACTAATTATATTATACTACTGTTTACATAAAAATGCAAGTGCACCAAAATATAGCAAATTCTAGACAATATAGAAGTAATAAACTTATTGAAAATGTATTTAGAAATTCTCAATAAAGTAATTGATTTGGAGGAGTATTTGTACTATAATAACTACACATTCATTGCTGTATGAAAATAGCAGTCAATTCTCGTATAACAACTGTAAGGAGGAGATTTTATGTTTGGTAAGTTTTTTGGCAAAATTTTTGGTGTGAAAGCTGAAGGAAAAAAAGGAGAGACAATTGGCGTAAAAAATGAGACAGTAGAGCGGAAAGTAACGAATGTTGCAACAGAAGAACAGGTTGCAGATTTCCAGAAAATTACAGCAAAGATGATAGCAGAAGAAAATGGCATTGGTTATATTCCAAAAGCAACAGGTGCTAGAATTCAATTAGATAAGGAATTTGTAACAAAGGTTTTGGCGGCAGAAGGCAAATATATTTTGTTACATCCTGCAAATGATGGAATGCCGACTTGTCCTATTGAATGGTATGGTAAGTTTAATGGCGAATACCAAATGATAATGGATAATCAAACATCTTTTAAATATATTACTAACCTGAGTGAAATCATATTACAAATGGTTAGAATGTATGCTAAATATATAGATGAAAATGTATTCATTGGAGCTATGGGATTTGCTATTAGGCTTGATGATGAAGTATGCCCATACTATTATGGAAAGGCAAGTCTTGTACTAACAGATGATGCTATTCAAAATAGGTATGTAAAGCCGGAAATAGCTGTTGAAGCAAAGAAGTTTTGTGTTAATGAATTTCTTGACCATTTTATTGGTTGGAATTTTGGCGTAGCTGTTAGAAGTAACCCAGAGCTTGAGAAAGAATTGCTCAAACTAAATGATTTAGTTATAAGTAAAGGGTTAAGAAAGGATGTTGGACCGGGCTTACGAGTATGGTCTTCTATTGATGTTGAACACTATGAATTGAAAAAAACAGTCTAAAAAATGAAATAAAACCAGAAGGACCTGCTGGCAAGTGCCGGCGGGTTCTTCTGGCTTTTGGGGGTTATTGTGGGATTGCTTAGAAGTGCAGACTGGACATCCAGTTCAAGAACTGATCCAAGTACATATGGTATGCAGTGAGGTATTCAGCACGGAAGTCGCTCCAGTTACCTGTAAAGAGGGTACGCAAGAACTGGAATACAGCAGAAATTGCGAACTCACAGAACTGCAACCAGCCAGTGTACCAGCTAAAGATAACCGGATATTTCTTTGCAAAGCCGGGGCACAATGACTCGACAACGTAAAGAAGGATACCAGCAATCATCAACCGAGTGATGTTGCGTGCTAAACGGCGAAGCCGACGAGTAAACGCAATGGAAACGTCTTGAATGTCATCACTATGGTTGGATAACCAAGTGTGAATTCTGTCAAAAAAACTAGCAATATAACACATAAAAAAATCTCCTTAAATTATTATTATATATGTAAACAGCAATGCTGGAAAAAGGGAGAATATATATAAAATAAGTAAAGACTTATACAAATATTATACCACTGTTTACATAAAAATGCAAGGCGAGAGTGCCTAAAGATAGTGTCAATTTTTTTCGGGAAAAATTTTATAAAAAATTCTTCCATCAATATTCGTGTTTAATAAACTCATTAA
>CAKPCF010000035.1 GCA_934141445.1 uncultured Clostridia bacterium | reverse complement strand
TTAAATGGTATAGAAAATTGTAGTCAACTGTATTATATTTTTATAAAAAGGTCAACAATTGGTGATTATTCAGCAATTGGAAAATTAGGTAGCAAACTTCAACAATTGTATTTCTTGCAAACAACAAATGATGAAGTATTTAAGTTTGGAAAACAACTTTCAAATTATGATTTGCCAAACTTAAATTATCTAGGCTTTTTTGCAACATATAATGCATCTGTAGATTTTTCATTTGGAACTCCAACTAATAGATATAGTAGTAGCGATTACAAAATAATTACTAATCTTTCTGATATATCTCCATTAGCAAATTTAACTGTAGCAACTAAAAATGCAGTAAAATACCTTTATATAAATGATAATCAAATTACAAGCTTGGAGGCTCTTTCAGGTTTTTCTAATTTATATTATTTAAGAGCAAGTTTTAATCAAATTACATCTCTTAAAGGTCTAGAAAATAAACCTAATTTAACATATTTGCAAGCATCATATAATAAATTAGATGATACTTCAGATGTAAAAGGTAATGAAGATGTATTAAGTGCTATTGAAGGCAATCAAACTTTATATTGGTTGGATTTAAGAGGAAACAAAATTAAATGGATTAGTCACTTGAAAGAATGTTCAAATTTAAAGTATATATATTTAGATGATATTGAAACAATTGATGATGAAGATATGTCTGAAATAAAAGAAAATATAAAAAATGCAAAAAATGTAATATATTCACCTAAGTATAGTTTAAGTTTAACTAGCAATGATACAACTAAATTGAGTTTGGCTTCACAAAATATTACTGAATCACAATTTAAATCTTTAAAAAATTGTACAAATTTAACATATTTGAGTTTATATAATACAAAGTTTGTAAAAGATACAGGCGAAGCTTTAACAGAAGCAGAATTAAATAGTTTGTTAAATGAAATTTTGCCCAAGTTTACAAAACTTACTGAATTGTCTTTATATAATGTAAAATTTAGTGATATGAGCTTTGTAACTAGTTTATCAAAATTGGTTATGTTGGATCTAAGAGGAACTTCAGCAACAACTGATGGTGATAAGGGCTTAACTTTATTAGAAAATAATACTAATCTTGGAATTTTAGCAGTAGATAATAGTAAAATTGACTTAAGTAAAATTCAAAATATTGTGGAAAGAGTGGCTAAAAGTAATGCTGGAACTGGTATAGAAGGTGATACAAGTCATATATTTAAGTCTCATTGTAGCTCCTTGATTTGCAATAATCCAACAGTATTAAAGACTTTAGAAAAATGTACTAATATAAGTAAATTGACTTTTGGAATGCAAAATTATACTTATTATAATAATACTTTGAATTTAGATTTAACAAACTGTTCAAAATTAACTGAAGTTTCACTTGGATATATTACATTTGGTACTTTAAAATTGCCAAATAGCGTTTCAACGATAAATTCATCGCAAAACAATACAATGTTTGAATTTAAGACTGATTCTGAATTGGCAGATGCATATTTTAGATCAAATGGTAATATACAAAATATATTAGTAGAGCTTTCTAGTAAGTGCAAAAAATTGAAAACTTTAGAAATTTTTAATAATACTTCAGTAATTGATTTTGGTATATTAACAGGCTGTACTTCATTAAATACACTAAAAATTACTGGTGCACAATGGACAGGTAAAGTAAATTATAGTAAAATTAACACTTTAAATGATCTTAAAGATTTACAAAGTTTGAAGAAAATTGACATACATTGGACTACGATTGATACCTTGGAATGTGTAAAAGAACTTACTCAGTTAACTGCACTTTCAGCATATAATACTAATGTATCAGACATATCACAAATATCAAATTTAACTAATTTGACTAGTGTTTATATGGCAAACAATGCTATAACAGATGTAGAAAATATTGGAAGTCTTATCAATGTTTCTTCATTAAGTTTGAATGGAAATTATATTTCTAATGGTTTACAAGTATTTTCAAAATTACAAAATTTGGAAACCTTAAATTTGAGTGATAATTCAATTACAGATACATCAACATATTATGATGCAAGCGGGAAGATGATAAGATATAATGTGCTAGATGTTTTAGTAGGACTTAATAAGAACTATAAATTAAAGAATTTGTATATTTCTGGAAATAATGGAATTATTGATAAAAGTATATTAACACAAAGTGGAACTAGTTGGACAAATTTGAAGAAGTAGAAATTGATATATTAGTAAATTTTTTATATAAAATAAAAAGCAAGAGGCAGGCATATTGTAACCTGCTTCTTGCTTTTCTTAGTCACCTCCGTTTATCCAGTCCTTAACATGATGTCAATCATCCGAAGACAGCCTTCTTTGGTTCGTGCACCTCCAATGAATCCTTCTTTATGACAGAATACTGCATCAGGGACGCCAGAAACCTTTTCCAGCTCGCCATCTTCTTCTTGCGTTTTGCCACGCCATTCAGCAGGAGCGATAGCTCGATTTTCTCCGGTCACTCTGTCGTAGACAGCGACCCATTCGAACACATTGCGTTCAGGGTTGGGGAAAGCTACAAACTTAACAGTTTTAAGTTTGTCATAGTTCTCAGAGGAGAACATCCAATCTTTCCAAGACTGGTGTTCCTTGAAAACAATCACGTTTCCGTTAGAACTCTTCAAATCAATGTTTTCGTTTGCTGTGTAGAAAGCATTAACGGAAGAAATCGCTGCCTTGAAGAAATTATTAAAAACGATATCAAAAATAAAAAGCGCAGACTCGAAATTTTCATTTTCTTGTGCAATTTCTCCAGGATAGGTATTATTGCACATACCAATGACTTTTGAAAGACTCAGTCTATTACAGACTGACTGTTCACCACTTTCCTTTAAGGAAAGCCCATTGTCAATGGCATCAATTGGCTGAATCAACCGGCCATCAATCAAACACCAAATCTGGTTTTCATCCAGGTTTTCAAAACGATAAAGCTTTAAAAGTTTTTGAACAATCTCGTGTCCAAATCTCCTCCAAATCAGTCCAACCGAACTGTAGGGAATATTATTTTTTCTGCTAATACCAGGTCCACCAGTTTGATGATGGTCGAAGTACTTTCGATTGTCAAACTTTCCTCCTAAGTCGAATACGATATCATTGATACCTAATTCTTCCATACTGGGTGCTTCTGATAAGCGGACAATATACGTGATTTTTTGATTTAATGCGAGCAGACAATATAAACTGTATAAATACGCAGCCAACACATCATCTGCATGACAATTGCCACTGTGTGTGAAGCCAACCGGTATTTCCGAATTGCGAAGTGTGTGAAGCCGAAATTCGGATTCAGAGAGTACAATTAAGGTGTTTAACATAATAAGTCATTTCCTTTCTGCCTTTTTGGCGACTAATAATGAATTGTAGATATTCATTTATATTTTCAATGTGCATAACTAATTCTATTATAGCATTATTTACATAAAATAGCAAATATTTTGTAATATTTTTTGTGATAATTTTGAAAATGTTTGACTACTAATGGAATTAGATTTATAATATAAGCATTGTCGAGGTTAAATTTAGTGGATATTCTTGCTTTTTTGCATGGAGAATAGAGATTAAATTAAGTTTTATATATTAGGAGGAATTATGGCAGAAAAATTAGTAAATGCAATTGTTGGAGCTTTTGGAGGAGTAACAGCAATGGCTTTTGGAAAAGAATTATTGGTATTTATTATATCTTTAATGCCAATATTAGAATTAAGAGGTGGTCTAATTGCAGCGGCTTTATTAGGATTAGATCCAATACCAAGTTATATAATTTCTATTGTAGGAAATTTATTACCAATTCCATTCATTTTATTATTCATAAATAAAATTTTAAATTGGATGAGAAATAGCAAAGTTAAATTTTTTAATTCAATAGTAACTTGGCTTGATGGAAAGGTTGAAAAACATAAACATCAAATTGAAAAATATGGATATTGGGGTTTAATTTTATTTGTTGGAATTCCATTACCTGGTACAGGTGCTTGGACTGGAACTTTAATAGCTTCTGTTTTAGAAATGGATAGAAAAAAATCTTTTTTAGCAACAATAGTTGGAGTATTTATGGCTAGTATAATTATGATGATATTATCATTTGGATTATTAAAAGGAATAGTTGGATAAGTTTTTTTATAAAAAGGGACAGACATCCCGCCGGAAAGCATTACATAGTGTTTTGCTCTCCACGAGATGTCTGTCCCTTTGGTTAATAGATAAAAATTATTTTCTCTTTAAAATGATTTGCAAGAAGTGGTGCAAATGTTTTTCTTATAATCCAAATGAAAAAGCAAAATAAAAGACTTTTAAATAACAAGTTTAACGGACTAGCGTGGATTACTAACAGAACAGGTATTAAAAGAATAGCCCAAATCACGAAGTAGCAAACTGCAGTATTAGAAAGTATGATGTATCTCAACTTATTTGCTCTTAGTGTCTTGTTAGGAATATCAGCGACAAAGTCAATGACCTGTAAAATTGTAGCTAATGCAACAACAAGGTAACCTGTAATAAAAGCTGGAACTATTTTTAAACATAGGTAAGAAGCACATAGCACTCCTAATAATGCAACTATTACATATTTAATGAAACAACATACTTTGTTAGATGTAGTGTCATCTTTGCAAATGCCGATAAAAGTTTCTCTAAAGTTGTTCATAATAATTTCTCCAATCTTAATGTATGTATAATATGTTGTTAGTAGAAATACTTATTTCAGTAAACTTTCAAAGTATTTTGCCGAAAGGTAAGAAAGCATTCCTATAATAAAAGAATAAATTAACATAATAGCCAAAAACTTGAAAATGAACAATTTTAAAGTTTTTACCATTGCAAGTTTTATAGCAAAAGGCGATAAAATAAACAAGTATGGATACACCCAGATTGATTTGCTTGCAAAAATGATTGCTTCGATTTTATTCTTTTTTAAAACTTCATCATCAACTTTCTTAATAGCATCGATTGAACAAAGTACGAATTCAGATACAAGGCTAAAATTAAATGCAATAACTGTAGCAATAATGTTTCTGTTTTCAATAAATGTCCACATGCAAAAACACGAAATCCAAAATACAAATTTGTATTTAAAATGTAAGTTTAAATACTTTTCGTCATTTTTACATATAGCAATAAACTGTTCCCGAAAATTTTTCTTAAAATCTTTCATTGTGTTCTCCAATCAATAGTAAATTGTGTGTGGATATTCGATATATATAAACTCCCAAAGGGAGGTTAAAAAAGTAACTTAATTATTATAACATAGAAAAACAGAAAAGTCTAGTGTTTTGAACAGATTTATGAGCAAAATTACATAATATGCTTGCAAAAATATAAGCTTTATGATATACTATAAACTCAGTTAAAGGGTACATTTAGCATGTATCTTTTAAATTGTATAGCTTATGAGTATAGATTAAATAATATGCTTATAATAAAAGATGAGAAAGGAATGCTTTTTTAAATGTTAGATGTACTATTAGATACAACTATAGATGCTTTAAAAATATTACCATTTTTATATATTACATATTTAATTATGGAATATATTGAGCATAAGATGAGCGAAAAAACAAAAGATACTATAAAGAAGGCAGGAAAAGTAGGACCTTTATATGGTGGTATTTTAGGAATATTGCCTCAATGTGGATTTTCAGCAGCTGCTTCTAATTTATATGTTGGAAGAATTATCACATTAGGTACTCTTATAGCTGTTTATTTGTCAACATCTGATGAAATGCTTCCAATTCTAATTTCTGAGCAAATTTCTATTGTACTTATATTAAAGATTTTATTTTTAAAAGCGGTAATAGGAGTAATTGCTGGATTTATAATTGATTTATTTATTAGAATATTTGAGAAGAAAAAAGATGCATCACACAATACAAAACATGAAGAACATGAACATTCAGATGAAATTGCTCACTTATGTGAACATGAACATTGTAATTGCAATGAGAAGAATATTTTTACATCAGCATTAAAACATTCTTTAAATATATTTTTATTTATTTATATTACATCTTTCTTATTAAATACATTCTTCCATTTTGTTGGAGAAGATACACTTGCAAACTTCATTTTAAATAAGCCTATAATTGGAGAATTACTTGCTGGAATTGTTGGACTAGTTCCAAATTGTGCAGCATCAGTAGTTATAACAGAACTATATTTAAAAAATGTAATTTCTCTTGGAGCTATGATGTCTGGACTTCTAGTTGGTGCAGGTGTTGGTTTATTAGTATTATTTAAGATAAATGATAATATAAAAGAAAATTTAAAAGTAACGGCATTACTTTATGCAATAGGAGTGATTACTGGTATTTTAATTGAACTGTCAGGAATTTCAGCATTGTTTATGTTATAAATTTATATAAATACAGGAGAAAAATGTGGGAAAGAAAAGTATTTTAAAAAATTATATATATAATTTAAGCTATCAAATTTTAACTCTTATATTACCAATTGTTACTACACCATATTTAGCAAGAGTTTTAGGAGCAACAGGTACAGGTATATATGGATATACATTTTCAATTGCAACATATTTTATACTTTTTGGTTCACTTGGTGTAGCTTTATATGGGCAAAGAGAAATTGCTTATGCACAAGATAATAAAGAAAAAAGAAAAAAGATATTTATAGAAATTATAATTTTTAGATTTATTACAATGGCGATTTCTATAATTGTATATTATTTATTCTTTATGAGAAAAGGAGAATATAGCCAATATTATACAATCTTATTATTAGAACTTATTGCTGCAGCTTTTGATATAAGCTGGTTTTTCCAAGGATTAGAAGAATTCAAAAAAACAGTAATAAGAAATATCTTAGTTAGAGTTGTTAGTGTAAGTTGTATATTCATATTTGTAAAAGAACCACAGGATTTAAACAAATTTATTTTCATTTATTCTTTAGCTGATTTAGTTGGTAATTTGTCTTTATGGTTATATTTACCTAAATACTTGAAAGGTATTGAAGTTAAAAATATAGATATTATAACACAAATACCTCAAATACTATTATTATTTGTACCACAAATTTCAAATCAATTGTATAAAATGTTAGATACAACTATGATAGGAAAAATAATATCAGATAAAGCAGAAACAGGATATTATGAACAGGCTCAAAAGGTCACGAGATTATTACTTACAATTGTTACATCATTAGGAACTGTTATGATTCCAAGAATGGCAAGTACTTTTGCAAGTGGAGATAAAGAAAAAGTAAAAGCATATATGAAAAATTCATTTCATTTTGTATTTTTCTTAAGTTTTCCAATGATGTTTGGTATATCTAGTATAGCCAAAGCTTTTGTTCCAATCTTTTTCGGACTTGGATATGATAAAGTAGTTATTTTAATAAAAATAATATCACCAATAATTTTATTGATGGGAGTCGCAAATGTAATAGGCACACAATATTTACTACCAACTAAAAGACAAAAGGAATATACAATTTCAATTGTTGTAGGAACAGTATTTAATTTTGTATTAAATTATATACTAATTTCTAAATTTGCATCTATTGGAGCGTCAATTGCAACAGTTCTTTCACAAGTTATAGTGGATGGAATGCAATTCTATGCAATAAGAAATGATATTAGTTTTATGGAAGTTTTAAAATATACTTACAAATATTTAATCGCAAGTGTAATTATGTTTATAGCTTGTACTTTGAGTCAATTTATTGTAGCTAGTGGTATTGCTTCAATTATATTACAAGTTGTAATAGGTGTAATTATTTATATGGGTGCACTAATTTTATTAAAAGAAGACTATGTATATTATTTTATAAATAAGATAAAAGAAAGATTTTTAAAACAAGAAGTTAAATAAGTTTATTATAGGAGGAGAAAATAATGAATAAAATTGTTCCAATCACATTACTTACAGGTTATTTAGGAGCTGGAAAAACAACTCTAATTAACC
>CAKPCF010000034.1 GCA_934141445.1 uncultured Clostridia bacterium | reverse complement strand
GTTGGAAAATGGTTATCAATTACTTTTATTGGAATACTTTTACCTGGATTTATATTTATGATTGTATAGTAACAAATAATAGAAATAATTGGTTTAAAAAAGTTTAAAGAGGTATGTATATCTGATTTTGAACTTATAAATGATATTCTTATGAATCCACACTTTAATGATTTAGAAATTGATAGTCAAAGCGAAGATAAATTTGGAATGCTTTTAAGAAATTTAAGCAATAAGGGAAGACTATATAATTTACATTTCGATGAATATTCAAAACAAACAAAAGAAAAATATTCATATTTATTTGTAGCAGATATGAGCAAAACAAGAGAAAATATCAATGTTAAAGTATACTTATGAACAAGTTTTAGCATCACAAGCTGAACAAGTTGATACAAAAGCCAATAATATTGATAATTTAAGTAGTTTGGGCAAGCTATTAAGTAATAATTTTGTTCAAACACAGCAAAAGAATAACTTAAAAGCTATATAGTATTTTTTCATGTATACAAAGAAATAAATAGGGAATAGGGGAATAGGCTATTTTTAGAAATGTATAAAAGTATAAAAAAGAAATTTAAAATATTAAAAGAAATTTTAAAACAGAAAAATAAATACATAAAAAATTTATTCTATATAAAATATAAAATAAAAATTTCTTAAAAGTATAAAACTAAACTTAAAATAATTTAAAGTAAAAAAAATATTAATAAATATTCAGAAATTTTAAAATTTAAAATTTTGTGTAAAGTTAAATTTTTTATATAATTTTTTATTTACGAACATTTGTTAATAATGTTTGTAAATAATTTTACATTATAATTTTATAAAATAATTTAATAAATTTTTTTATAAATATTATATAATTTTAGATTACAAATCCATAATATAATTTTATAATTATAAAGTGCTAAAATCGATTTTAAGACATTTTTATATTTAATTAAACAAGTTATATGTTTATGATTAGATATGTCAATTTATAAATTTAGTGTTTATTGTATAATTTTAGTAGAAATGCTGATTTTTAGGCATTTATTAAAAAAGCTCGAAAAAGGCTAAAAAAGCGACGCACGAGAATCGATTTTAAGGCGTTTTTATTTTTTAGGCATATAACTTGTTGTTTGAATAATTGAGCAAAATATTGAAATATGGGGATTTGTGAAATTTTGATAAAAATAATCTAAAGTTATATAAATTTTTTAAAATATGTGGTTACAATAATGAAAAAAAATCCAACCAAGAATAATTAAAAATAATGAGGCTTCAGAATCAAATTTAAGAGAGTTTTATAAGAAAGTAATATAGTTTGTTGTTAGAATAAATAGCTTAAATACTAGTAATAGCAAGGAATTGCAAGATTTTGCGGGTAGGACCATATATGTATGGTTTTATATTTTGTTCCTACTCCTTTTTGCACAAAACTTTGATTTTGTGCAATGTTCAATTACACATTTTAGACATCAATTTTGACTCTTCTCCCACTCTTTTGTTTTAAAAATATAAAATCTCTTTTTATGCTTCTATTATATATTTAAAAATATTTTTATTCAATACTTTTTTTATTTACTATTTCCTAATGCTTTAATATTACATTTTATTTTCACTTTTGTAATTCTATGATTTTTCCATTTTATATAAATTTTAATATTTTTCTAAATTAGGCATTTCTTTCCTATTTTTTATATTTTTATAAATTTTGTATTTTATAAAATTCTGACATTTATCTTCTATGCCTCTCTCCTTCTCTCCTATCTTGATACTCCTTGCTATTTACTGTTAATTTATTTTAAATTCAATTTTTAGCTCTTTTTATTTTTAAGATTTATAATTTATTATTAAAATATAAACTTTGTGTTTCTCATAAATAATTGCTAAAAGTTGGAAGAAATGTTCCATGTCCATGTGGTAGTCGGAAATAAAAAAATCCAACCAAGAATAATTAAAAATAATAAAGTAATAAAAATTCAATAATCTGCATTTATTTTAATAAAAAATCCGTATTTGTAGGTAAAACCATATTAACAAATGATAAAAATGCCTTAAAATCGATTCTCGTGTGTTTAAAATATAACAAATGTTAATTTTGCAATTTAACATTTATGTCTAAAATCTCTGAAATATCTATTTTCAAGCCATTTTTCATAATAAACTGATGTTTGTATTCATCTATTTTGTAAATAGTATCTGTAATTGTTACATATTTTCCCCCCTCTTTTTTGTCATCAGAAATAAAATATGTTATTTGTGTTGTAAAATTATTTTTATTATTAGAAAGATTATTTTTTATATCTTGTATTTTCATATCTAATATATTTTTCATTTCTTCATCTAGTTCAATTTTTCTATCAGTTAATCTTGCTGTTTCTTTTACTTTATCTCCAAAACTTGTTAATGCCGCAAAAGGGGCGAATTGTGCTGACCTTTGTTCTATACTCATTTTTGGGTGATTTGATTTTGGCCTTGATAAATTTATAATATCATCATAAGCTCCCATTATTCTTTATGCCCTCCTACTTGCTCATTTCTCTCTTTTGTAGTTCCTCCATCTACGAGGTTCATTCCTTTAAGAATTGCATTTTTACCGTATTTCTTCTTTATATCTATTATTGATTTTTGTAGTTCATGTTC
Organism: uncultured Clostridia bacterium; assembly: GCA_934141445.1. GTDB lineage: Bacteria > Bacillota > Clostridia > TANB77 > CAG-508 > Scatovivens. Next base: position 9,651 of record CAKPCF010000034.1, on the reverse strand, counting down.
TTTTAACTCTTTCTTATGATTTTGTTCCTTAATCTTATAATCAGTAAATAAATCAATTTGTTCGTTTGAATTATCTTTTTGAGTAATGTCTTCATTGATAACATTATTAGCTGTGATAATGATTCTTCGAGAAAGAAGGTTCTTATTTATAACTCTATCATATAGTTCTATTATTTGTTCTGTTATTATTTTACTAGAAGAAGTATAGTGTTCTAAATTTTGCGTACCATGGGCATGTTTAGGCACATTTCTTCCATATCTATCAACTGTTATTTCGCCAGTATAGTTTCTTGATTTATCTTTTAAATTATCTATATCATATCCAATATCAAGAACTAATTGATTAGTAACTAAATGTTTATCTACTAAATCTAAAGATAGAAGTTCTGCCATTTCTTTTACAATTAACTTCGTTTTAGTATAATCATAAGGGCAATGGAGTACTTGACCAGAACTTATACTATTAGTTGCTGGAGTATAGTTCTTTATGCTTTGCATTGTACAAGTTTCGATTCCCCAAGCATGGTCTATCAATAATTCAGCATTTATTCCAAAAAGCTTAAAAAGTTTATCCTCGTTGTGAATAGAGCATCTTGCAATATCTCCCATAGTAAACATATTATTTTGTTCTAATTTTTTTGAAATACCTTTACCAACTCTCCAAAAATCTGTTAATGGTGTATGTGACCATAATTGCCTTTTATACATATTTTCATCTAAACAGGCTATTCTAACACCATATTTATTTGGTATAGCATGTTTAGCTTCAATATCTAATGCTACTTTTGCAAGATACAAATTAGTTCCAACACCACAGGTAGAGGTAATACCAGTTTCTTCATATACCTCATGCATAATTTTAGTAGCTAATGAGCTTGCTTTCATTTGGTATGCTTTTAAATAATGTGTAACATCTATAAATACTTCATCTATTGAATATACATATATATCATCTGGTGAGAAATACTTCAAATATATATTATATATTTTAGTACTATATTGCATATATTTGTTCATTTGAGGTGGTGCAGCAATATAATCTAATTCATATTCTGGATGTTGTTTTAATTCTATTTTATCAATTGATTTTCCTTTAAATATATGGCCTAATAATTGATGTTTTCTATTTGTATTTATTTCTCTAACTTTTTGAATTACCTCAAAAAGACGAAGTCTGCCTGGAATACCATATTCTTTTAAAGAAGGACTTACTGCAAGGCAAATTGTCTTTTCAGTTCTACTAGTATCTGCAACTACTAAATTTGTTGTTAATGGATTTAAGTTTCGTTCAACACATTCTACTGAAGCATAGAAGCTTTTTAAATCTATAGCAATATATATGTTTTGTTCTTGCATGTAATATCTCCTTAAAAAATTATAATCATAGTATATCATTTTTATAATATATTGTAAACAATTGTTTGATATATTATTATGTAAAAAGTGGCAATTTTGTATAATTACCACTTAAAATTAAACTTTCAATCAACAAACTATATTACTTTTTTATAAAACTCCCTTAAATTTGATTCTGAAGCTTCATTTATATTATTTATTTTTTTCTTTTGCTCTTTTATCATTTATTATTTGCATCTCTTTTGGTGTAATAAGATTTACATTATTTTCTTTAGCCCATTTAACGCAACCTTTTAAAACTGTATTCAAAAATGGTCTCGGAACTTTTATTAACATTTTACAAGCATCTTCTGTAAATTTTACATCTGGATCTATTCTTCCAGCAGCATATTTAACAGAATCTAAGTCAACACCTTTTCCATTAGGAATTGGTACAGATATTGGCCTCTTAAATTTAGTATACCAAAAGTTTTTAGAGTCTCTATATCCATAATCAACTGGTACTTTAGGGTAGCCATAAGGAGTAACTCCATTTATAATAGTATTATAGTATTTTTCTTTCATTAAGATATTATCAATTCGTAAAATAAAATGTGCACCAAATTTTGATGTAATTCCATTGAAATTATGATATGGACCATTATATTCTTCTTGTATTGTATCATTTTCAGCACCATCTAATTCTTTTACCCATGTACATTCAAAAACTTGGTAAGCTTCTTTTACAACTTTAGGATATTGTTCATTTGGATTTTCTCTTGCTCTTTTTCCATCAACTAAAGTATATATACAATCTTTCATCTTTTCTTCAGGAGTTTCTCCAGGGAAGCCTAATCTTACAGTTTCTTTAAAATATCTTTTATCATCTGGTAAAAAATTCAAAGCACATTTTCCAGTTTTTAATAAGTTTTTGCAAGTATTTGAACTATTTCTACATTCTAATATCATTGCATAATATCCTTTACCTGCAATATAATAAGGAAAACATAAAGAATATGAGCCAATATTTGTAAAACATTTTTCATCTATTGTAGATATTTCAATTGTTGGCATTGGAAAGAAGCTAGATGTTTGATAAAAATTATCTACAATGCGCATATCCTTGAATCCTTCTAAATTCTCAATTTTCTTTTGTTCAGATTCCATATAATAAAATTCCTCCTATAATTATCTTTTGTTTACTAATATATTATTCATTATAATTTTTATATCATAAAAGCAGATAATTAGCAATAAAGTGAAACAAAATTTTTAACCACGAGTTTACTTTACAACAAATTATCTGCTTAAATATTAGAAAAATAGATGTTCTATAAGAATTTTAATTCCTAATAGTACTAATATTGTACCACCAACTAATTCGGCTTTTTTCTCATACTTATTGCCAAATTTATTACCAATTTTAGTTCCTAATACTGGTAATATAAAAGATATTATACCTATTAAAGAAATAGCTAAAACTAAATTTACTTTGAAAAATGCAAAAGTAATTCCAACTGCTAAAGCATCTATACTAGTTGCTACTGCTAAAACAAGCATTGTTTTAAAACTTACATCATCATCACTTTTTTCTTCTTCATTACTAAAAACTTCTTTTATCATATTGCCACCAATAATAGAAAGTAAAATAAAAGCAATCCAATGGTCAATACTTGTAACAAAATTTTCAAATGTAGTGCCTAGAAAATATCCGATTGTGGGCATTAAAGCTTGAAATCCGCCAAACCATAAACCAATAATACAAGCTTTTTTCCAATCCATTTTTTTCATTGAAATTCCCTTACATATAGATACTGCAAAAGCATCCATTGCAAGACCAATACTTAATAATAATAATTCAACAGTTCCCATTTTGATTATCTCCTATATTTAAAATAATATTATCAAATAAGCTAAATATGCAATAAAATATATTATTCCATTCATTCTACTCATTTCATTTTTAGGTGGTATAATTGGAAAAATAGCAAGTGCAATTGTTGATATTAGCAATATTGTTAAATCAAAATTATAGCTTACATTAAATACTATTGGCTTTATTAAAGATGATACACCAATAATTAGCAACATATTAAATATGTTTGATCCAATAATATTTCCAATAGCTATATCACTATTTCCTTTTATTGCAGCTGTTACACTTGTTACTAGTTCTGGTAAACTTGTACCAATAGCAAGGATTGTTAAACTTATGATTTTTTCGCTTAAATTAAACTGCTTGGCAACAACTACAGCATTATTAACTGTTAAATCTCCACCAACTTTAAGTGCAATAATTCCCAATATAACTAAAATAATATTTTTGATTGTTTTAGTTTCTGATGTATGTACTGAAATATCCAAGACTTCCTTTTGACTTTCTTTTTTTGCCATATATATTGTATATCCAATAAATAAACAAAATAAAATTAGCAATATAACAGCTTCGATTCTAGAAATTGCGTTTGCTGTATTGCAAAAAATCATTAAAATAATTGTGAAAAACAAACACATTGGTATTTCATATCTTTTTGTTTCTGATTGAAAAAATACGGGCTTTATTATTGAAGAAATTCCTAAAATAAGCAATAAATTACTTAAATTACTGCCTATTACATTTCCAATAGCCATATCAGAATATCCATCAATTGCTGATGTTATACTTACAAATAGTTCTGGCATAGAAGTTCCAATTGAAACTATAGTTAAACCTATAATGATTTCTGGAATATGAAATTTTTTGGCAATTCCACTTGAACCATCAACTAACCAATCTGCACCTAATATTAAAAGTGCAAAACCAGCTATAATTAAACAAATAGATAATATCATAATTTCCTCCTATATAAATTACAAGATTTAGAGCACAAAAAAAGACTATGTCTGCAAGTTTTGTTGCAAACAAGTCTCATTATTTAAAATAAAGCCAGATATTTTATATCAGTATGTTGACTTTATCACATATTTTAATATGCTAATTACTCCCTCGTTTCGCTATATTTTACATTAAATATAGTCAAAAAGCAATAGTTTATAATAATTTTTTCAAAATAAATAGTGCCCGTCCATCAGAAAGCGGTAAGAGCCTTCTTACCAATGGCCGGGCTAGGGCAAGCTAGATGCTAAAATTGAGTTTACTGTATGCTAGTAGAGTAAGGCTCGGATTTAAGTTCTCCGGTGTACTCTTCCAAGTACAAATGGCATGTTGCTGTAAAAATCAACTCTTTTGACTTAGGAAGAGCTACAAATCTTTCAGGCGTAATCGAGTGCCTTTCGCCGACTTGGTTCAAATAGACCATACCGTTTTTGCATCTCACATCTGTGACAACGCAAGGCTTGAAACCTGGCAAATCTGTTACTCTTAATAGATAACGGGTTCCGACAGCCAACTCATTCATTGCAGTATCCATTTTTTGCTCCTTTGGTTTGCGTGGATGATAAAACTCCACTAAATGAATGTTCGTACATCTTTTATTATACTACTTTTTGTATATAAAAGTCAAATTTGTCTCTTATTTTCTAATCTTTTCAAGAAGCCACATCTTTTGCATAATTCTTCACATAATTCATTATTTTGAAATCCAAGTAGCATTTTTTGTACTTTATTACTTTTTAATATTTCTGAAATTGTTTGATTATAAATATTTCCAAGAACAATATTGCCTTCTGAATCAATGCAGCAAGGAACTACGTTACCATTTACTAATATTGCCAATTGTTCTTTAATTGCCAAGCATCTACCATTTTGATTTATTATTTCATTATTTAAATTTGGCCATACAAATTCAATATCTTGATTTATATATAAATTTTCTTTCAATTTTAGCCATTGATTATTCATTAAACTTTCAGATAAATTTGTAATCTTGTATTTTTCTTCAATTGCTTTTATTATTTCAAAATTTTTCGTATTTTCTTTTATTGTTTTTAAATTCCATAATCTTAATGAAATAATAATATTTGAATGTTCTAATTTTGATACAGCATTCAAAATATTTTCCATATATTTTGAAACATCAATTGCTGGATTTTCAATACAACAATGCAATGATATATTTATTTGCCTTACTGATTTTGGATTTACTAAAATATCAGTTAATTTATTTAGCATAATTCCATTTGTTGTGATATTAGCTTTCATATCGTATTTTTCTAATATTGCTAATAAATTATCTAATTCTGGATGAAGTAAAGGTTCTCCTTTTACATGTAAGCATACTATTTGCGTATAATCTTTTACTTTCTTTATTATTTCTTCAAATTGATTAGTAGTCATATATTGCTTAGCTCTATCAGTATTTTTGCAAAAATTACACTGTAAATTGCAATTATTTGTAATTTCAATATAAATTTTTTTCATATAAGTTTCTCCATTATTTTTTATAATACAAATAGTAGCAAGCTAATTACTTGCTACTAACTATCACTTTTATTCTGATCTTAATGCTAATACTGGGTCTTCTTTAGCAGCTTTTCTTGATGGGATAATTCCTCCGATTAAAGTTAGCACAACACTTAATATAATTAAAATAATTCCACCAGTTACTGGTAAAGTTGCTCTAACATTTGCACCATCAGACAATGATACTATAATCTTGTTTGTAGGAATTAGTAATAAAAGTGTAATTCCTATTCCAATCATTCCAGCCAATAGTCCAATAATAAAAGTTTCTGCATTAAATACTTGAGCGACATTATGCTTAGAAGCTCCCATTGCTCTTAATATACCAATTTCTTTCTTTCGCTCTAATACACTAATATAAGTGATAACGCCAATCATTATTGAAGAAACCACCAAAGATATAGATATAAATGCTATAAGTGTATAACTTACTACATTTACAATTATTGTTACAGAACTCATTAGAGTGCCTACCATATCTGTGTATGAAATAACTTTGTCTTCTTCATTATTTTCTTTCATCTTACTATTATAATCACTTAATAATTTTGTGATAGCTTCATTTCCTTCAAAATCTTTTGGATATATTGAAATGCCTGAAGGTTCTTCAATTTTTGCATAATTAAGTTTTGTTAAATTACTTCCATAAGTATTTTTTTCTTTTGACATAATAGCTGATAATAATTCTGTTAATTCTTCTTCATTCATTTTGATTTTAAAAGCACTTGCAAATGTTTGTTCATCAATTCTAATTGCATTTGCCATAGATTTGCTTAAACTTGCTATACTTTTAGATATTTCAGTTTCTAAGCTTTTGCTTATTTGTGCCATGGCAGACTGCATATAATTATTCATAATATCAGAAATTTGTTTTTCTAAATTTTGCTCTTGTATTATTTTAGTTAATTTAGTAGTTATAATATTTTTTAGTTCTTCTGATTGCATATATTCTTCTAAATATTCCTCTAATTTTTCAGCATTAGGAATATTGTTTTGCTTTGCATATTCTTCAAAACCATTTAATACTTTTGTCATTATGTTTTTCATTTGTTCTTCAGTAATAACTACTTTTCCGTTTTCTTTAATCGCACTTTCTATTTCTTTTCTTATTATTTCTTCAACTTCTTTTGAATTGATATATTCTAGTAGTTTTGCACTAATATTATCTAAATTTGCATCAGGATGATATTTATTAAGATAATCATTATATCCTTGCAAAATTTCATTTATTAGTCCATTTATTTCATCATTTGAAAAAGAAATTTCTACTTGATTCATAATTTCATTTATATCAAATTCTGGTAAATTGTTTTGATTTATCAAATTGTTCATATTACTGAAATCTACTTTTATTTTAGATTCATCTATTTTAAATGCTGATTTTATAGCATTAGAATCAATTTCTACTAAAGAATTCATATCAAGAGCAGAATCATTTTCATTATCATCAAATCTTTTTCCTGTGAATACATTGATTTCTGAATCTGCTAATTGTTCTTTTACAATTTGACTGTTTGTAGCTTGATCTATAACATAATTTGTTAAATCAGCTGTATAGCCTATTCCTTGTTGTAACATTGGAGCTGTTGCATTTTCTTTTGGTTGTATAATACCAACGATTTTTAAATCTTCTCCATTTGTTACAATATTTTTCATATATTCTGTATTTTCAGTTTTATCACGCCAAATTTTATATTCTTCATCATATTCATAGCAATCACTAATATTTACTAGTTTAAAACCTACTTTTAAAATATCATCATAAGAATAGCTTTCTGAATATTCTGGAGTATCGACATTTTTACCTGTTGAAAATTGATTTATCATATTGTCAAATTCGCTGTAATCTCTTAATCCTAATGCATATAATGCAAAATCACTTATTTTTCCATCTGAACTTAAAACTACAACACACTCATTGTATTTGGTTGGAAATCTTCCAGCTTTTACATCGTATTGTTCTTCAAATAAACTTGTATCATTTGGCATTTGATAAAATATATTAGTATTCATCATACTAGACATTAGACTATTGGTTGTATTCCCAGAACTTATTCCTAAGCTTGAAAAAGACTTATCTGGATTTATTTGTCTAGGATTATCAATATCACTATTATAAATTAGTGGAGTGACATTATACGAATATTCGATTGCTTTTGCATATTCGTTAATATTACTTTCTGAGCTTTCTAAATATTTCTTCAAAGAAGTTAAGTCATTAGAGCCCATTTTTGAAAACATATTAGTTATTCTATTAGTAACACTTATGTTATCAGTTTGATTTGTTTCATTTGAATTAGTGTCAACTACAAGCATTGAACTTATATCCATTCCTGTACTTTGAATTTGTATTGGATATTCTGATAAAGTTTCTTCCTCTATTGATTTAATATAATTATTAACTCCAGTAGATAATGACAATATAAGTGCAATACCAATAATTCCAATACTTCCAGCAAATGAAACTAATGCTGTTCTCCCCTTTTTCGTTTTTAAATTATTAAAACTTAATGATAAGGATGTAAAAAATGACATTGAAGTTTTCCCCATGTTTTTATGTTCTACTTTTTCATTTTTATCTATAACATAAGGATTAGTATCAGAAAGAATAACACCATCTTTTAAATTTACAATTCTTGTTGCATATTTTTCGGCAAGTTCTGGATTATGTGTAACCATAACAACCAGGCGGTCTTTTGCCACTTCTTTTAATAAATCCATAACTTGCACACTTGTTTCACTATCCAAAGCACCTGTTGGTTCATCAGCAAGCAAAATGTCTGGATTATTAACTAAAGCTCTAGCTATGGCAACTCTTTGCATTTGTCCACCAGAAAGTTGATTTGGCTTTTTATGAGCTTGATTTCCAAGTCCAACTTTTTCCAAAGCTTCTAAAGCTCTTTGTTTACGCTTGTTTTTAGGTATTCCTGAAATTGTTAATGCCAATTCTACATTTGATAAAAGTGTTTGATGTGGAATTAAATTATAACTTTGAAATACAAAACCTATTGTGTGATTACGATAAGAATCCCAGTCTTTGTCTTTATATTTCTTAGTTGAGATTCCGTTTATAATTAAATCTCCTTCATCATAACGATCTAAACCTCCAATAATATTCAAAAGTGTTGTTTTTCCTGAACCACTTGGTCCAAGAATAGCAACAAATTCGTTATCTCGAAGATTTAAACTTACATTATCAAGTGCTTTTTGAACTAAACTTCCTGTTTTATATTCTTTATGAATATTTTTTATTTGTAACATTATATATTGTACCTTTCTACGCAATAATTTCATTTATCGATTTTTTAATTATATAAGAAAAACTGCTATATTTCAAGCAGTTTTGTTATATATTTATAAATTGTATGTGGAAACTATTTGTCTTGCAAGCTCGCACAGTCCGCTTTAGCCTTATATACAATTTCTGTTTGTCAGACCGAGATTTTGCAATATTAAAAAGCGTAGATACATCCCAGAGGTTATATCTACGCTTCAATTTGTAGGATACATCCTACAATACCACTATGTCATTTCGTTTCTTTTACAAACCATCGAGCTGTGCCAGGGACATACAAAGTTGGAACGCCTCCATCTTCGCCAAAGCAATGGTCATAACGGTAGTTATCCATGGGTTTACTTGCAAGCTCAGCTCGCAAGCCTTTGACTTCTGCCTGTAATTCTCTAATGTACTCTTTTTCACGTCTATCAACTTCGCCATATGATGATGGATACATGCCTTATCCTCCTTCTGATGTTAAACATATGTGTATTGCGAACAAAAACTAAAATATATTATAGTGTGAATTTTATTTCATGTCAAGCTTTTGCATTAGAAACTGTGATTAACTTGTGATAATGTCACCCCATAAGATATCAAAATTATTTTATAGAAATGTCACCCTTATGATGATAAA
>CAKPCF010000033.1 GCA_934141445.1 uncultured Clostridia bacterium | reverse complement strand
TTTATCATCATAAGGGTGACATTTCTATAAAATAATTTTGATATCTTATGGGGTGACATTATCACAAGTTAATCACAAAGTGTCAATTTTCATTCTTGACACTTTTTAAAAGTCGTGTAATAATATATAGTATAAATTTAGGAGGAAGCTATGGAGCTAAAAAAAGAACAAGCTATAATAGAAGCAATGCTTTTTTCAAGTGGTAAAGAAGTAAGCATTAAAGATATAATGAATATTTTAGAATTAGGTTCAGAAGATATTGAAAAAATAATGCAAAATATGAAACTAAAATATGAATCAGAGGATAGCGGAATTGAGCTTATTAAAGTAAATGATAGCTATCAATTATGTACAAAAAAAGAATTGTATGATTACATATATCCATTATTTGATAATAGAACTAAACCTACAATTTCAAATGCTGCATTAGAAACTTTATCTATTATTGCTTATAATCCTAAAATAACAAGAGCACAAATAGAAGCAATTCGTGGTGTTGGTTCAGATGGAACTATTTATAAACTATTAGAGTTTGGACTAATTGAAGAAGCTGGAAGACTTGATGCACCAGGTAGACCAACTATGTACAAGGTTACAAATCAATTTATGAAAATGTTTGGTATTTCAAGTTTAGATGAATTGCCAGAGCTTCCAAGATATAAATTAGATGAAAATGAACAAATTGTAATTGAAGAAGTATTAGAGGCTCCTATGCCCGCAAGGGAGGATAGTAGTGTTGTAGAAGGTTCAAAAGAAGAAAAAGAAAGTGATGTTTCAACTGATAAGATTGAAGAAGAAATCACTAATGTAGATTTGGACCAAAATCTTACAGATGAAACTATCAAAGAGTTGGACAAAAAATCTGAAGAAGATAATAAATAAAAGAAGGAGCGTATGATTTTTCATACAAATAAGAATATGGGAAAAGAAGAATTTGTAAAAGAAATTACTAATATAGAAGAAGATTTTGCACAATGGTATACAGATGTTGTAAAAAAGGCTGAACTTGCTGACTATACAGATACAAAGGGATGTATTGCAATTCGTCCTTATGGATATGCAATTTGGGAAAATATTCAAAAATACATGGATGAAAAATTCAAAGAAAATGGAGTAAAAAATGTATATTTTCCAGTTTTAATTCCTGAAAGTTTACTTCAAAAGGAGAAAGATCATGTCGAAGGATTTGCCCCAGAAGTTGCTTGGGTTACAGAAGCTGGAGGACAAAAATTAGATGAAAAATATTGTATAAGACCAACATCTGAAACAATGTTTTCAAATTTATATTCAAAATGGTTAACATCTTGGAGAGATTTACCAATGGTATATAATCAATGGTGCAATGTACTAAGATGGGAAAAAGAAACAAGACCATTTTTACGTTCAAGAGAATTTTTATGGCAAGAAGGACATACAATTCATGAAACAGCTGAAGAAGCTAAAGAATTAACTTTAAAAATGTTAGATGTATATGCAGAAACAATAGAAAATTTACTTGCAATTCCAGTATTAAAAGGCAGAAAAACTTTTAAAGAGCAATTTGCTGGTGCAGAGGCAACATACACAGTAGAATGTTTGATGCATGATGGAAGAGCATTACAATCAGGAACATCACATTATTTTGGACAAAACTTTACAAAACCATTTGATGTTAAATTCCAAAATAGAGAAGGAAAAGAAGAATACGCATATCAAACATCTTGGGGAACTAGTACAAGATTATTAGGTGCAATTATAATGGCACATGGAGATAATAGAGGATTAAAATTACCACCAAAAGTTGCACCAATTCAATGTGTAATTGTACCAGTTGCAATGCAAAAAGCAGGTGTAAAAGAAAAAGCACAAGAACTTTTTGATTCATTAAAGAAGAAATTCAGAATGGAATTAGATTTAAGAGATAATTACACACCTGGATTCAAATTTAATGACTGGGAAATGAGAGGTGTACCAGTAAGAATTGAAATAGGACCAAGAGATATAGAAAATGGTGTTGCTGTTTTAGTTAGAAGAGATACTTTAGAAAAAGAAACAGTAGAACTTTCAAATTTGGAAAATAGATTGAATGAATTATTAGAAGATATTCAAAAAAATATGTATAATACTTGTTTAGAGAGAAGAAAAGAAAAAACAACAGTAGCTTATACACTAGATGAAATATTGAAAAATCTAAATGAAAATCAAGGATATGTAAAGACAATGTGGTGTGGAGATGTTGCTTGTGAAGATAAAGTAAAAGAAGTTACAGGAGCACATTCAAGATGTATACCATTTGAACAAGAACATATCGCAGATGTGTGCCCAGTTTGTGGAAAAAAAGCTACAACAATGATAGTGTGGGGAAGACAATATTAGAAATAATAAAGTAGTTGTGTATCTGCTTTAATAATTATAGAGTTCACATATAAGAAATTATATGTGAATTGTTACTAAAAAAGTGAAGAGCTTTAATACTCTTCACTTTTTTTAAACTACTAATTTTTTAATTTGTTTAACTTCATTATAAAGCTTATCTATATGAGCTTTACGAACTGTATAAGATTGTTTTAATTCTTCAAGAATTATAGGAACTCTATCAACAGTTTCATCTCTCTTTAAAAACATTTCAACACCTTGTTTAAAATATTCCTTTTTAGTATCATTAGGTGCAACAATCATTTTTTGATAGTATCTATTTGCTTCTTCTAAACGTTTGATTTCATCTTTTAAATAATCTAAATAATCTGAACGAGAAGCAATTTCATATTCTGTATCATCTATACAAACTTTGAAAAGTGCTTTTACAATTTTTCTGTCTATTTTTCCTAAACGAGCATCAGTAGCAATAAATTTTAGACCATCAGTAATATTTTTAATAGGATTTGGTTTTGTATCGTCTATTAAAATATTTAATGTTTCAATTATGCCTATATGAGTTTTATACTGTCTTTTTGCACTTATTGCTTCATATTCGTCAGCAACTCTAATGATTTGTGCTTCATAAGGAATTTGGCTAGCTGTTAATCCATTAGGATAACCAGTTCCATTTAAAGCTTCATGATGATATAAAGGCCCAGCAGCATAAGGTCTAAGCTTAGGATCATTCATACACATTTTATAACCAATTGTTGTATGAGTTTTCATTACTTCATATTCTTCGTCTGTTAAACGAGATGGTTTTTGCAAAATTGATGGTGGAATAAACATTTTTCCAATATCGTGCAAATAAGCACAAGTTGTACAATAAATTGTAAAACCTTGGCTTAGTTTTAAATATTCACATAAACGGCAAGTAATACTTGCGACGTTTTCAGAATGACGTCTTGTAAAAGCATCTAAGCTATCTAACATCTTTAATTGATAACGAATTCTATCATCTAAATTATATGATTTCAAAGAAGTTTTACTAAAAAAATCAAATTCTTCCTTCATAATTTTCTCCTTGGTTTGATTATATATTTTAATTTTATATCTTAACTGAAAAATGGTCAATAACTATTAACAAAATTCCAAAAAAATCCTCGAATTTTATTGAATAATTTAGAAAAATAATATATGATACTAACAGTATTTTGGAGGAAATAAAATGTATTTAAAACGATTAGAAATGTATGGATTTAAATCATTTGCAGATAAAACTGTACTTGAATTTATGCCAGGAATTACAACAGTAATAGGTCCAAATGGCTCTGGAAAGAGTAATATATCAGATTGTATACGTTGGATATTAGGAGAGCAAAGTATAAAGTCTTTAAGAGGTGCAAAATCTGAAGACATTATTTTTGCTGGGACTCAAAATAGAAAATCATTAGGTTTTGCAGAAGGCTCATTAGTTATAGATAACACAGATGGAAAATTGCCTATTGAATATACAGAAGTAACAGTTACTAGAAAAATATATAGAAGTGGTGAATCTGGATATTTTATCAATAAAACACCTTGTAGATTAAAAGATATATTAGAGTTATTTATGGATACAGGTATTGGAAAAGATGGATATTCAATAATTGGACAGGGAAAAATAGATGAAATACTTAGCAATAAGTCAGAAGATAGAAGAAAGATTTTCGAAGAAGCTGCTGGTATTGTAAAATATAGAACTAGAAAAGAAGAATCAGAAAAAAAACTGGAACAAACTAAAGTTAATCTTTTAAGAATAAATGATATTGTGTCAGAAATTGAATCTAGTATTGGCCCATTAAAAACTCAATCAGAAAAAGCTAGAAAATTTTTAGACTTAAGAGAAGAGTTAAAAGGAATAGAAGTTGGATTATTTTTATACAATATAGAAGATTATAAAAATAAAATAGCAGAATTAAAAGAAAATTTAGATATTTTTGAAACACAAAAAGTAAAAGAAGAAGAAAAAAATAATAATTTGCAATTAGAAAAAGAAGAAATAAAAAGAAAAATTGATGAACTATTAGAGCAAATTGAAAAAGCTCAAAATTTAGGATTTGAGAGCGAAAAGAGAAAAGAACAACTTAATAGTGAAATCGGAATTGCAAATGAAAGAATATCAAATAACAAAGAAAATGATGTTAGATATGATAAAGAAATAGAAGAACTAATTCAAAAAAATAAAGATTTAGAAGAAGAAAAACAATCAAAAATTGATAAAAAAGAAAACCTATTAAATAATAAAGAAAAGTTTGATAAAGAGTTAAAAGAAAAGGAAGCAGAACTAGAAAAATACTCAAAAACATTATCAGAAAAAGCTTTAGAGATAGAAGGAAAAAAACATATTGTAGAAAGTAATATTGACAAAAAATATGATTTAATAGGAATTATAAATACAGAAAAAGCAAATTTTGACAATATTGAAAAAAGAGAAAAAACTTTAAAATCAGAGAAACAAGACACAATTTCTGAACTAGATAAAGTACGTACTCAAAAAGAAGAAATAGCAAAAACTTTTTATGAAATACAAAAAAATAGAAATGAAGTAGTAAAAAGCATAGAAGAAATGAATAGCAAAAAGATTGAGTCTACAGAAAAAATCAATTCTTTTGAAACAAGAATAAATAATTTACAAAATGAATATAGAATGAAAGAATCAAGATATAAGTTCTTAGTAGAAACTGAAAGAGAAAAAGAAGGTTATACAAGAAGTGTAAAATTACTTTTAGAAGGTATTGAAAAAAATCCAAATCTAAAAAAAGGTGTAAATGGAGTTTTAGCAAATTTAATTTCAGTTGATTCTAAATATGAAACTGCAATAGAGATGGCTTTAGGTGCAAGTATACAAAACATAGTTACAGATACTGAAGAAGAAGCTAAAAAATTAGTAAATTATTTAAGAGAAAATAAGCTTGGTAGAGCATCGTTCTTGCCAATAACATCTGTAAAAGGAACTAAAATTTCAAAACTTGACAAAAATGGTGTAAATGGAGTAATTGGAATTGCATCTGATTTAGTTGAAGTAAATAATAAATATGATGGAATATTACAAAATTTACTAGGTAGAACTGTAATTGTAGAGAATATTGATAGTGCAGTTTCTTTAGCCAAGAAAAATAATTATAGCTTTAAAATTGTAACTTTAGAGGGAGATGTTATTAACCCTTCAGGAGCCATTTCAGGTGGTTCTGTTCAAAAGAAAACAGTAAGTTTACTTGGAAGAGGAAAGGAAATAAAAGCTTTAGAAAAAGAATTAAAAGATATTAAAACTAATATAGAAGAAATACAAAAAGAAGAAGAAGATTATAAATTAGAAATAAGTGAAGTATTAGAGAAATTTGAATCAGAGCAAAAAAAATTACAAGAAATTGAAATTATATATGCTACTGAAAATCAAAAACAAGAAAATATTAAGCTTGAGATATTAAAGCAAGAAGCAAAACTGGAAAAATTAAAAGAAGATTTAGCTGAATTAGAAAAAGAAAAAGAAGATTGTGCTCAAAAACAAAAAACAACACAAGAAGAAATGGAAAAAATCGAAGCTGAAAATTCTAGCTTAAATATTATAATTGAAGAATTTACTAATACAAATAAAGATAATCAAAAATACATAGATGACTTGAATTTTGATATTACAAATTTGAAAATTTCTGTTTCTTCATTTGATGAAAGTGAAACATCAATAGATGAAATGGTTGAAAGAATAAATAATGATATTACAAATAATAATACAAGCATTGAAAATAAGAAAAAGTTGAAAAATGAGATTATTCAATTAAATAAAGAACTAGAGGAAAAAATAATTAGTGTAAATGCTCAAATTTCAGAATTAGAAAAAGAAGTTTCGAGTAGTTCAGAAGAAGTTGAAAGTTTGAAGAAAGAAAGAACAGCTAAAAATGAGAAAATGGTTTCTTTAGAAAAAGAAATTGAAGAGCAACTTACAAAAATCGAGGATATTAAAAATCAAATCTCAAAGATAGATGTAAAAAATTCAAAAATAGAATTAGAATTAAATCAAGTTGTTAATAAAATGTGGGAAGAATATGAACTTACTCCAAATAATACAGGAGATATTAAGAAAGTTGATAATCCAACAGAAGTACAAAGAAAAGTAAATGACTTACGTTCACAAATAAAAGATTTAGGGAGTGTAAATATTGATTCTATCAATGAATACAAAGAGCTAAAAGAAAGATATGACTTCATGAGTGAACAAAGATTAGATTTAGAAGAAGCTAGCAACAAGTTAAAGAAAGTTATTAACGAAATGACTAATACAATGAAGGAACAATTTGCTACTCAATTTAAAGTAATAAATAAAAACTTTGGCGAAGTATTTAAAGAATTATTTGGAGGAGGAAAAGCCGAACTAATTCTAGCAGATGAAAATAATATTCTAGAGTGTGGCATTGATATAGCTGTTCAACCACCAGGAAAAAAACTTCAAAATATGATGCTTTTATCAGGCGGAGAAAAAGCTTTTACAGCAATAGCATTATTATTTGCAATTCTAAAAATAAATCCAGCACCATTCTGTGTATTAGATGAAATTGAAGCAGCTCTTGATGATGTAAATGTATATAGATTTGCTGAATATTTAAAGAAATTTGTTTCAACTACACAATTTTTAGTAATTACACATAGAAAAGGAACAATGGAAGCAGCAGATACAGTTTATGGTATTACAATGGAAGAAAAAGGAATTAGTAAATTACTTTCAATGAAGTTAGAAGAAGCTAAAAGACAATAAAGGTTATAATGTTTGGTTTATAATATATTGACTTTGTGCATTTTATGTGCAAAGTACAATATATTATAAATTTATATATACTGTGAATTGCAGTAAAAATAAAAAGGGGAGATTACTTATGAAGAAAATAAAATCGGTTGTTTTTATTTTAGTTCTGGTTGCTTTTTGGATATTACTGTTTGTACCAAATAGTTTTGCCGGTGAACAAGAATTAAAATCTTTAGATTTTTCAGTGGAGCTGACAGAAAATGGCGATATGAATGTGACTGAAAATTGGAGAGTTAAATTAAGTGACACTAATACTTTATTTAAAACATTTAAATATGATACAGAACTATTTACCAATGTTTCAATTTTAGAAACAACAAATGGTGCTAGAAAAGAATTTCAACAAATAGATAGTTTAATGTATCATGTTACAAAAGATTGTTTCTATGCATTAAAAAATAGTGACGGATTATTTGAAATTGCATGGGGAGTTTCAGCAACAAGTACAGAAACAAGAAATTTTGAAATAAGTTATACGGTAAAAGATATTATAAAAAAATATAATGATTGTTCAGAATTATATTGGCAATTTGTTGGATATAATTTTTCAATTCCAGCAGATACTGTTAGTGGGACAATTAAATTACCTAAACAAGTTGACAATATAGAAGATTTAAGAATATGGGCACATGGACCATTAAATGGAAATATAACGAAGCCATCACTTGATACAGTAAAATTTGAAGTGACAAATTTAAGAACTAGTGATTATTTGGAAGTTAGAATTGCTACTCCAAATAACATTTTTCCACTTTCTACAAATGAAATCAATAGTAATAAACTTGAAAATATAATTTCAGAAGAAACAACTTGGGCAAATAAAGCTAATTTAGAAAGAGAAAAGGCAAGAGAGGAAGAAGCACAACAAAAAAGAATGTTTTATGGAATATATGCAATTCTTACAGTTGCATGTGTTGTTTTAAATGCGGTAAATATTCGTAAAATACAAAATACAGCCAAAATAGTTCCAAGTCAAAAGTTAGATTATTTTAGGGATATTCCAGATGAAAAATCAACACCAGGTGAAGCTGCATTTTTATATTATTTTAATAGAAGTTTTCCAACAGCACAGGTAGTTTCAGCTACAATGATGGATTTAGCATTAAAAGGATTTATAGAATTTGAAACCAATCCAAATAATAAAAAAGACGTGAATATTATTTTGAAAAATGAAGTAGCTGAATTGAAAAGAGATGAAATAGAAGTATTGAATTACTTGAAAAGAGTGGCTGGTTCAAGTGATAAATTCAATATGAAAGTATTTGAAAAATATTCTAATAGCCATCCTTCAATCATAAATGATTTCATAATGAAAATAAATATGTATGCAAAAGATGAAAATGAAGATAGTGGTATGTACGATAGAGCAGCTGCCAATAAGTCTGGTTTATATATAGTAAAGGCAATTGCAATAGTATTTGGTATGTTTTTTGCTTCTACATTTCTTGTTGCTTTTGTAGACTGGTTACTACTTGCAGGATTAGGAATTTTAGCAGGAATATTGGCTGTTTTATATATTATTTTAGCTAACAAAAATAGAGGGTTAACTCAAGAAGGTACTGATAGAAGAGAAGAATGGAAAGGTTTGAAAAAATATATGGAAGACTTTTCTATGCTAAATGAAAGAGAAGTTCCTGAATTAGTGCTTTGGGAAAAATATTTAGTTTATGCTACAGCTTTTGGAATTGCAGATAAAGTAATTAAACAATTGAAAGTAAGATATCCAGAAATGGCTAATAATGATTATTTTAATGACAGAATGCATGTAATGTATGTTATGTCTAATGTTAATATTTCTTCTGCAATAGAAGCTCCTATATCTAGAAGTATTGTTGCAAGTTCAATAAACTCATCTGGCTCTGGAGGCGGAGGAGGATTCTCTTCTGGTGGTGGTAGCTTCGGTGGCGGAGGTGCCGGCGGAGGCGGCGGTGGTGGCCGTTAAAATAGCAAAAAGTAAAGTTTTATTAAGATGATAATTGTACAAATTATCATCTTTTTTTGAAAAAATTGAATTTCATGTTGCAAATAGTAATGGAAAATGTGTAATATCTTATTGTGACTAAATCAATTAAGTAGAAAAAATGAGAAAAAATGAGAAAATAAGACTATGCGAAAGTAATGCTAAAAAATGGAAAGAATGGATACGAATAATTTGGAATAATCTCCTTATACTATTTATAAACGAAAAATTAAGACTTGCAACAATTGAAAATTAAGTGTATAATATTATTTATGTGACGCAAAAAAATAGTAAGAAAAGGAGAGTGAATATTTATTTTAGGAAAATGGGTTAAATATTACACAAAAGAAACTTTCAAGGCCCTAAAGATAGTTCTAGTAGGAACTACAATAATCTTAACAGCAGTATTCATTAAATATAAACCTGCATATAAAGTCACAATAGCAGGTGAGACTCTAGGATATATTTTAGACAAAAATAAATTAGAAAAGAAAATTGATAATTATATAAATGACACAACAGGTAATATTGCATTTATTGATGCAAAAGTATTACCAACTTATGAATTAAAGCTAGTAAATAGAGGGGAAGAAAATAAAGAAAAAGAAGTACTATTAGCTGTCGAAAAAAATTCAATTATTACTTATAAAACCTTTGCAATTACAGTAGATGGAGAACAAAAAACAGAAGTTGGTTCAGAAGATGAAGCAAATACAGTAGTACAACAAGTCAAAGAAGATGTTAAAGAAGGTGTTGAATTAGATTTAGGAATCAATACTGTTTATACAACAGAATTGAAAATAGCTAATTCAGATGAAGCTTTAGCAACTTTAAATGAAATAAAAGCAGAAAAAACACAGGCTTACGAAGAAGAACAAAGAAGAATTGCTGAAGAGGAAGAAAGAAAAGCTACGGAAGCATTAAGAGCAAAACAATTTGCTGCAATGCAAAGTACAGCCACTCTTGCTTCAACAGGTAGTTTAGATGGTTTAACTTTATCACAACCAGTTAGTGGAATGATTAGCTCCAGATTTGGTAGTGTAAGTAGTGTTAGAAGTAGTGCACATACAGGTCTAGATATTGCAACAGCACTTGGAACCGGTTTTTCACCTATTGCATCAGGTACAGTTGTATATGCAGATTGGAAAGGTTCTTATGGTAAGTTAATTATAATTGACCACGGAAATGGAGTTCAATCTTATTATGGACATTGTAATGAATTATATGTTTCAGTTGGTGATGAAGTTGATTCATCAGATATAATTGGAGCTGTTGGTTCAACAGGAAATTCAACAGGACCACATTTACATTTGGAAATAAGAATCAATAATACACCAGTAAACCCACAAAATTATTTATATAGATAGTGTTAGTATGTATATTAGAGGCTTTTTAGGAGGCCTCTTTTTTTGCGTGCTAGGAAAATATGAAGCTTTAATTTTCGCAATTCAAAGTTTAAGTAATATTTTATTTTTAAAGGAAAGTTCTTATTTTGTACATGAATAATTTATTGAATAAAAATTGCTCTTAAAAAAATAATTTTACAAATTGTTGAATTAAATTTGAATTATGTATATACTATACACTAAGGAATATATACGAGGAGGATAAAAATGGCAGAGATACAAGAGAATGAGAAAAAAGAAATTGAAGATATGATCAATAGCTTAATTGAAAGAGCAAAAAAAGCTTCAGAAGAGTACAAAAAATTAGACCAAGAGCAAGTTGATAGAATTGTTAAAAAAATGTCAATGGCTGCTCTAGACCATCATATGGAACTTGCAAAAATGGCTGTTGAAGAAACAGGCAGAGGAATTTATGAAGATAAAATTACAAAGAACATGTTTGCATCAGAATATGTATATCATAGTATAAAACACGATAAAACAGTTGGAGTAGTTTCTAAAAATGAAGAAGAAGGATATTCTTTAATAGCAGAGCCTGTTGGAGTAATTGCTGGTGTAACTCCTGTTACAAATCCAACATCAACAGTAATGTTTAAATCAATTATTTCAGCTAAAACTAGAAATGTAATAGTGTTTGGTTTCCATCCATCAGCACAAAAATCAAGTTCAAGAACAGCTGAAATATTGAGAGAAGCAGCAGTTTCAGAAGGTGCACCAGAAGATTGTATTTTATGGATAGAAAAACCATCTGTTACTGCAACAAGTTTACTTATGGACCATCCAGGTGTTGATTTAATTTTGGCAACAGGTGGTTCTGGAATGGTAAAGGCAGCATATTCATCTGGAAAACCAGCTTTAGGTGTAGGACCAGGAAATGTACCTTGCTATATAGATAAAACAGCTAATTTAAAAACATCTGTAACAGATTTAGTAATGTCAAAATCATTTGATAATGGAATGATTTGTGCATCAGAACAAGCTGTTATAGTTGATAGAGAAATAGCTCCAGAATTTGAAAGATTGATGAAAGAAGCAAAATGCTATTTTGTTAATGATGATGAAAGATGGAAATTACAAAATAGAATGTTTGATCCTGAAAAAGGTAACAAGTTAAGAGGTGAGATTGCAGGACAAAGTCCAAAAACAATTGCTGAATGGTCTGGTTTTTCAGTGCCAGAAGATACAAAGGTAATTGTAGCTTGGGAAAATGGTGTAGGAGATGAACATCCATTTTCAAAAGAAAAATTAAGTCCAGTACTTGCATACTATGTTGTAGATGGAAAAGATGAAGGAATTGCATTAGCAGATAAGTTGATTAGATATGCAGGAATGGGACATTCAGCAGTTATTCACTCTGAAGATAAACAAACTATATTAGAATTTTCTAAAACTGTAAAAACAGGAAGAATTATTGTTAATTCTCCATCAACACATGGTGCTATAGGAGATATTTATAATACAAATATGCCATCATTAACTCTTGGATGTGGTACTTTTGGTGGAAATTCAACAACAGCAAATGTATCATCAGTAAACTTAATAAATTTAAAAAGAGTTGCTAAAAGGAGGGTTAATATGCAATGGTTTAAAGTTCCAGAAAAGATTTATTTTGAGGCAGGATCAATTAGTTATCTTGAAAAAATGCCAGATATTTCTAGAGTATTTATCGTTACAGATCAATCAATGGTAAAATTTGGTTATGTAGATAAGATTTTATATCATTTAAGAAAAAGAGAAATTTATACACATTCAGAAATCTTTTCAGAGGTAGAACCAGATCCATCTTTTGATACAATAAATAAAGGTGTTGAAGCAATGAAAAACTTCGAACCAGATGCAATTATTGCTCTTGGTGGTGGTAGTGCAATTGACGCAGCAAAAGGAATGTGGTTATTTTATGAACACCCAGAAGCAGATCCAGAAGGCTTAAAACTTAAGTTTATGGATATAAGAAAGAGAACCTATAAATTCCCTAAACTTGGAGAAAAATGCAAAATGGTTGCAATTCCTACTACTTCGGGAACTGGTTCAGAAGTAACATCATTTGCAGTTATTACAGATAAAAAGAGAAATATGAAATATCCTTTGGCAGATTATGAATTGACACCAGATGTTGCAATAGTAGATCCAGATTTAGTTATGACATTACCATCAAAATTAGTAGCAGATACTGGTATGGATGTTTTAACACATGCTTTAGAAGCATATATTTCTGTTATGGCGTCTGATTATACAGATGGATTGGCAGAAAAAGCAATGGAACTTGTATTTAATTATTTAGAGGAATCATACAAAGGTGAAAATTGTAAAGTAGCAAGAGAAAAGATGCATAATGCAAGTTGTATAGCAGGTATGGCATTTACAAATGCATTTTTAGGTGTAAACCACTCTATAGCACATAAATTAGGTGCTGAATTCCATATTCCACATGGTAGAGCAAATTCAATAATGTTACCTTATGTTATGAAATATAATGGTGAAATGCCAACAAAATTTGTTTCTTGGCCAAAATATGATCATTATATTGCAAATGAAAAATTAGCTCATGTAGCAAAAAGATTCGGATTAAATGCTTCTACAACAGAAGAAGGTGTTAAATCTTTAGTATTAGCTATAAAAGATTTAAGCATGAGAGTGGGAGAACCACAATCAATTAGAGAATGTGGAATTGATGAAGCAGAATTTTTAGCTAAAGTTGATAGTTTAGCAGATAAAGCATTTTCTGATCAATGTACAACTGTTAACCCAAGAGTTCCTTTAGTATCAGAAATTAAGCAATTATTATTAGATGCATACTATGGAAATCCTTTATACTAAAATAATAAGTATTTAAGATTTACAATTTATAAATAAGATAATAAGAAAATATCAATAGATTGTTTAAGAAATTTATAGAGATTTTATAGAAAATAGTGAATTAGAAAAGTTTTTTAATTCACTATTTTTTTGCTTGAAGTAAAATATTAAGTTAAATAATTTATCTATATAACATGAATAGAATAAAAAAAGAAAATTAGCACATATTAAAAGTAATAAGTGCTAATTTTTCTCTATATTAAGTAAGTAAATTATAATGGATAACAGTACTATATAGGATGTTGATCGTTCGCATTCTTTTCCATATCGCCTTTGTCTGGTTCATCAAGGTTCTCTAAACTAAATTTTAATAAGGCGGTAACAGTTTTATTAAATGATAGATTTTTTAGTTCAGATAAACTTTGAATTTTTGCAACCATATCTTCTGGGATACGTATAGTTTTTGTTAATCCACTATGATTTTTAGGTATATGTAGTTTTGCCATATCGTTACCTCCTGCAATTATTTTATAACAAAAAGCTAAATAAATATGCACTCAAAAGTGCTTGCAAAATAATTGCAAATATCATATAATATTTTTACATAAAAAATTAAAAAGGAGAAAAAACATGCAAAAGATGAAAAAAGTGTATAAAAACGCAGGTATAACCTTAATAGCTTTAGTAATTTCAATAATTGTAATGTTAATTCTTGCAGGTGTAAGCTTAAATGCAACAATTGGAGAAAATGGCATAATGAC
>CAKPCF010000032.1 GCA_934141445.1 uncultured Clostridia bacterium | reverse complement strand
AATACAAACGGTATCACTCTAATAGCACTTGTAATCTCAATAATTGTAATGTTAATTTTAGCAGGTGTAAGCTTAAATGCAACAATTGGAGAAAATGGCATAATGACACAGGCAAAGAATGCTACATATATGCAGGGAATAGCAACATTGGAAGAATATTTGCAATCAGAATATGTAAAATATTATGATGAAGCAGATAATTATACAAATAAAGTAGAATTATTAGTAAATAAAATAAGTAATCTTTGCTTAAAAGATGGAACAAAGAATTATATAACTTATGATGGAAAAATGTATTATTTGCTTAATAAACAAGCATTACCAGAAGAGATAAGAAATCAATTAAGAGGAGGAGATACAACAGATTATTTAAGTTATATAAGATTAAAAGATGTGTATGGAATAACGGAGGATTTGAGAGTGTATTATTGTAGTGAAGGAACAGATAATGTACTTGGAACATTGAATACATCAGAATTAAATCCAAATACACCATTAGTAAAAGTAAATACAGACAATGCAATAAAAAGTGCGATATCAGATGCATTATTAACAGTAGGAGTAGAAGTTGGAGAAGATGGAGTAACAGTAGGAGATGCATCAAAGATAAAGGACTTGGAATTAGATGGAGATAAATATAATATAACATCAATATCAGCTTTGTCAGAAATAAGTACATTAAAGACATTAACTTTATCAAATTTAACATTGGATAATTTAGATGGTCTAGAGAATTGTACATTATTAACAGGAATATATTTAAAAAATTGTAAAGTAAATAATTATACCAAACTATCAACTGCGTGGAATTTGCAATACTTGTATTTGTACTTACCACCAACAATGAGTGAAACAGATGCAAATGCACAGGTAGAAAAGCTAGGAGAAGGTTTAGTAAATGCAACAGAGATAAAGAATTTAGAATATTTTGGAATAAGTGGAACAATAGATATAATTGAAGGGCTTTATTCAAATGATGAAGGTTCTAATTATAATAAATGGAATTTGAATAATTCAAGTAATAGTAAAGTAACAGATATTAGTAAATTAGAGATGTTTTCTGATAACATTAAAAATAGTATTAAATATGTATATTTAAATAATAATAAAATTTCTAGTATAGATTCACTATCTGGTTTTGGAAATATATATGAATTAGATATTATGAATAATAATTTACAGAATTTTAATGGATTAGAAAATCATAAAAGTCTTACTTATTTATTTGCACAAAGATGCGATTTGAAAAATATAGAAGGATTAAGTGAATGCTCAAGTTTATTAAAACTTTCTTTAACTTCAAATGCAAATTTACATTCTATGAAAGGTCTTGAAGATTCACAAAATATAGATCATATAGAAGCTGGATATTGTAATATTAGTGATATAACTGCATTAGAAAATAACAAAATATTAAGATATTTAAATTTAGCAAACAATATTAATCTTCAAAACATAATTGCTTTAAAAAATTGTACTGGAATAAAAAAATTGTATTTATCTGGCAATGAGAATATGATAGGAACAGAAGTAAGAGATGCTTTGGCAGATGAAACAACACATGTTTTACAAAATTGTGGCCCAAATTATTCATTACCAACTAAATATTATATATATGTGTTAAATTCAACTGAAAGTATAGATTATTCATATGAAAAGATTGGAAAATATTTAACAGACGACTCTGATGAAATGCTTGCTTTAAAGGGAAAAACAAAAATAAAAAAAATAAATTTAAAGGGTCAAAAGAATATAAGTAATACGATAATACAAGAAATACTACAAACTTTGACTAATTTAGAAGCAATAAGCTTAAATGGCTGTACAAATTTGAGTAGTTTAGATTTTCTTAAGTATATAAATGAAGTAAAAGAGTTGGATTTAAGAAATACATCTGTTAGAGATTATACAATTTTAAATACACGAGAGCCTAATTTAATAACATTAGTTATTAATATTACAAATGAAGGATATGAAAAAGATAATAGTGAATATTTTTCATTAGCTTCGATTGAAAGTTGTATAATTAAAATTTTAGATAATTTTGAAGATGAAGTATCTTTTGAAATTTCTAATTTAAGTGAATTCTGTAGAGAGTATAGAGGATTCTTACCAGCTAAAGGATTGGATTTTTCTGTTTTGACTAAACTTAAATTTTGGAAAGCTGGATGTGCCAATAATGAATTTTATTTAAATGGGGGAGAAATAATTGATTTATCTAATTGTACAGAATTAACAAGTGTTACTTATTGGAATGGAGATCAGTGTAGTTGGAAATTACCTACTAATATAGAAACATTTTCACCAGGTCAAGGAGTGATTAATAATGCAGATTTGTCTTTATGTAGGAATCTTAAAAAAATAAGAATGCAAACAGCATTACCAGAAAAATTTAATGGCATTCTAAATACTTTACCAAGTGAAAATTCATTAGAGGAAATATATGTATATTTAGCATATAATTGGGAAAATTTACAGTGGCTAAAATGTGAAAAAATAAAAAATATTAAAAAATTAGGTGTATTTGGATATAGAACAACTAATATAACAAATTTGAAAAGTTTATCTGGAATTGAAAATTGTCCAAATCTAGTAAATGTTTCCTTTAATTCAACTCATCTAAATAGCTTAAAAGAATTGGTAAATTGTCAGAATTTACAATACATTGACATAAATACTACTGATGTTGAAAGCCTACAAGGAATAGAAACACTTAGTAATTTGCAAACTTTGGTAGCTAATAATTGTAAAATTTATGATATATCTGCTATACAAAAGTGTACTAAAATAGAGAAGATGTATTTGAACAATAATAAAATAAGCAATATTGATTCAATTGCAAATCTAAAAAATATTACAACATTACAGTTGAATGATAATAATATAGAAAACTTGCTACCATTGGAAAATCTAATTGAAAACGGTAAAATAAAATTTACTCAGTTAAATTTAAGTAACAATTTATTGCAAACAACTACTATAACAGGTCATAATAATATAGAAACATTAGCAAAACTATATAATGCAGGGTTAAGAACTTTAAACCTTTCTGGAAATAACTTTACAGCTGGTTCAACAGATAAATTGAAGAATTTAGGTTGGACAAGTTATAAAGAATAAATTTAACAAAATAAAGTAAAAATACTTGACATTTGTATAAAAATAGTGTAAAGTATAATAGCATTACATTTTAAGGAGTGGTCAAATGGAAAAAACAGTTCAAATAAGTATTCTTTTAGAAACTTATGGCAAGCTTTTAACTGAAAAACAATATCAGATGTTAGATGACTACTACAATAATGATTTATCTTTATCAGAAATAGCTGAAAATGCAAATATTACAAGGCAAGCAGTTAGAGATAATCTGAAGAAGGGAGAAAGCAAGCTTTTGGAATATGAAGAAAAGCTAGGAATTATGAAAAAAACGCTAATGCAAGAAGAAAAAATTGCAAGTATTTTATCAGAAATTACAAAAATAAAAGAAAATACATCAGATAAAGAAATTGCAAGAATTCTTGAAGATGTAAAAAGTAAATTAAATTGTTTAGTTTAAGAAAAGAGAGGTAATTGCAAATGGCTTTTGAAGGACTATCTTCTAGATTACAAGATATTACAAGAAAATTAAGAGGAAAAGCAAGAATCACAGAAAGTGATTTAAAAGAAGTTTTACGTGAAGTAAAATTAGCTTTACTTGAAGCTGATGTTAACTATAAAATTGTTAAAGATTTTATCAAAGTTATAGAAGAGAAAGCCTTAGGTCAAGATGTACTTAAATCATTAACTCCAGGACAACAAGTTATTAAAATTGTAAAAGATGAGTTAGTAAAATTACTTGGTGGAGAAGAATCAAGAATAAATTTTACTCCTAATCCACCAACTATTATAATGCTAGTGGGGTTACAAGGTTCTGGTAAAACAACTACTGCTGGTAAGTTAGCAAATATCATAAGAAAACAAGGTAAAAAACCATTACTTGTTGCATGTGATGTTTATAGACCAGCAGCAATTAAGCAATTACAAGTTGTAGGTAAACAATTAGATATTCCAGTTTTTGCTAATGAAAGCGAAAAAAATGTAAGTGTTATTGCAAGACAAGCGATATCTCAAGCAATATCAAAACTAAATGATGTTGTAATCATAGATACAGCTGGTCGTTTGCAAATTGATGAAGCTCTTATGCAAGAGCTAAAAGATTTAAAGAAAAATGTTAAACCACATGAAGTACTACTTGTTGTTGATTCAATGACAGGTCAAGATGCTGTAAATATTGCACAAACATTTAACGATGAATTAGGAATTGATGGTTTAGTTCTTACAAAATTAGATGGTGATACAAGAGGTGGTGCAGCATTATCTGTAAAAAAAGTTACAGGCAGACCAATCAAATTTATTGCAACAGGTGAAAAACTTAGTGATATTGAAGTATTTCATCCAGAAAGAATGGCATCAAGAATATTAGGAATGGGTGATGTACTTTCTATTATAGAAAAAGCAGAAGAAACATTTGATATGGAAGAAGCTGCTAAACTTGAAAAGAAAATGCGCAAGCAAGGCTTTGATTTAGATGATTATTTAGTTCAACTACGTCAAATGAAAAAAATGGGTTCTTTTTCATCAATATTAAAATTGATTCCTGGTATGAATCAATTGAAAGATGTAAAAATTGATGATAAAGAATTTGTGAAAATTGAAGCAATTATTTGCTCAATGACACAAGAAGAACGTAGAAATCCTAAAATATTAAATGGAAGTAGACGTTTAAGAATTGCAAAAGGTAGTGGAACAACAGTTGAACAAATAAATAAATTTATGAAATCATTTGAAATGACACAAAAAATGATGAAGGAAATGACTTCTAATAAAGGTGCTATGAAGAAAATGATGAAAAATATGAATTTAGATAATTTGGATGATATAGATATATCTAAATTAAAAGATTTAAAGTAGTTATATTACTAATTTCATTATGAAGTTTTTATATATAAAGAATTTTTAGGAGGTGAATTTTATGGTAAAAATAAGATTACAAAGAGTAGGAAAGAAAAAAGCTCCATTTTATCATATAGTTGTTGCAGATTCAAAGAGCTCAAGAGATGGAAAAATTATTGAGAAAATAGGAACATACAATCCTATGACAGATCCAGCAACAGTTGTATTAGACAATGAAAAAGTTGCTACATGGATTAAAAACGGAGCTAAACCTACAGATACTGTAAAAGCTTTAATCGAAAAAGCTGCAAAATAGTCATAACGAAAGAGGGGTTATTTATGAAAGAATTACTTGAAATAGTAATAAAAAATCTAGTTGATATTCCAGAAGATGTATCAATTACAGAAAAAAATAATGAAAAATCTATTTGTTATGAAGTAAAAGTTGCTAAAAGCGATATGGGTAAAGTTATTGGAAAACAAGGTAAAATGGCTAAATCTATTCGTACAGTTATGAAAGCTGTTGCTGTTAAAGAACATAAAAAAATAACAGTTGAATTTGTAGATTAAGGTGATAATATGGAATCATATTTAGAACTAGGACAAATTGTAAATGTAAAAGGCCTAAAAGGTGAAATAAAAGTAAATCCTTTTACTAATGATATTACAAGATTTGAAAGATTAGAGAAAATTTTAATCAAACAAAAAAATTCAAATAATGAATTTATAATTGAAAAAGTTGGCTATCATAAAAATCAAGTAATTTTAAAATTAAAAGGAATTGATTCAGTAGAAGAAGCAGAAAAATTGAAAAATTGTTATATTCTAATTGATAGAAAAAATTTAGAACCTTTAGAAGAAGGTACTTATTACATAGCTGATTTGATTGGATTAGATGTATTTACAGAAGAAGGAAATTGCATAGGAAAAGTTGATGATATTTATAATACAGGTAGCAATGATATCTATGTTGTAAAAGATGAACTCGGTAAACAAATTCTTCTACCTGGAATATCTGATGTAATCAAAAGTGTTGATTTAAAGAATGGCAAAATAATTGTAAAAATAATAGAGGGGCTTATATAATGAAGTTTGATGTATTAACTCTTTTTCCAGAAATGTTTGAACCAATGAAACAAAGTATTATTGGAAGAGCTTTAAAAAATCAATTATTAGAACTTAATTTAACTAATATTAGAGATTTTTCAAAAGATAAGCATAAAAAAGTTGATGATACACCTTATGGTGGAGGAGCAGGAATGCTTATGAAACCAGATGTTGTATGGGATGCTTGGAATTCAGTGAAGAGTGAGAAGACAAAAACAATTTATATGTCACCTAAAGGAACTACTTTAACCCAAAAAAAAGTTGAAGAACTTGCAAAAGAAGAACATTTAGTTATTATTTGTGGACATTATGAAGGCATTGATCAAAGAGTAATTGATAAAGTTGTTGATGAAGAAATTTCTATTGGAGATTATGTATTAACAGGTGGAGAATTACCAGCAATGGTTTTAATAGATAGTGTTTCAAGATATATAGATGGTGTTTTAAAGCAAGGTTCAAAATCTGAAGAAAGTTTTTCAAATGATTTATTGGAGTATCCACAATATACTCGTCCTGAAATTTTTTTAGGAGAGAAAGTACCAGAAGTTTTAATTTCAGGTAATCATAAAAATATTGATGAGTGGAGAAGAAAAAAATCACTAGAAGAAACTTTTAGAAAGAGACCTGAACTGCTTGAAAAGGCAGAATTAACTGATGAAGACAAAAAATATTTAAGAGATTTATAAAATAAAAGTTTAGAGAAGGAGGAAAGAAAATGGATATTTTAAAATCTATAGAACATGAGCAAATGAAAAATAAGATTCCAGAACTTAGAATTGGTAACACAGTTAGAGTTCATGTTAGAATTAAAGAAGGAAACAAAGAAAGAATCCAAGTATTTGAAGGAATCATAATTAAAAAACAAGGTGGAGGAGTTAACGCTACATTCACAGTAAGAAGAATTTCTTATGGTGTAGGTGTTGAAAAAACATTCCTAGTACATTCTCCAATGATTGAAAAAATCGAAGTAGTAAGAGTTGGTAAAGCTAGAAGAGCTAAATTATACTACTTAAGAGATAGAGTAGGAAAAGCTGCTAAAACTAAAGAAAAAGTTGGAGCAAGAATCGAAACTAAAGAAGTTATAGTTAAAGAAGAAGTTGTTCCAGGTGAAGCTGAAGTTGTAGCCGAAGAAGCTCCAGTTGTTGAAACACCAGCAACAGAAGAAAACAAATAATTGATAAATTTTATATACAATTTTCAAATATGAAAGAGCAATTAAAGCTTTTTCATATTTGAATATATTTATATGTAGTATAAAATTTAACCATAGAATATAATTAAATAAAAAAATATAAATTTATTAAGAAAATATCTTGACAAAGAAATAAAAATACTTTATAATCTATACTTGTCAAGGGTAAGTAATTGATGAATGCAGGTGTAGTTCAATGGTAGAATTCCAGCCTTCCAAGCTGGCTATGCGGGTTCGATTCCCGCTACCTGCTCCAATAATTATTTATTGTGAGATAGGAAAATTAAATATTGCAGGTGTAGTTCAATGGTAGAATTCCAGCCTTCCAAGCTGGCTATGCGGGTTCGATTCCCGCTACCTGCTCCATCAATTAGTCATTGTATTAGAAGTATCTAGTATGATGGCTTTTTCTTTTAAAAATTAGAAAGTAAACTTGAAAAATACTTGAACTTTATGATAATATTTTATGGATATAAAATAAGATAGAAGAGGGCAAAATGAAAGAAAAAATAAAAGAATTTATTATTAAAAATTTAAGATGGATTGTACTGTTTATATGTTTAGTAATTTTTTTAGATTTGGCAGAAGATGTATTTAACAAGGAAATAATGAATGGAGATATAATTGGATATAAATTAGTATCAACATTTTTAATATCTGATTTTGCTACACCAATAGCAAAATTTATTACTAATCTAGGAGGTGCAATATTTCTAATTACATTGACGATTTCTTTATTTATTCTAATAAAAAATAGAAAAGTTGGAATATCAATATTTTCAAATTTAGTAATAGTTACTGTATTAAATCAATTATTGAAAAATATTTTACAGAGACCAAGACCAACAGAATATAGAATAATAGAAGAAACCGGTTATAGTTTTCCATCTGGACATTCTATGGTTAGTATGGCATTTTATGGTTATTTAATATATTTAATTTATAAATATGTAAAAAATAAATACATAAAATGGATTTCTATTGTATTATTTAGTATTTTGATATGTTCTATTGGAGTTAGTAGAATTTATTTAGGTGTACATTATACAAGTGATGTATTAGGTGGCTTTTGTATATCTATATCATATTTAGTTATATATATAAGTGCTGTTAAAAAGTTTTTGTTAGAAAATTAGAGGGAGATAATTTAATAGATGGAGTAGCAACTACATCATATTATTATGGATAATTAAAGCCAGAGAGCAAATAAAATTGTAACCAATAAATTATAAAGAATAGATTGATAATATATCAGTCTATTTTTTTATAAATAAGTTATAGTAATTGTGAAAACTTTTATGTTATAATACATATATGAGTAAAGTAAAGAAAAGTAAAAGGTATAGTTTATGGTCTTGATCTAAATGAGCAAGGAGAAGTCAAAAATAAGGAATGTCTTCAACAAGCTTATGAATTAGGAAAAAATATTTAATAATAAAAGGAGAAAGTTATGAAAATTAAAGTTGAAAACTTACGTAGAATTCAAGATGAAAATACAAAATTAGTTGGTGTTGCAGATATTGTACTAAATGACACTATAAAAATTCGTACAATTAAAATTATTAAGTGGAATGATGGTTTGTTTATAGCCATGCCATCAAAAAAAATAAAAGAAGAATATAAAGATGTTGTCCACCCAACTATAATTGAATTAAGAAATCAAATTACAAATGCAGTTTTAAATGCATACAATTGTAATGTAATGGAAGAAGGTATCTTAGAAGAAATGCATGTTTCTGATGTTAGAGTTTCTATTGTAGAACACGAAAGATTAAAAGCAATTGTTAGTATAGTACTTAATGGAAATTTTGCTATTGAATATTCACATTTTATTTATAATGGTATAGCTCCTGATGGTGGTTCTAATTATGGATTGGCTTTTCAAGTTGATCAAAATAGTATTCCTTATGTAGTAATATTGAAAGATAGTTTAAAAACAGAGATTTTAGAAAAGTCTTTAAAAGCATATAAAGAAATAATAGAAAAGTCTTAAAGTAATATTTGTTTATACTAAAGTATAAAATAAAAGACTTGACACCATTTAGACAAGGAGTAATTATAGAAAGGGAAATTATGCCAGCGTTTTTAGATAGATTAAATAAATATAATGAATTAACAGATGTTGAAAAAAAAACATTTCGTATATGGATGACAGATTTAATGCCAACTGGAACGGATTATAACTTTCATTGTGAACCTATAAATTTAAGATTGCCCGAAAGCTTTATTAAATTATGGCAAAAGTATCCTGAAAATCCTGACCCTCAATTATTACCGATTGATTCTTTGAACCAGTGGCGTAGTAAAATTGCAGATGAACTAAGTGCAGAAAAGATAGGATATTTATCACCTACAGATCGTTTATTAAGATATGGTTCTATTGATGGGAAAAAATTTAGAACTTTACTTATGGACTTACAAGTTTTAAGTGATAAAGAATTTCAAGGAATTAATTTTAAACTTCCAAAAATGTTTATAGATATGTGGAAAAATCATCCAGAAAATTATTCTCCAAATGATGATCCAATAAGTACACTTACAGAATATTGCAAAAGAGTAAATGATGAAGTAAGAAATCCAGATAAATACAGCAATCCAGCGGGAAAACCTGTTTTATCAGAATTATCAAATGAAGCTAAAGAATCATTAAAAATTCCACCGCCAACTTTAATGTCTCCAACACATAGATTTTTAAATACAGCGACATTTGACTATAATTTGAAAAAAGATATGCAAAATGAGTTTGCACAAAGAGTGGAATCAGTAACTGCACAAGATTATGCTTTAATTAGAGCTACAAATGACTTTCCAATAAAAGGTTATCATACACCTGTAAATCAAAATACAAGAATTTCTATGGCAGAATCATTTTTAGGTCCAGAAATTGTTGCATATCATTATCGTGATACAAAACATTTTTCACTTAATGGACTTACTGAATTTGCAATAGGAGATGGAGAATGGAGCAATTTTGATTTTAATATAATTGAACCATTAGCAGATCATATAAACAATCCAAATTTAATTTCATTACATCCACGGAGATATTGTGTTTGATGTGAAAGATGAATCATTGGCAGTGTCTCAAAACGCAATATATATGATTCCAGAAGAAAGATATAAAGCTTTGATGCAAAATCAAGAAATGATATCACAACTTGCAAACAAAAATGTTGTTGTATTTAGAGGTACTGCTAAAGATGCTATTGATATGCAACTTTGTAAAATGGGAATAGTTCCATATACTACTAATGCGTATGATATGGGTAAAGAGAATAAAGGGATAAGTCAAAAATTCATAAGTGGACTTTCGAGGATATCAGAGCAAATAGGTAGACCGGGATTAGAAGGTATTGCATATAAAGGAATTGGCGGGACAGGTGAAGGAAATCGTTATTATTATAATGAACAAATGAATAAGCATCTTGAGGCTTTAAGCAGAAAAAAATTCTTTGATTTTTTCTTTGAGCAGAATCCAGCTGTTATCAATTTGAAAGAAAAGATAATTGCGGATGCTAGTCAAAATTTGTTTACAGATGATTCTCTTGAACTATATTCAAATATTGGCTATGGACCAGAACAAAGAAAACTTATTGATGAAATAAGAAATATATTAGGTGGAGAAAGAATAGCTGAAACAATAGCAGACTATAATAAAAAGGAAACTTTAGAATATAAGCAACGTCATCAAGATTTTATTGATAGTTTACCAGAATTAGAGTCAGAGCAATTACATATTGACACACAGCAATCTAAATCTATAGAAGATTATATTGGAATAGAGACTGAAGAAAGCACAGAACCAGTGAGAAATCATGTTCAAAGTAAGTCGAAAATTTATAGTAATATAGGTAGACAAATTCCATTATCTTCAGTTGTTGAATATGCAAAAGAAATAGATTTTATGTTTGATAAAGTAGAAAACATACAGTCTCAAAATCATTCAACCTCAAAAGTTCATGGTTTACAACATGTCAAAAATGTACTATTATTAGCAAACTATATTGGTTTGATGAATGGAGTGCCATACCAAGATTTAGCTTTGATACGTGAAGCTGCAATTTATCACGATATAGCCCATGAAAGAGCAGGAGATGCAGCACATGCAAAAGCTGGAGCAGAATGGTATTTACAGCATGTAGATACAGAGTTGAATAAAAATGAAGTTGCTTATTTGATAGAGTCACATGAGTCTGAAGGAAAGCAAAAAGTTACAGATTTAGTATTAAGTACTTTTCCAAATATAAGTGAACAGAGAAAGGCTGAATTAGTTAGATGTGCTGAAATATTACAGGATGCTGATAAACTAGATATTCTAAGATATGATATAGAAGCTCCTAACTATCAAAGATTTCAACCAAGTAGATTGAATAATCCAAAAAATGCAGAACTAATTTCAGCAGTAATTGAATTAAATACAAAACAGTCAATTAAAAATGGTTATTTGGAAGTTGAGAATGGAAAGATAGAGTTAGGTGAAAGTGTAAGAAACAACCCAATAAAGGAAAGGAAAAAATTATTTGAAGAAGATAGCTTAGATTCTGAATTACAACAACTATCGAGCAAAATTACAATGTCTGGCTTTAATGAAATGAGTATAAATTTAAGACAAGTTCAGAGATTAAGTGAGCAAGAATTAGCAACTAAAAAAGACGATAAAGAAAGTAAAGGAATTGATTTTAATGATGACTAATGATATGGAATATATAAAAGCATACACAGAAGTCAATTGTTTATTAGGATATTTACCACAATCATATATAGAAAAGTTGCCTGAAAAACTAATAGATTTAATAAAAAATCAATCTAATGAGAAATTTAATATAGACATTGATACAAATAAAAGCTTATTAGAGCAAAACTTTTCTACTAAAACAAAAGACTTAATTGCAGTTATTAAATATAATTACTGGTCAAGTGATGAACAGAAAAAACAATTAAAAAGTATGTTTTGTGATAATGAAAATAAATACCAAAAAGAATTATTAGAAAAATATGACCCTAATAATATTTTTGAGAAAAAAGAAAATATTGAATCTACTAATACCAATGTGCAATTGGTTCCATATAAGGAAAATATTTTCAAAAGATTTATAAATAAGATAAAGAAGAAATTTTTATTGTAAAAATTGCTAAAATACTATATAATAACAAATGAAAAATAAATTTGCGAGGCGAAAAAATGAAAAATTTAGCAGTAGATACATCTTCTAAAATATGTGCAGTTGCTATTTTGGAAGATAATAATAAAATAGATGAAATAAGTTTAGATAATGGAAAAACACATTCAGAAAATTTAATGCCTATTTTAAAAGAAGTTTTAGAAAGAAATAAATTAAAATTGAGTGATTTTAATTTAATATCTGTATCAGTTGGACCAGGTTCTTTTACTGGAATTAGAATTGGAATTGCAAGTATTAAACCGTTAGCAGAAGTTTATAATTTACCAGTTGCGAGTGTGACTTCATTAGAAAGCTTAGCTAGAAATGTCGAAAATGTAGAATCTGATACAGCAATTATTTCTTTAATTGATGCTAGAAATAATCAAGTATATGCTGGAATTTTTGATAATGATTATAATTTGAAAGAAGAGGAAATAGCTGAAGATATTGAAGTAATTTTGAAAAAAGCAGAAAAGTTTAGCAAGATAGTATTTGTTGGAGATGGTGCTGTTTTACATAAAGATTTAATTTCTGAAAGATTAGTAAATAATGAAATTAAGTTTACGGATAATAATGAACAAAGCGCAGTAAATACAGGAAAAATTGGCTATAAAAAATACTTGAATAAAGATTTAAAAAATGCTGATACTATATTGCCAATTTATTTAAGAAAATCACAAGCAGAAAGATTGAAAAAGTAGGAACTAGTATGCAAATTTTAGAAATGAATTTAGATGATTTTGAACAAATAAAAGATTGCTTACAAGAAGAATTTGATGAGTTTTGGACACCTAATATTTTGAAAAGTGAATTAGAAAGTCCAAATTCAAAATACATAGTAGCAAAAGAAAATGAAAATATAGTTGGTTTTGCTGGAATTATAATTTCAATTGATGATACAGAAATTACTAATATTGTTACCAAAAAAGCAGAGAGAAAAAGAGGTATAGGAACTTTACTTTTAGATAAACTAATAGAGATGACAAAAAAAGAAAACAGAGATAAAATTAGTTTGGAAGTAAATGAAAATAATATAGAAGCTAAAAATTTGTATATAAAAAATGGTTTTGAAATAGTTGGAAGAAGAAAAAAATATTATAATGGCATAGATGATGCTATTATAATGACAAAGTTTTTATAAATAATGTTGTATAAAATGTTGCAATTAA
Source organism: uncultured Clostridia bacterium (assembly GCA_934141445.1). Classification (GTDB taxonomy): domain Bacteria; phylum Bacillota; class Clostridia; order TANB77; family CAG-508; genus Scatovivens. Next base: position 4,050 of record CAKPCF010000032.1, on the reverse strand, counting down.
TTTATTAGTTGCGACATTTTTGATTTATAAAAATAAATGTAAAATATGTTCAAAAAAATGTTAAAAATTGTAAAAAATAGATTGAAAAAATAATTTGTTTGATATAAAATCACAATATTAAAGAGATAGTACGGAGGAAGAATACGAATGAGAAGAAATAATGAACTAACGCCAAAAGACTTAAAAGATGTATGTAATCCAAATTTTTTTAAGTTTGAAACAACAAGAGAATTAGTAGATACAACAGATTTAGTTTATGGACAAGATAGAGGAATTAAAGCATTGAAATTTGGTCTTGATATTGATATAAAAGGATACAATTTATATTTAGAAGGACCATCAGGTGTTGGAAAAACAATGTATACTAAAAAGTTTCTAACACAAAAGGCTGCAAAAGAAAAAGTACCAAATGATTGGTGCTATGTATATAATTTTGAAAATCCAAATGAACCAGTTGCAATTTCATTCCCTGCTGGAAATGGTATTGTTTTTAAGGAACAAATGGAAAATTTTGTTAAAGATGTTCGCAGAGAAATAAAGAAAACTTTCAATAATGAAGATTTTGAAAAAGAAAAGAAAATTATAAAACAAGAATTTGAAGATAAGAGAGAAGCTCTTTTAGACAAATTAAATAAAAGAACAATGGTTCAAGGATTTCAAGTAAGATCTACTGAAAATGGAGTTTATATGATGCCAGTTTTAGATGGTAAAGTACTTGAAGAAGAGGAATTTGATAATCTAGATGAGTCTATCAAAAAAGAATTTGAAGAGCGTTCTAATTTAGTTCAAGAACAGATTTTTGAAGCTTTAGGAACAATAAAAACTATTGAAAAAGAGTCTGAAAAGAAAATTGAAGAATGGCAATCAAATATAGCATTACTTACAATAAATGTTCATGTAAACTCTTTGAAAGCAAATTATAAAAGAAATAAAAAAATAAATGCATTTCTAGAAGGAATAAAGAAAGATATATTAAAAAATATAAGTGCCTTTTTAGCACCTGATGTAGATCCAAAACAACCTGTTCAACCAACTCAAAGACCAGAACTAAGAGAACCATGGTTAAATTATAGAGTAAATTTATTTGTGGATAACAGTAAATTAGAAGGTGCACCAGTTATTATGGATACAAATTATTCATATCATAACATATTTGGTGGCTTAGAATATGAAAATCAGTATGGAAGTTTAAAAACAGACTTTACAATGATAAAACCAGGTTTATTACATCAAGCAAATGGTGGATATATAATTTTCCAAGCTAAAGATTTATTAGCAAATCAAATGTGCTATGAAGCATTAAAGAAAGCTTTAAGAATTAAAGAACTTGCAATAGAAAATCCGGTAGACCAAAGAACAAGTTTAACTTTAGTTGGAATAAAACCAGAACCAATACCGTTGGATTTAAAAGTTTTAATCATAGGAAATTCAAATATTTATCATACATTATTGTCAATGGATGATGATTTTAGAAAATTATTTAAAATAAAAGTAGAATTTGAAGAAGATGCACCAAAAACAACAGAAAATGTCGAAAGATTAAGCAAATTTGTTAGAAGTTTTTGCGAACAAGAAGGATTATTAGATTTAGATAAGGAAGCAATGGCTAAGGTTGTTGAATTTACTTCAAAACTTGCTGGAGACAAAGAAAAATTATCAACACAATTTAGTGAAATTGGTGAAATTGTTGGTGAGGCTTCTGCTTGGGCTAAACTAGATAAATCGAAAATAATAACAAAAGAATATATAAAGAAAGCTTTAGATGAGAGAATTGATAGAATAAAGAAATATGATGAAAAATATTTACAAATGATAAAAGATGAAGCTTTACTAATCGAAACAGAAGGATATAAAGTAGGACAAATCAATGGCCTTACAGTTATAACAATTGGAGATTATTCTTTTGGAAAACCAGCAAAAATTACAGCTAACACATACATGGGACAAAATGGAATTGTAAATATAGAAAGAGAAGTTGAAATGTCTGGTTCATCACATTCTAAAGGAGTGTTGATTTTAACTGGATATTTAGGAGAACAATTTGCACAAGAAATGCCACTTTCATTAACTGCAAGTATTTGTTTTGAACAATTATATGGTGGTGTTGATGGTGATAGTGCATCAAGTACAGAAGCTTATGCAATTCTTTCAAGTTTGTCTGGAATACCAATAAATCAATCAATTGCAGTTACTGGTTCTGTAAATCAAAAAGGTGAGATTCAACCAATTGGTGGTGTTAATGAAAAAATTGAAGGATTTTATCAAATTTGTAAAATGAGAGGATTAACTGGAGAAGCTGGTGTTATAATTCCAGCACAAAATGTTAGAAACTTACATTTATCAGATGAGGTAATAGATTCTGTAAGAAAAGGTAAATTCCATATTTTTGCTGTTAGAACAATTGATGAAGGAATTGAAATTTTAACAGGAGTTCCAGCAGGTAAGAAGGATAAAAATGGAAAATTCCCATTGGGAACTATAAATTATTTAGCTTATGAAAAATTAAAGAAATTTTCAAAAGTTGCAGATAATAAAAAATAAATTATATTAGAGTATAAATAAGTAGCAAATCTTATAAAATATGAAAAAATTTAATGAAACTTATGAATAATTTAATTTTGTTTTGGAAATAATTACCATAAACGAAATTTTATTAAAGTATAAAATTTTAAATATGAAGGGAGATTTTATGGAAAGAGTAAAAGCTGTGCAGTATGGTGTTGGAAAAATGTCATTATATACAATGCGATATATGCTTGAAAAAGGTATTGAAATTGTAGGCGCAATTGATGTAAATCCAGATGTTATAGGAAAAGATATTGGAGATATTTTAGGAACAGAAAAAAAGGGAGTTACTGTTATAAATGCAAAAGATGCAAGAAAATTACTTGAAACTACTAAGCCAGATATTTGTATTGTGACTACTAGAAGTTTAATAGCAGAACTTGAAGAACCACTTATGTTATGTGCGGAACTAGGAATAAATGCAATAACAACTTGTGAGGAAGCATTTTATCCGTTAAATTCACATCCAAAATTAACTAAAAAAATAGATGAAACAGCTAAAAAGAATAATTGTACAATTACAGGAAGTGGATATCAAGATATATATTGGGGACAACTAGTTAGTTCAATAGCAGGTTCAACTCAAACTATCAAGAAAATTAAAGGTAGTTCAAGTTATAATGTTGAAGAATATGGCATAGCATTAGCTGAAGCACATGGAGCAGGATTAACATTATCTGAATTTGATGAAAAGGTTGCATCAGCAGATAGAATTTCAGCAGAAGCACGTCAAAAAATAATTGAAAATGGTGAGTTTATGCCATCTTATATGTGGAATGTAAATGGATGGTTGTGTGCAAAACTTGGACTTACTGTAAAAAGTCAGACTCAAAAATGTGTGCCACAAACGCATAATGGAGATATTTATTCAAGTACTTTAAATATGACTGTGAAATCAGGTGATGCAACTGGCATGAGTGCTGTGGTTACAACTGAAACAGAAGAAGGAATTACAATAGAAACAGAGTGTATAGGTAAAGTATATGCACCAGATGAATTTGATAAAAATGTTTGGACAATTGAAGGAGAACCTACAACTACAATTACAGTAGAAAAGCCAAATACTGTTGAATTAACTTGTGCAACTATTGTAAACAGAATACCAGATGTTATAAACTCAAAACCAGGTTATATACCAACTGAAGAAATTGGAGAATTAAACTTTAAAAAGACAATTATTAAATAATAGTAAAAAATACAGCCTTTAAGTTCTGTACTTAAAGGCTGTTTAATATTTATAAAAATTCTATCATTAGTAAGTTTTGAAGTCAACAATTATAAAATAAATTTTAAAAGATTTTCAAGAAAACTAAAATGAAAAAAGGCACAAAAGTATAGCAAAATATACTGTTTTGTGTCTTTTTCTTTATTTCCATAAGTACAGAACTTAAAGAAGTCCATAAAAATGAAAAGAGAAGTTTTGAAATGGTTTTCTTTCAAAGAAAAGCAAAAGTCATTAGACTAATGTTTTTTATGGATTGAAAG
>CAKPCF010000031.1 GCA_934141445.1 uncultured Clostridia bacterium | reverse complement strand
GTAGCATCTTGGATGATTCAGTCAGCACAGGTTGCTTCTAAATTTACATTATTTACTCACCACGCTAAAACATTTCCTAACTTAGTAACAGCGTTAAGAAACTCAATGTTACGTGCTGGTGTATTCAAAGATGAAAAAACAGCAGAAGAGCAGGTAGTTCAAGTTTTGAACTTCAATATACACTTAGTAAAAGACTTTAAAGGTAGAAGATACATAGAAAGAATTACAGAATGTATACCAGTTGAAGAAAAAAATGAGTATACATTTGACCATAACAAAGAAAAAACTCTTGAAGGAAAATTAGATAAATTCTTTGACAATGCTACAATATTCTTCTCTAAAACAACAAATAGAGAATTATATAAATATCGTAATATATTGGAATTCGTTGATGATAGCTATGTTTTGTGTAATCCAATTTCAGACCAAAACATTCGTGAAATGAGAAACAATATGGATGATAATGATGTTGTTGCATTTGATGCTTTCCTAGAAAGAAACTGGGGAATTAAACCTCCAAAAATGCCACAATATGAAGAAGAAGCTAAAAAAGAAACAGTACAAGCTTCTGCAACACCTGTTGTTGAAAAAGTTGAAGAAAAGGTTTCAAATGTAGCTAATGTTCAAAAAGAACAAGCTAATACACAAAATGTTCAAAAGGAAAATAATACACAAACACAACAACATAGAGCTATTCGTAGAAATATAGGTATGAGAAAAACTCCAGCTCAAGGTACATCTACATCAAAAGATGGTATTGATAAAAACAATTTAGGAACAGTTGGTAGAAATTCTTTATTGAATGGAATTGATATAGATGATGATGAAAATAAATAGAATTAGCCTTATAAAAAGAAAGGTGGGTGCAAAATAGAGTAAATGAATCAAGCAATGTTAAAATATTTAATATTTGGTACTTTAGGTGTATTTGCAGTAATTGCTGTTGCATATTACATTATATATAAGAAAATGCAAACTAAAGAAACCAAATATGCAGCACAACTTATAGAAGGCACTAAAGAATCAAGTTTCTCAATGGATATCTTTTATCAAAAATTTTATATTCAATGCGCAAAATTACCGATTTTAAAAAGATATGCTTTAAAAATAAGAAGAAGACTTGAAATCATAAATCTTGAAGATGAATATATAACAAGAAAACAGACTGCACAAATTTTATTGAAGGCATTTTGTGTAATAATTCCATTAACAGTAGTTGTTATATTAGCAACTAAAGGTAATATGTTATTGATGCTTTCTTTAATTCTATTTGAAGTATTTTTTATAGAAACAATTATGGAAGGCTTTGTAGATAAGATTGATAACCAATTGTTAAGAGAACAAATTGATTTCTTTGCTGAAATAAGACATGCTTATCATGAATATAACATGGTTGAAGAAGCAATTTATGAAGTTGCCCAAAATGATGAAGTAAAAGTTTCAAGACAGGCTGAAAAAATACACGAAATACTAATCTCAGATGACCCAGAAATGGAACTAGAGAAATATTATGATATTGCACCAAACAGTTTCTTAAAGGAATTTGCTGGTGTATCTTATCTAACAAAAGAATTTGGTGATAGAAAAGATAAAGATGGTGCATCATTATATTTGAAAAACTTAAATAATATTACACAAGAGATGCAAATTGAAATTTTAAAGAGAGATAAACTTGATTATGTATTCCAGAGTTTATCAATGATTGCTGCTTTACCAGTATTGTTTATAGATGCAATAAAAGGTTGGGCTGTAAGTCAGTTCTCTTTCACAAAACAATTTTATAATGGAACATTAGGATTTTATATACAAGTATTGTTGATAATTATAACATTTGGAAGTTATATATTAACTAGAAAATTAAAAGATAATGGAAGTATAAAAGCAGAACAAACTAATGAAAATCCATGGCAGGCAAAAATTTATAAGAAAAAACCTGTTAAGAAATTTGTAGATTTGTTTATACCAAAAGATGGTACAAAAGAATACAGAAAAATGGTGCAATTGTTAAAAGATTCTGCATCAAAGTTAAAATTAGAGTGGCTGTATATCAATCGTTTAGTATTTGCAGTTTTAGCATTTGTAGTAGCAGTATTTGTATTTTGGCAAGCACATAGAATGGCTGTAAATTATGTATATACAGAGCCGACATCAGATTATAACTTATTGGGTAATATGTCTGATAGTCAAGAAAAGAAGGCAATGGAAACAACTTTAAGACATGATATTTTCTTGGATAAATATAAAAATGATTATTCAATGACACAAGATAAATTAAGAAAAGAACTTGCAAAAGCTAAAGAATATCAAGGATATAGTGATAAAGAATTAGATAGCGAAGCAGAAGCAATTTTTGAAAAATTACAAACAATTCAATCTGAACATTTTAAATGGTTTGAGCTATTAATGAGTTTTGTTATTGGATTTATAGGATATTATTGTCCAGTTTTATTATTGATATTCCAAAAGAAGATGAGACAAATGGACATGGAAAACGAAGTAATGCAGTTCCAAACAATTATTTTAATGCTTATGAAGATTGAAAGAGTAAATGTTGAAATGATTTTGGAATGGCTAGAAAGATATTCTAACATATTCAGAGAACCAATTTCGAAATGTGTAAATAACTTTGAGAGTGGACCATGGGAAGCTTTGGAAGAACTAAAAAATGATGTTTCATTCCAACAATTTATAAGAATCGTTGAAAGTTTACAAGCAGCTGTTGAAAAGATTCCTATTAAAGAAGCTTTTGATGAGTTAGATACAGAAAGAGCATACCATCAAGAAAAGAGAAAAGAATCAAACGAAAGAATGATTTCTAAAAAATCAATGATAGGAAAAGCAATTGGTTTTGCTCCAATGGTTTGTCTATTCGTTGTATACTTAATTATTCCTCTTTGCGTAATTGGTATGACAAGTATGACAGAAGCATTCAATGAAATGTCATCACAATTATAAAAAATTCAAAACAAACTTTGTATGCCGTAATTTTAATATGATAAAGTTGCGGTATCAAAATTTTAAAAATTTAAAATGTAAAAAATAAAAATTAAAAGAAAGGAATTAAAGATTATGGAAAATGCAACAAAAGCACTTTTAATGGCAAGTGGAACTCTAATGGGAATAATGCTTTTAGCTTTGATGCTATATTTTTTCAGGTCTTTAAGTCCTTTGGAAGAAACTAGACAAAAAACTGAAGAAACAGAACAATTAACAGCTTTTAATGAAGAATATAATGCATATGAGAAGAAACTAATGTATGGAGTTGATTTAATTTCTGTTTTAAATAAAGCTAAAAGCAATAATGAAAAATATGCAGAAGGAAAGTATACAGCATTTGCTTATGGAAATAAATATTTAGTAGATATTCAGTTTACTTTGAAAAAAACCTTAGAAGACCAAATAATTGTAAACTATTTACCAGTAAGGAGAGTTGTCGGTTCTGGAAGTACTGCTACTGTAACAGATGTAGAAAATAGAGAAGCAGCTTATGGAAGTGGCAATGGTCCGAGTGGTATAAAAATTAAAGATGTATTTGATATACCAAAGGTAGCTGGTCAAAGTGATAGTGTTACATATTTAGGAGCTAGAACTGGAAAAGTAAATAAAGAGATGGATGAAAATACAGCACTTGTAACATGCAATTATAAAAGTGTGTTTATTGGAAGTGAGAATGGAAGAACAGAGCCATATAAGTTATTGATAAATTCTCAAAGTCCAGAAATGACTGATGAAGTTTCAGCTTTATTAAGTGCAGTAGACTGTATTAGTCAATATAAGAAAAATACTTCAGCAAGAATTGAAGATAAAATCTGGAATAGAGATAATAATAGCAGTCATGGCTGGAGTTCTGCTGAATGGAGAACATCTTTATATGATTTAAAGTCAAGAAAATTTAGCTGTGTAAGTGTTGAATATGATGAAACTACTGGAAGAATTAACAAGATGGTTTTTAATGAAAGATAAAATATAAAATAAGTTTATAAAGGAGAGCTAAATGGAAAATGCAACAAAAGCCTTTTATATGGTTGCTGCAACTATGATTGCACTCTTTGTATTGTACTTAATGATTTTTATGTTTAGAAGTGCAGCAAGAGTTGGAGAAAATTACGACCAAAAAAAAGGGCAAGAAAATATAGATAAATTTAATTCACAATTTGAAACTTTTGTAACTGGAAATGATGAGAATGTTAGAGAAGATTTTAAAGTTGCATCTGATGTTGTTACTGCAATAAATTTAGCTTATGATGTTAATAAACAAAATGGATATGATAATGTAGAATTTGTTAAGATTTTGGTAAAAGATAAAAGAGGAAATGTAAGATATTCCTTACAGAATGATAGTAGAATACCAAAAAACACAATGATAGATGGAGTAAGTCTTTCTACTTCAGGTGATAATACAATTTCTACAAATGATTTTCTAAAACTTGAATGGGATAGAAGTACAGGAAAAAAATTAAGTGATGTAAAATTACTTGATAATAAATATGTATATAGGTATTATTTTATGGGCAATGTATTATATAATTCAAGAACAGGAAAGGTAAATGAAGTAGACTTTACAATAACTGAAACAAGTGACTTCTAGTGAAAGTTTATAAAACTAAATAAAATACCAAAATTATGATATAAAAATATAAGAAAAAATGTTGAAAAACAATATATTTTAATATATAATAAAAAAGGATAACAAAATGAAAAAGACATTTATGATGTTATTATTGGCTTTTTGTATAGTAGTTTTGATAATTGTTGTAAATTTTAATAATTATCAAAAAAGTATGAGACAGGTACTAAATTTTAATAAGCAATATGAGGAATATAATAAGGAAGATGTACCAGGTGTTGATATTACTACTTTAATAAATAAAGCTATTAGTAATAACGAAAAATATCAAATTTCAAAAGATGAAAATGGTTTATATATTGATGATGGAAAATATAGTATAAAGATTTATATAACAATGATTATAAATGGTAAAACATACCCAATGGAAAATATAAATAAACTTGGTATGGAATCATTTACAAATTATTTTGGAGTTATAAATTTTAAATGTACAAATATTACTTATCATCAAGAAACATCTAGAATTGCAACAATGACATTTGAGTCTGTACAATACTAAAGGTTTTAATGTTACTATTGAAAAAAATAGTGTTAAAATAAAGAAAAAAACTAAGGAGGAAAAATTATATGGAAAATGCATCAAAGGCACTTATTATAGCTGGTGCTATACTTATCTCAATTTTAATTATAGCTATAGGTATGTATATTTATACAAGTTCATCAAGCTCAATTTATGGAGCAACAAGTCAAATGAACTCACAAGAAGTTACAGCTTTTAACCAAGGCTGGACAAACTATGAAGGTACACAAAAGGGTTCAAATTGTAGAACTTTAATTAGCCAAATTATCGCTAATAACAGTACAAACAAAGAAGATCCTACAAAACTAATAAATCTAAAAGTAGGTAATGATGACTATACTGTTGTAACAACAGAAGATAATGGAAATCCTATAGCTGCAGATGATATCTCAACTGTTTTGACAAATATGCAAACTGCAAGAAATTCTATTGAATTAAAACATAATTATAAAGTTACTACAGAAATTAACAATTCTACTGGTATAATCAATAAAGTAATTATTACTTACTAATTAGAAAAGTTGGAAATATTATGGGAAATAAAGTAGACATACATAAGATTTTTAAAGTGATAATAATTGTATTAGCAGTTGCCATTATTGGTTTACTGCTAATGCTGTATTTTACAAATTCACCTCAAAAATCTAAAAAAGAAAATTTAAGAACGAACAATGAATTTAATAATAGTTTATTGGTTTATGACGGAAAACATATTGGTTCAACAGTTAGAAACATGATAGATGTTGTTGTTGGAATTATACAAAATAATAGCAAAGATGCTTCTAAATTGATTGATTTCAAATATCAAACAGAGGCAAATGGAGAATTTACAGAGATTTTTTCAACAGTTGCTAATAACAATGATGATGAAATTTCAAAAATAAAAAATCAAATTAAACCAAAACAAAACTATTATGTAGATTTTGTTTATTCAAAGAAAACAGGTAATATATCAGGAGTAATTATAAAATGTTCTGATATAGAAACTACTTTTACACCAAATGAAGAATAAAACTTAAGAGAAAGGATAGGTATCTATGGAAAATGCACTTGATGCTATGAAAATGGCTTTTGGTATGTTAGTACTAGTAATAGCCCTTTCAACAGCAATATATGCTTTAAATGTTACAAATACAACAGTTAAAACAATAGTGTATATGAACGATAAAACTAATTTTTTTGATAATTTAGATATTACTGCAAAAAATAAACATTATAGAGAAATTGGAAAAGATACCATAGTACCTACACTTTATCGTTATTATAAAGAAAACTTTTCTGTAAAACTTTATAATAAAGATGGAAAACTTGTACAAATTTTTGATATAAATACTGAAGGAAAAGTAAATAAAGCTGTTGGAGTAACTTCATCAAGAAATGAAACAGAAGCAGAAAGAAATGAAAGAGTAGCGTTACTTAATAAATATAATGATAGAAACAATGATGGTCGTAATGATGGACATAATAATGAAAATATAAATGAGTCAACAACAGTGGATTCTACAAATCCATATTTATTTGAAGCACCTTGGATTGGAAATACAAATACAGATGCAAAAGCAAGAGTGGATTTATTTATAAAAGGTGAAATTGGTTATATAAATAATGTTAAAGTTGATTATTCAAATAATAATTTGGAAACCTTTTTAAGTGGAGTCGTAGAAGGATATAGACTTGTAGAATCTTTTGTTAAATATACATATAGTGGAGATACTATTTCTGTTGGTGAAGGAGATGATATTGAAACTATTACAGGTAGTAAGCAACCAGAAGATAAAATAGAAATTATATATTCTATAAAGAGAATAAATGATAATGAAAATAATAATTAAATTTTTAGGAGGATTAAATGAGTGATACTTTAATAACAGTTGTTGCTATCTTTTTAGCAGCAATACTAATGTTTATCTTTCCTTTGATGTCAGTTGCTGAAAGAGGAGATGATATGTCACAACTTTCTGTAACAACAGCTACTACAGAATTTGTTGATAATTCAAGGTCTATTGGAAAAATAACAATGGACAACTATTCTAAATTAGTAAGTGCTATTCAATCAACAGGTAATGCTTATGATATTGAAATTGAAGTAAAAGTTTTAGATGAAAATATAGGAAAAAAATCAGCATGGACATCAGGAACAGTAATTGGTGAAAATGTATATTATTCAGTATATACATCACAAATTATGTCTGTATTAGAAGCTGGAAGTTCTTATAATATGAAAGAAGGAGACATTATTTCAGTTAGTGTAAAGAATACTAATAAAACAATGGCTCAAACAATTAGAAGTGCTTTCTATTCAATTTCTGGAAGTGATACATATCAAATTGCAGCACAACATTCAGGAATGGTACAAGCTACAGGTTCTAAATAAAATATAAGTAAAAGAATGGGGAGACTTAATGTTTAAATTTACTATTTTAATTTTTGATAATTTAGATAAGTATTTAAACTTTAAGTCTTTTTAAAAATTTATAATAAAGGAATAACTAATGAAATTACAAAGTTTAGGAATTGTTTTTGCAATTATAATATTGCCAATGGTTATAATATTAACATATTATGTACAAATGCAGGTAGATACTATTGCACTTCAATCATCTTATGATTCAAAATTATTAAAAGCAACTCATGATGCAATGTCAGCATTTGAAATAAATACAGCAAATGAAGATTTGTCAGCAGTATCTGATTCTTTAAGAACAATAATTGAAGCTTCAAATAATATATTTTTTAATACTTTAGCAACAAATTTTGGTTTGTCAAATGCAAGTAAATCAAGTATTGAACCATATATACCAGCAATTTTGTATACTTTATATGATGGATATTATATTTATTCACCAACAGAACAGCCAATAATAAAAAAGTATGGATATGATTACAGCCTAAAAAATGGAGTTAATACGGAAATAGCAAAGGACTCTAGTCAGATTGGAGATGAAATTTCATCAAAAGTTGGACAGCCAATATATACTGATTCTGGTGAATTGCAGTATTTAACAAAAACTGGAACAGAAGATAATCAATTTACAACAGATTTATCAAGTGATGAAGTTTTGTATGTTCAGCAAAATATTTTAAAATCATATATGCCATATTCTGCAAGATATGTTAGAGCAGAAGATGATATTGATATTACAGTAAATTATACATTAGATAATTATATAAACATAGAAGGAACAATTAAAGATGTATATTATACCAAAACTGGATATTTAATAAATGAAAATATACTTTATCAAATATTTGAAAATGAAAATACTAATGTAACAAGTAAATTATTAAATTATAATGAAAATGTAGCAGAAGATTATATTTTAAAAAATGAAAATCCAATTAAAATTATACTTAATGTTAATGTGAATAATGAACAAAAAACAGTAGTTTTAAGGACATCAGGTGATGGAGAAAGCATTGCAGACAAAAAAGAAAAATTAACTAAAACTTATGAAGAATATCAAGATTTATATAATACATATAGAAATAAGGCAACAGATGCAAATTCAACAGAAGATGAAATTAACCTTGCTAAAGATAATGTATTAGATAAATTGAATACTATTCAAGATTTGGAATATAAAATTCAGCAATCAGAAGCAGTAGCTTATTATGTTAGATCAACAATATTTTCAAAATGGGTGTATAATAATTTAGGAACTATTCAAGAGAAAGACATTGATACTAGCACAATTAAAGAAAATGAAAAAGCTTTATCAACAACATTGCAAAAATATATTAACCCTTCTGATGAAGAAGATCAAAGTTTATATAAAAATGTTTTTGATAAATTTAGTGATAAAGAAGGAAATGTATTTGCTGGTGGTCAAGACATCGATGGAGATTCAGTTTTTGCAAGTCATAAGGCACAGGTTATAAGAAATTCTATACAATATAATTTGAACGTGGCATTTTCTTCATATAGTGCAATGGCTAATGGAAAACTTACTTTTGAAGTTCCACTTATGACTGATGATGAATGGGAAAAAATTACAACTAAAGTATCAGTTGTTGCATATATGCAAGGTGTTTCTTGTGGAAGTAAAAATTATAGTAACTATGCATTAGTTTCAAGTACAAACAATGAACTTACTGTAATTCCAGATGAAATATATTATGTACCTAAAGCTTATTTTAATAAGAGTGATTTTAACCAAGAAGATTTTTCAGACCCTAATTTTACTGATGATAAATTATATTATCATAGAATAGATTGCCCAGAATTAACAGATGAAACAGAGTATATTGCATTTACTTCAAAAGAGGTAAAATATGATAAAATTTACAATAAGCAATCAAAAAAATATGAATATGACCATAAAAATCTTTCTTGTTATAATTGTATAATAAATAGAAACTATATTAGAGATAATAATGATGAAGAAAGTTATGTGGAAGGAATTGATTTTTCATCAATTTCAAATTCAACTAACAAATTAAAAGCATATTATCAAGCACTTGGAGCGTTAAGGCAGGGAATATATAAAACTAATGCTTTAACAAAGTCTGAAGGATACTGTAGCAATGATACTGAAAAACATGCTGGTATATCATTTGGACTTGGATTGGTTACTTTAGATTCTGGAATACGAACGAAAGAGTTAAAAAGACCAATAAGTGAGGTAAAAGGCATAAAACTAATTTTGAGTAATTTAAAGTCTAATGATGTAAGAGAAACAACAGTAAATTTTAAAGTATACTTAAATAACAAACTTATAGGTCAAAAAACATTAGCAACAAGTAATTATTCAAGAAATCAGACAATAGAACTTGATGTAAATCCTGATTTGTTTATGGGAGAACAAACAAAGACCATAAATATAAAATTAGAGAGAGGCTTTACAACTTCAATTGTTACATTTAATCAAGAATTTTTAGGCATAATATATAAGTAGAATATAAATAATTATAAAAAAAATGGTTAAGCTATTTTTATGAAAAGAATGAAAATAGTGATGACCATTTTATTTTTGTTAATTATATATTTATATGTTTGTAATATAACTTTGATTCCAAAGCAGATAACTTTATTAAAAGGCGAGCAATATAAACTGAAAACTTTATATGGAATTGATGTAGTAGAAACTTCTAGTGTTGCCTTGGAAAACGAAAATATTACTAAATTAGATTTAAGTATTCTTGGAAAAACAGTAAAAGAAGTGTCTGTTAATGTAATAGAAAATACAGAAGTAATTCCAGTTGGAAAGATTATTGGTTTGAAACTTTATACAAATGGTGTATTGATTGTTGGAATGTCAGAAATAGAAGATATGAACCATAACAAAGAGAAACCTTTTGAAAATTTAGATATTCAAGAAGGAGATACTATTTTAAAAGTAAATGATTTAGAAATACAAACTATAGAAAGTTTACAAAAAGAAATAAATGCATCTGAAGGAGAAAGTATAAATCTTACTTTATTAAAAGAAGATGGAAGTATTGCAACTTCTAATATAAAACCAGTTCAGGTAAATAGCAAGGAGTATAGACTAGGATTGTGGGTAAAGGATGCTGCAACAGGTGTTGGAACTTTAACTTATTATGAACCAGAAAGTAAATCTTTTGCTGCTTTGGGTCATGGAATAACAGATAATGATACTGATAGCTTAATAAATATTGAATCTGGAAATATTGTAACATCTAAAATTGTGTCAATTCAGAAAGGAGAACAAGGAAAACCAGGAGAAATTAGAGGTAGCATAATCAATCAGCCAACAATTGGAAAAGTGTATAAAAATACGAATTTTGGAATATATGGCGAACTAACCAATTTGTCAAACTTAAGTTTAGATTATAGTAAAAAAATGCAAGTTGCTTTAAGAGATGAAATTAAAGTAGGAGAGGCTAAGATGCTTTGTTCTGTTGATGGTAAAGGAACAAAAGAATATGATATAAAAATAGAAAAAATATATAATTCAAATAATATAAATAATAAAAGCATGATGATAGAAGTTACAGACCAGGAATTGATTGATAAGACAGGAGGAATAATTAGAGGTCTTTCAGGAGCACCAATTATTCAAGATGGAAAATTTGTTGGAGCTGTAACTAATGTTTTAGTAAATTCTCCAACTAAAGGATATGCAATTTTTGCAGATATGATGATAAAAGAAATGAACAAAATAAATTAAGATATTTTATTTAACATATTTGTTGAATATAAATATCGGAATAATAATAAAAACTGTTATATATTAAATGAACTGAACCCGAAAAATGTCTAACATTCGGGAGGGCACTTCATAAAATATATAACAGTTTTTTGATATATAAACTAAAAATTACTTTTCTGTAAGCATTGGACCAATATTTGTAACAGTTCCAGCTCCTAAAGTTAAAACTAAATCTTTATCTTTGACATTAGATTTTATATATTTTACAACTTCATCGAAATCAGGCATATACAATGCTTCTTTACCTAAATTATGGATTTTTTGTGCTAAATCTTTTGAAGAAATTCCAACTGTATTTTGTTCACGAGCAGCATAAATATCTAGTAAAATAATATGGTCAAACTTTGTTAAAACTTTGGCGAATGCATCTAAATGTGTTTTGGTTCTGCTGTAAGTATGTGGTTGAAAGATAACCCATGACTCATTATATTTTTTTTCTGCGATTGCATTGGCTGTTGCTTCAATTTCAGTAGGATGATGACCGTAATCATCAAAAACTGAAACAGAAGGAGTTGCTGAGTTTTCAGGTGTAATATATCCTTTAAATTCTAAACGACGTTCAGCACCAGTAAACTCTTTTAAAGATGATTTTATAACTGATGTGTCAATTCCATAATAATTGCAAAGAGCTGTGCAAGCTAAAGCATTTAAAATGTTGTGTTTTCCAGCAACTGATAAATCTAATTTACAAAGTAAAATTCCATCTTTGTATACATCAAAATGAGCAAAGCCGTTATCATCATAAGTGATGTTTTTAGCAATAAAATTTGCATCTTGATTTTCTATTCCATAAGAAATAAATTTTGAATGTACAATATTTTTCAAGTTATTGCAATTTTTATCATCAGCATTTGTAATAAGAACACCATCAGAAGGTAGAATTTTTGCGAAGTCTTGAAAAGCCTTAACAATGTTATCAAAAGTTTTATAATAATCTAAATGGTCATTATCAATGTTTAAAATGATTTCTGCATGAGGGAAAAATTTTAGGAAATTCCCTTTGTATTCACAAGATTCTAGTATAAAATATTCGCTTTTTCCAATTTTATAATTTCCATTTATATTTTTTAAAATTGCACCAACTTCGATAGTAGGGTCTTTTTGTGCATTCAAAAAGCATACTGAAACCATTGAAGTAGTAGTTGTTTTTCCATGTGTTCCAGCAATGCATATTGTTTCTTTGTACATTTTTGTAAGTAATCCGACAAATTCACCACGACCAACAAGAGGAATATTTTTTTCTTCTGCAATAATAATTTCAGGGTCATCATCTTTTATAGCTGCTGAATATATTATTAAATCAGCATTTTTAGAATTGTTTAAATCATGACCAATTGTAGTAGTTATATGGTGTTCGTTCAATTTGTCTGTAATTTCACTACGAGTAATATCGGAACCTGTAACAATATAACCCCAATTGTGTAGAGTTTCAGCAATTGCACTCATACTGATTCCACCGATTCCAATTAAATGTATTTTCTTATATTTTTTTAAATCGTTAACTTCTAAATTCAATTTAATATACGCCTCCTTAAATTTGTTTCATTATATAATGAAATAGGAAGTTTTTCAACAAAAAATTCTAAACTTATACTAAAACTTATATTGAAATTTCATACTTTTGATGTATATTCTATATTAGAAAAACATTAGAAGTATAAGAGTAGTAATATGTACAATTAGAAATATGTATATAGTATTATATGAAATTGGTAAAAATATGTGAATTTATATAAATATTTATTTTTTTGTAAAAATAGGAAGGAAAAAAAATTTTTTTGGCGAATAATATAAATGTACATAAATAATAATATATGTATAAAAAACAGAGAAAGAGGTGCTTAATAATATGAAAATAACAGATGTACGTTTAAGAAAAGTAAATTCAGAAAACAGAATGAAAGCTGTTGCTTCTGTAACATTTGATGAGGAATTTGTTGTTCACGATATCAAAGTTATCGAAAGCCAAAATGGATTATTTATTGCTATGCCTAGCAGAAAAACTCCAAACGGAGAATTTAAAGACATTGCTCATCCAATCAATGCTGAAACAAGAGAAAAAATTCAAAAAGCTATATTAGAAGCTTATGAATCTCCAGAAGCTGACTCAGCAGAAGTTGAAGAATAAATACAATAAGACACGCATCGGAGCATAGGATTCAATGAAAGCACGATTATCGTGTCTTTTTTGTTGTATTTTGTATATGCTTGGTGTAAAAATATAAAATTCTGTTTGAAGTATATCAAATTATAGAAGGCTAAAAATCAGTTAAAAGAGGCATTTTTAAAAATCGGTTTAATTTTGAAACTAAAAGGTAAATTGTAAAAGTAATATTTAGTTTGTAAAACTAAAATAAATTGTAAGACTAATATGAAAAAATAAAAAATTAAAAAAATTTTAAAAAAGTGTTGACAAAGTAATTAGTAGATAGTATAATAATTCTTGTCAGCGAGAGAAGGACATAAAAATAAAAAGCCAGTTAATGCAGATGTGGCGGAACTGGCAGACGCACAGGACTTAAAATCCTGCGGTTGAATAAACCGTGCCGGTTCGATTCCGGCCATCTGCACCAAGAGAGAGTAAGAGTTAAACAATTCTTACTCTTTCTTTTTGCATTTTTGAATAAGTATTTTGCTAATCTGTTGCTAATCTAATTATTCAAGATACTTATTAAAATTTTGAGCAACTGAAATATTTGTTGCTTCATAAGTATGTGCATAAGTGTCTAATGTTATATTTATATTTGAATGACCAAGTCTTTCACTGATAATTTTAAAATTAACATTATCTTTTAATAATAATGAAGCATGAGTATGTCTTAAATCATGAAATCTAATTTTTGTAATATTAAGGTTATCAATGTATTTCTTAAAAGTATGATTTAATTTTGTTGGACTATAATAATCACCATTATATCGGCAAAAGACTAAATTATTATTTATATAATTTTCTTTCAAAAAAGATTTTTGTATATTTTGTTTTTCTAATTCTTTGTTGAGTGCGATAATAATATTGTCAGAAATACTTATTTTTCTATTGCTATGATGTGTTTTTGGCGATTTTACGGTTAATCCATTTTTTGTTGGTTCAACAGTTTTTGATACTGTCAATGTCTTATTTTTTAAATCTATACAATCCCAAGTTAAAGCTAAAATTTCTCCTCGTCTAAGTCCAGTACCTAATGCAATTAAAACTGCTAAATATATTTCTGTATTTTTTAGACTATCTAATAAAGTGCTTATTTCATCTTCTTTTAAAACATTGGCAACATATTTTTCTGGTGTAAGAGTTGAAACTACATCTGCTACATTTCTTAATACTAATTCCCATTGAACTGCATGCTTTAATGCTTTATGCAAAATTTTATGAATGTATGTCACAGTTGTTTTTGATAAATTTTTTAATAAAGTATTGTAGAAATTTTGTAAATGCAAAGGCTTTAAATCTTTTATTTTTATGTTTCCAAGGTTTGGAATTATATAATTATCAATATTTCTCTTATAACTTTCATAGGGGGTTGCGGATAGTTTTTTTAAACAATATTCACTATACCAGTAGTTGAGAAAATCGGATAATATTATATTATCGTTTAATATAAAAGTACCATTTTCAAGTTCAGAAAGTTTTGTTACTAATAAGCTTTCTGCTTCTTTTTTTGTTTTACAAGTATACCATTTTTGATGTTTTTTTCCATTAGTATCTTTTCCTAGATAAATTACAACTGAGTAACTTTTTCCTCTTTTACATATATGACCTCTTGCCATATCACTCCTTTCCGCTTTCAAGTAAAGCTATTATAACATCTTTTTATTTTTTTGCAACCAGCTAAAAAAGTCATTTTCAGAAATTCTTAAACATTTCCCTATTTTTATACTAGGAAAATTAGCTGTATTCATAAGAGAATAGGCTTTTGAACGACTTATTTGCAAAATTTGCATTATATCTTTAACTGTGAGAAATTTTGTCATTTAAAGTATAATCTCCTTTCAATTTGATTTTATCTAGTACTCTTTGTTCAAAAGTTGTATTTTTACTTTTGAAATAATTATTACTATCAATTTTTAGTGCAGCTAAAGTAGAAGATAATGTTGTTAAATTCTTATTAGATGAATAAGATGTTAAATATCCAACCAATGTAGGCAATAAAGATTGAGCATTTTCTTTTTCAATATCTTCTAAATTAACAAAACTGCTATTTGAAAAGTTTTCAAACTTTTCTCTCAGTTCTATCCAATCATTAGAAATACTACAACGAGAAATTCTAGAATTATCTAAATTGACTTTTGATAACCAATTTGTAGTACAATATTTCCAAAGTGTTTGAATATGGTCATAAACTTCTTGAAAAGTAGTTAAATTTTTTTCTCTTAAAAATTCACTTTTTATCTCGAATTCTAAATTCCATACATTTGTTATATCTAAATTGTTATTTTGCCAAATTTCTTTGAACCAAGTTTTACTTCTTGTTTCTTTTATTTCTAAGCTTTTATTATAGATACGACAATAAATTAAGTCATTTTTTCTTGAACCAAAACAAATAGCATTTATTTTATTGCCAGAAAGTGTTATTGATTTTTTCTTGAAAAGACCCTTATAGCATTTGTCATAATTTGTTATAAAATCATTATTATTATGACAAGCTAAATCAATTCTATAAACACTTTCTTGTGATATTTTTCCAAATGTTTCTTCTATCCATTTTATTATGTAATTATACGAATTTTCTAAGCCAAATTGCCATAAGGCTTGAGAACTGATTCTAATTTTTATTGGTTTACAATTTTTTATATTGGAAATATATTCTGCAATACATATATTGAAATTATCGTTACTTAAAATAAATGAATAGCCTTTTGTTCCAGTTTTATCTAAAACAAATTGCAAATGATTTAAGGTTATTAAGTAATCATTGTTTTTATTTTTTTCAAAATTAAGCTTTGCTAATTCTTTTTCTTCTTTTAAAAATTCTAAAATTTTTTTACAATTATTTATATAATTTTCGATATTTACTAAAAATATAAATGTGTCAATATTTTCTATTGAGTTCATGTTTTCTCCTTTCGATTTGGCTCTGTGAGGGCTACTAATAGTAGGGAGAGCCCGTTTATTTTTGCTATCTCGTTTCGCTCCGCTAGGTGCTTCGCACCTACTCGATACGCAAATCTTTTAAGATGAGATTGTACAATCAATTAGTTAACTATTTGCATTATATAAGAGCAAGACGAAAGGATAAATACAAATTCTAACAATTATGATTTACAAATCAACTATAAAGGTGTTATTATAATAAAAATTGATTTTATAGGCAGAAAAGAGGATTGTATGTTAAAAGAGATTTTAAATGAAATGATTATAAATAGTGAGTTAAGTCAAACTGAGATAGAAGAAAAATGTCAAGTTTCAAAAGGATATTTAAGTAAAGTATTGAAAGGAACAATTATTCCAGATGAAAATAAAATTAGAAAGATAGCAAAAGTTTGCAATGGTAATATTGAATTGGCAGTTACATCTTTATGGTTTAAAAAAGCTCCTAAAGAAATTGTAGTAAAGATAGAAAAATTGAAACGCTCATTATTACCATTGTTTGATAATACAATTGAATTTGGAATTAAAGATATAACTAGAGAACAAATAGAAGAAAAGAAAGATGAAATTTGTAAAGAAAATAATGAAAAATTTTTACTGTCTATTTTAAATTATGATTTTGAATTAGGTTATAATCAATTGAATTCAATAATGTCAATAAAAGATGAAACACAGGAGGCAAATTTTATTATAAATGGATGTATACCAATACAAGATGATAGTATGGAACCTGATATTGGTAAAGATAGTTTTATTGGAATAAAAGTACAAGATGTGTATTCTGATGGAGATATTGTGTATATAAAAAATAAAAATGAATTTTGTTGTAGAAAAGTTATTGCTATAAATAAAAATAGTTGCTTTTTAATAGCTAATAAAAATAAATATAAAAAGATTTTATATAATTATAGTGATGAGAATATAAAAATTTTAGGAAAAGTTGTGAATGTTAGCTATAAATTATAAAAGCAATATACTGCAGAACATAAAGTTCTTTGCAGTATATATTACTTTATATAAATTTTCTAATCTTTTGCTAATCCAATATGTTAATATATATCATAATATAATGAATACAAAAAATATAAAATACTTGAAAGCTTTGAAAAATCAAATTTAATGATATATAAAAAACATAAAGAATTTTAAAAGTATATCTTAAAATCCTGCGGTTGAATAAACCGTGCCGGTTCGATTCCGGCCATCTGCACCAACGACGTTTCTGTTCGAACTAAATTGAACAGATGATACAAATATCATTCTGAAAAGGATGGTATTTTTTAT
>CAKPCF010000030.1 GCA_934141445.1 uncultured Clostridia bacterium | reverse complement strand
AGAAATATAAGAAAGTATTTTTAATCTCTAATTTTTGTATGTAGAGTATAAAAGTTAAAATTCTTATTTATATTGATATGTAATTTTGTATAAGCTTTTATTAAGTTTTATCATGTTACATAGTCTTATATAAAACTATGTATTTGTAGGAAATAGAATAATGTCGTTTTTTGTTATATGATTTTTAATTACAATTTATAAGAATATATTGACAAATAAAATTAAATGTTGTTTAATTGCTATAAATTTATTTCAATTTTTCTTTGGGATTCACCAAAATAAAATCATTTTTTAAATTAAATATTAAAAAGAAAAGAGGTATTTATTTGACTACAATAAAGACAATTGCTTTAAATGGATTAGATGGATTTGTTATAAATACAGAGGTAGATGTTTCAAATGGATTTCCACGGTTGGGAAATAGTGGGGTTACCAGATGTAACAGTAAAAGAATCAAAAGAAAGGATTAAAACTGCAATAAAGAATTCTATTACTAATTTATTAAGTAGAAAATATGTTATAAATTTATCTCCTGCTGATATTAGAAAAGAAGGAAGTTTATTAGATTTACCAATAGCGACAGCTATATTGATGGAAATTGGGCTCATATCTAAAAAGAATTTAAATGATGTTGCTTTTATTGGAGAACTTTCATTAGATGGTAGAGTTAAAAAAGTGAAAGGAACTTTGGCTATATGTATAGAAGCACAAAAATTAAACTTTAAGAAAATTATTATACCAAAAGAAAATGAAAAAGAAGCAAAATTAGTAAAAGGAATTGAAATAATTGGAATTTCAGATTTATCAGAACTTGTAAACTATATAAATAATAATTTACATTTTAATAATCAATTTGATAATGTTTTAAATATAGATGAACTAAATGTAAATGAAACAGATTTTAGTGAATTTGATTTTGCAAATATAAAAGGACAAAAAGATGCTAAAAGGGGACTAGAAATAGCTGTTGCTGGACAACACAATGTAATTATGTCTGGTATTCCAGGAAGTGGTAAAACATTATTAGCTAAAAATTTAATTAGTATATTACCTAGATTGGATTATGAGGAAATATTGGAAATTTTAAAGATAAAAAGTATATCAGAAAATACAAGTGATTATTATGATGCTGAAAAAAATAATTTAATAATAAAAAGACCATTTAGAGCACCGCATCATACTATTACACAAATGGCACTAATAGGTGGTGGAAAATATCCTAAACCAGGAGAAATAACTAAGGCTCATAAAGGTATTTTGTTTTTAGATGAAATAACAGAATTTAGAGATGGAATACTAGAAAGCTTACGAGAGCCTTTAGAAGAGAAAAGAATTGTTATAAGTAGATTTAATAATTCTGTTACATATCCTTGTGATTTTATGCTTGTTGCAGCTATGAACCCATGTAAATGCGGATTCTTAGGAAGTAAAAACAGAAAATGCACTTGTAGTAAATTTGAAATTGAAAAATATAGAAATAAGTTAAGTGAGCCGTTTTTAGATAGAATTGATATTCGATTGGATATAAATGCTATTGATATTACAGAATTTACATCTTCTGAAGAAGAAAAGTCAGTAGATATTAGAAATAGAGTAATAAGAGCTAGAAAGATTCAAGCAGAGAGATACAAAAATGAAGGATTTAATGTTAATAGTAAAATGAATCAAAAAGAAATAAAAAAATATTGTAAGCTAGAGAAAAGAAGCGTTGAATTGTTAAATAAGATGTTATCAAGTAATATTATAACAATTAGAGGGTATTATAAAATTATTAAAATTGCAAGAACAATAGCTGATTTAGAAGAATGTGAGAATATAAAGCATACACATATTTTAGAAGCTATTCATTATAAAAATGTAAGGTAGGTTTGATATGGAAAAAGAGATGAGAATAATACAGATAGGTGATGAAGAGTATCCTAAAACTTTGTTAAATATATCTAATCCTCCTAAAAAGTTATATGCAATGGGAAATGTTAGCCTTTTAAATTGTACTGGAATAGCGGTTATAGGAAGTAGGAAAGTATCTGATTATGGTATAGAAAATTGTAAATATTTTGCGGGAGGACTAGCTAAATGTAAAATACCAATAATTAGTGGTATGGCTTTAGGAATTGATAGTATTGCACATTTACAAGCTCTTAAATTTCATACTCCTACAATAGCTGTTTTAGGTACTGGATTTAATCATATATACCCTATTGAAAATTTAAAACTTATGAATGATATTCTTTTGAATGATGGACTTATTATTAGTGAGTGCAATCCTGATATTGAATTTGATAGTAAAAATTTTGCAAAAAGAAATAGAATAATTAGTGGTTTATCTATAGGTGTCCTTGTGATAGAAGCTGCATATAGAAGTGGTACTTCTATAACTGTAAATTTTGCAAAAAAACAAGGAAAAAAAGTATTTGCTGTTCCAGGAAGACTAGATTTAATAAATGGAAAAGGAGTTAATAAATTTATTAAAGAAGGAGCGCAAATCGTTACGTGCGTAGAGGATATATTAAATGAATTTTATGAACTAAAAAATATTGTTTTACCTAAAGACAATAAAAATATCCCTAAAGACAATAAAAAGTATGAAGAGCTACTGATGGTTTTAGAACATGGAAAAACGGTAGAAGAATTGATGTGGATAACTAAAAAAAGTAGAGATGAGATATTAAATATATTAGTGAAATTAGAATGTGATGGTATTATAAAAAATGAAGTTGGCATTGGATATAAAAGAATTTAACTATTAACGATAAAAGTAATAGATATTTCTTTTACATTATGATATAGTAAAAATATTGATAATAGATTAGATATAAATATTGAAAAGGAGATAGAGATATGAAAAAAGTTATAACATCATATAGTAATCCAGATTTAGATGGAGTTTCTTGCATGTATGCGTATGCAGAATTATTACATAAAAAAGATATTGAATGTGAATATTTTATCTATGGAACTGTAAAAAGAGAAGTTAGTATTGTATGTGATATGTTTGATATAAAATTAAATCCCGTAAAAGAATGGGAAAAAGGTAGTAAAGCAATTTTAGTTGATTTAAATAATGTATCTAGAGTGAATTTCATTAAACCTGAAGATGTCATAGAAGTTATTGATCATCATACTAAAATAATTGAATCAAATGATTGCGTAAATGCAAAAATGCAAATAGAGAAATTAGGAGCGGCAGCTACATTAGTAGCCGAAAGATTTAAAAAAGAAAATATATCAATATCTAGGGAATCAGCTATTTTGCTGTTTTATGGTATCATTTCAAACAGTATAAATTTGAAAGTTAGTATTACTAGTCAAAAAGATATTGATATGGCAAATTGGTTAAAAAGTCAATGTAATGAAATTTCTGAAGAAAAAATTAAAGAAATTTTTAAAGAAAAATCTAAAATAGACGAAGCTAATTTAGAAAAAGAAATGGAGATTGGTAATTGTTTTTCGGTTTTAGATAAAAGTCTTACAATTGGACAGATGGAAATTGTTGATGCAGAAGAATTTATAAAAAAACATTTCAATAATATTATGCAGATTTTGAAGAAATTAAAAGATGAGAAAAAAGTAGACTATATATATTTAAATGTAATTGATATTATAAAAGGTGAGACAATTCTAATAACTATAGATGATTCAGATGAAGAATATATTAAAAAAGTTTTAGATATAGATTTTAAAAATCACTGCGGTACTATAAAACTTACTCAGCGTAAAGAAATTGTAAATACTCTATGTAGTAAAATTGGGGAAATTAAGAAAAGAGACTAATGAACCATAAGAAATTAAATAAAGCTAAAGGTTTTTATGGAGAAGAATTGGATTGCAAATATTTAGAAAATAATGATTATAGAATTTTAAAAAGAAATTATAAAAATTGTTTTGGAGAAATTGATATTATTGCAATTGAGAAAAATGAAATTGTTTTTATTGAAGTGAAAATGAGAACAAAAAAGAAATATGGAAATGGTTTTGATGCAATAAATTTCTATAAGATTAAGCACATTGAAAATGTTGCAACAGTTTTTATTAAAAATAATAAATTAGAAGCACATCCAATAAGATTTGATGCAATTCAAATTTATAAAATGGGAGAAAGCTTTAAATTAGAACACATAAAACAAATAATATAGATTAAGATAGATTGAAATGTTGATTATTATAAAAATAATTGCTATAATGTTTTTATATTTTTTAGAAAGGAAAGAGCAAATTGAAGTTAATTTCGTGGAATGTAAATGGGCTAAGAGCTGTATATAATAAAAACTTTGAAGAGATTTTTAATACTCTAAATGCAGATATATTTTGCATACAAGAAACTAAAATGCAAGAGGGACAGTTACTTGTTGAGTTTGCAGGATATGAAAAGTTTTTTTATAGTGCAGAAAAAAAAGGATATTCTGGAACTGCTGTCTTTTCAAAAGTTAAACCAATTTCAGTTAATTATGGTATTGGTGTTGATGAATTTGATAATGAGGGTAGAGTAATAACTTTGGAATATGATAAATTTTATCTTGTAAATTGTTATACACCAAACTCACAAAGAGAATTAACAAGATTAGAATACAGAATGAAATGGGAAGACAATTTTAGAGAATATTTGAAGAAGTTAGATAATATTAAACCTGTAATTTTATGTGGTGATTTAAATGTAGCTCATGAAGAGATAGATTTAAAGAATCCGAAAACAAATCATGGTAATGCAGGATTTACAGATGAAGAAAGAGAAAAATTTTCAAAATTGTTGTCTGTAGGTTTTGTTGATAGTTTTAGATACTTATATCCAGAAAAAACTGATAGCTATTCTTGGTGGTCTTATATGGGAAGAGCTAGAGAAAAGAATGTTGGTTGGAGAATAGACTATTTTGTTGTTTCGGAAAAAATTAAAGAAAATATTATAGAATCAAAAATTCATCAAGATATATTTGGAAGTGACCATTGTCCTGTTGAATTGGATATAGAAATTTAGAATAAATAAGAAAGGAGATTGTATATAATTATACAAGTAAAATAAATGAAAAACGAAAAAGATTGGCAAAAATGGCTTTTTTGGTTTTCTTTTGCAGTTGCATCAATAAGTATATATAAATTGCTTGATAATTTTACTGATATTTTAAATGCAGTGCAAAGTTTTATTTCATTATTAAAGCCATTTATTTTAGCCGCAATACTTGCGTATTTACTATATATACCATGCAAGAAAATAGAGGATACATTTAATAATACAAAATCTAAATTTTTGCAAAAGAAAAGACGTGGATTAAGTGTATTTACAGTGTATACTATATTATTTATAGTTATATTTATAGTAATTAACTTTGTTGTACCAGCAATTTCAAAAAGTATAACAGATCTTGCGAATAATATTCCTGGTTATTATTCAAGAGCAGTTGAGTTCTTTAATAATGCACCAGAAGGTTCTTTGGCAAACAAAATAAATTCAACAGAATTAGCACAGAGCTTACAAAATATTGATATAGCAGGACTTGTAAAGAAATTTGTAAGTCCAGATATGATTAGTTCTTATATAAAAGGAATTTTAGGTGCTACAAATGCCGTATTTGATGCTTTTGTAACTATAGTGGTATCAATATATTTACTAGTTGAAAGAAGAGATATAAAAAATTTTATAAAAAATGTATGCGATGCAGTATTAAGTAAAAAAGCCTTTGGAAAATTGAGAAAATATTATTCAAAAACAAATAATATATTTTATAATTATGTATCAAGTCAGGTATTAGATGCATTTATTGTTGGAATTATAGTTTCTATTGCAATGTGCATAATGAAGGTAAAATATGGAATTGTGTTAGGCTTTATGGTTGGATTATTTAATTTAATTCCATATTTTGGTGCAATATTTGGTGTTGGAATTGCTGTTTTAATAACTGTTTTTACAGGTGGCTTTACACAAGCTTTGTGGACCGCAGTAGTAACAATTGTACTTCAACAGATAGATGCAAATATAATCAATCCAAGAATACTTGGTAACTCTTTATCTCTTAGTCCAATTCTTGTAATATTCGGAGTTACAATTGGAGGAGCTTATTTTGGGGTTTTAGGAATGTTCTTAGGAGTTCCTGTAATAGCACTATTAAAAATAATTATTACAGATAAAATTCAAGAAATAAATGAAGAAAAAAATAATTATTAGTGATTAAATGCAACAAAAATAGCTATCATCTAAGCTGATAGCTATTTTTGTTATATTTCAGAAAAGTTATTTAATAAATCTGTTATAAAACCATTATATGTAGATAAATCTGTAAGAGGAAAATCAAAATCAAAAACATATATGTTATTTTCAATTTGCATAAATACAACTTGTAAATAGTAAGCAATATTTTGATTTTGATCTAAATAATGAAAACTATATGTTGAAGTAGAATGATTATTTATTTCAAAGTCTTTTATATCAGATAGATTAGATATGCTAGAAAATTCTTTTATATAAGTAGTTCTGTCAGCTCTAATTAGATTTTGTAAGCTTTCATTTAAATCATAATTTAATTTTTTTACAAATACATTTAAATTATTATCATTTCTAAGTTCTAATAAATAATCTGAATATGATGTATATTGTTTTAGTTCATAGTTTTTAGAAACTTCTATTTGTATAGTGTTTGAAGTATCTTTAAAAATTCTATTTTCTCCAACAATTTCACCATATTGTTTTTGCCTAATAATAGAATGTCTAATAATTAAAGAAATCGCAATTATTAAAATAATTGATAATATAAGTGAAATACATATTAGTATTTTCTTTTTGTTTATTTTATTTTCCATCTATATATAATAACAAGCCTAATAATTGTAGGCTATCCTTTCTTACTAATTATACAATAATAATATCATAAAATAATAAAAATGCAACTCAAATAGGTATATAAAATTTAATCAAATTGTAAAGGTCTATTGAAAAAGTAATTTCAATTTGATTAAAGTACAATATAAATAAGTGTTACATCAGGTCAAAGACATGAAAAAATTTTATTGTGTCTTTGACTCCCTTGAAAAAATTGGAATAAGGGTTATATAATTTATAGCGTAATTTATCCTAGGTACAGGGAGTAATAAAATGTACAAGTAAGTAGTAGTATCTCAAAATAGTAATTACTAGGAGGTAAACAGAAATGAAAGTTGTTATAAGATTAGAGGCACTTTCGAAGGAAGCAAAAGAAAGTATTGCGTTGGAAACAGATGATCAAAATTTGCTTGCGGCACTTTCGAAGGATGAAGAAGTTCTTGTTAGAGAGGGCGTTGCAAAAAACAAAAATACAAATGAACTAATTTTGCAAGAACTTGCGAAAGACGAGGATATCATTGTTCGACTTGGTGTTGCTGGTAATGTACAGGCGAGTATTTCAACTCTTGACCAATTGGCAAGCGATGACAACGCAGATATTCGGCTTGGTGTGGCCAGTAATATGAGAACATGTGAATAAACTCTTGAAAAACTAGCAAGTGATAAAATCAAGAGTATTCGGTACGGTGTTATAAATAATCAGACTAGTTACAAAAATAGAAAAATATGGAAAAAACTTTCAGAAGATGCTGATGAAAATATTCGGGCTTATGTTGCACTTAAAACTTCAGATATAGAGTTGCAAAAAAAACTTTCTGAGGATGAAGCTGAAAATGTAAGAGAAAATGTCTTGATTAATCAACATAATACAGCAGAAATACGAGCATGGATTGTACAAAATTCTAGTAGAGAAAGCATGATATTTTCAGCTTTGGACAAGTTTGATTGGCCAGATGAAACTCTCATAAAACTGATTGATAATCTGCCTAAAAAAATTCGGTTGTATATTGCAGAAAATTTGAAGGTTAGTGAGGTGGTATTGAGAAAGTTAGCAGAGGATATTTGGGAAGAAATTAGGATGGTTATTGCTAAAAATCCTAATATAAGCTATGATACGAGAGCAAAACTTGCAGAGGATTCCTGTGATAGAGTTCGACTGATTATTGCTCAGAATCCTAATACAGATCAGAGCATTAAAGCAAAATTGGCAGGTGATACTTGGGAGCAGGTTCGGTTAGCTATTGCTCAAGATTCTGATATGGATCAGGGCACTTTAGCAAAACTTGCAGAGGATTCCTGTGATAAAGTACGACTGGCTATTGCTCAAAATCCTAATACGGATCAGAGCACTAAAGCAAAATTGGCAGGTGATACTTGGGAGAAGGTTCGGTTAGTTATTGCTCAAGATTCTGATACGGATCAGGGCACTTTAGTAAAACTGGCAGATGATCCTTGTGAAAAAGTTCGTGTGGCTGTTGCTGAAAATCTTAATACGGATCAAATAACGGCAAAAAAATTGGCAGAAGACATTAGCGCAAAAGTATGTGTAGCAGTTGCAAAGCGTCCCGATATAAAAGCAAGCAGTTTGATAAAATTTGCTGATTCCGAACTTGATGAAGTACGTCTAGCTGTAGTTAATCATCCTAATTCCACAAATAGAATCTTTGTAAAACTTGCAAAAGATGTGTGCCCAGAAATAAGAGAAAAAGTTGCAAGAAGAACATATAATCGTGAGATACTTGCTGAATTGTCAGATGACGAAGATGAAAAAGTTAGATTAGCAGTTGCCGCTGATCCGCGCACAACAAGGAGAATACTTGAAATAATGAGTGCGACTGATGAATCTCTAAGTGTTAGGTGCGTTGCAGCAAACACAATTATAACTTGGTTTAAACTGAAATACGATAATTATTGAGGTGATAAAATGGATTTTTGTATTGAGTTAGAAAAACTTAGTTCAAGTACGAGGAAAAGCATAGCTTGTGAAACTGACATTCCTGAGTTAATAACTGCTCTAAAAGTAGATAGCGATGAGCAAGTTAGAGTAGGGCTCTCATTTAATCCAAATGTAAAGGAACCCACTTTAAGAGAAATGGCAAATGACGACTCTGAGCTAGTACGTGTAAATGTTGCATTACATCCGAATGCTAGTGATGATACAAAGTTAAAAATTTATTGTGGCGATAATGCAACTGTTCGGGCAGTTTTGGCAGAAAATACTTCTGACAAAAACTTGCTTAAGAGGTGCATTAAAGACCCTGAACCATTTGTACGTCTGAAAGCAACTGAGAACTCTCATATGGATGTTGAACTTGCTTTCTGGGTAGTACAGCATGATAGCATTGAAGATATTAGAATAGAGGCATTAAATCGATATATCGATTTAATGAGCGAAGAAAAACTTTTAAGTCTGTTGGAAAATTCATCAAAAGCAGTTCGTTTTTGCGTTGTATCACATGCAAGAAGTAATGAAACCATTTTTGCTAAGGCTTCAGAAGATAAATCTGCCGATATAAGGAAATATATAGTAGAAAATACGACAAATTTTGATATTATTGACAGGTTATATTCTAAAGACGAAGATGCTCGGGTAGTGTTCGCTGCCTGGAAAAGAAAACAGAGTGTTTTGCTGGAGGAGCTGACTGCTTGCAAAAAAAAATGTAATTCATCGATAGATGATGTTCTTGACCACATTAGTGAGAAAACAGGATTGACGAGAGAACAAGTTGCAGAAAAATTTGAAATAAGTTTCTTATAAGAAGAAAGGCTAAGTGATAAGAGACTATAGAAAAATAAAAACCACCCGTAAAACGGGTGGTTTTTACCAGACTGTTGACAAAGTTATTTAAAAATTTTGTTAAACAGTCTTTTCTTTTTTTTGAATTTTGGTTTAAAATATAAATGAATCTTTGATAATTACCAAAAAAGATTAAAAAATGCAGATTTTTCTTTGAAATTAGTTCCAAAAAATAGTCTTTATAGAAAGATTGATAAATAGAAATTACTTTTTAAATAGACCAATAAAATTGTAATATTATAAAAAAGTGGTGAAAAATTGTATAAGCTAATGCTAAAAACCTAAATTCCGTAAGGAAAATCGGCAAAACTACTTGACTACATACCTAAAAATATGTTATAGTAGTATAGCATAAATATGAATATAAGGAAAAATGGAAGATAAAGGTAGACAAAAAGCAAATAATGATTTTTGAAGAAACTACCTTTATTATGTTTCTGTGAGTACTTATGAAAATTGTTATATAAATTTTAGCAAAGAGGAATTGTTTAAAAGAGGAACTATTAAAAAATATTTTTTGGCAGGGATATAAATTTTAATAACAACCTTTTATACAAGAGGGACTTTGCCTAAAATGAAATATATTAAAGCCTGCTAAATTTTTTTAAAAGGGTGGTTTGTTTTGGTAAAAGTAAAAGATGTAGTACACGAGAAATGTACACGTAAAACTTTTTCTAAGATAGGAGATTTTATAGAAATTCCTAATCTTATTAAAGTTCAAAAAGATTCTTATGATTGGTTCATTAAAGAAGGATTAGGAGAAGTTTTAAAAGATATCTCTCCTATAATTGACTATTCAGGAAATCTTGTGTTAGAATTCTTTGACTATTATATGGAAAAAGAAACAAAATATTCTCTTGAAGAAGCAAAATCAAGAGATGCAACATATTCAACAAGACTTCATGTAAAAGTTAGATTGATTAACCGTGAAACAGGTGAAATCAAAGAGCAAGAAATTTATTTAGGCGATTTTCCAGTAATGACAGATAGCGGTACTTTTGTTATCAATGGTGCAGAGAGAGTTGTAGTCAGCCAGTTAGTTCGTTCACCAGGTTGCTACTATGATTCAAGCTATGATAAAGCTGGAAAAAAATTGTATACAGCTACTGTAATGCCTATCCGTGGAGCATGGTTAGAATATGAAACAGATAGCAATGATGTATTTTGGGTTAGAATTGATAGAACAAGAAAATTACCAGTAACATCATTATTAAGAGCTGTTGGATTAGATACAGATGAAAAAATTATAGATTTTTTCGGAGAAGATGAAAAAATATTAGCTACAATAGCTAAAGACCCAATTAAAACAGCTGATGAGGCTTTAATTGAAATTTACAAAAAATTAAGACCAGGAGAACTTCCAACAGTTGATGCCGCAAGAAATTTATTTGATGGATTATTCTTTGACAGCAGAAGATATGATTTATCTAAAGTTGGTAGATATAAATATAATAAGAAATTAAGTATTGCATCAAGAATAGCAAGCCATATTGCTTATGATGATATAGTTAATCCAGAAACAGGTGAAGTACTTGTCGAAAAAGATAATGTAATTTCTGAGGAAGTTGCTAAAGAAATTCAAGATGCAGGTATAAATGTAGTATATGTTAAAATTGAAGGTAAAAAAGCAAAAGTTATAGGAAATGGAACTGTTGATATTAAAGCCTATGTTGCTCCTAAAATAGCGGAAGACCTTGGAATCAAAGTTGATGTTAATTATGCAGTATTACAAAATATACTAGAAACAACTTCAGAAGATAATTTAGCAAAAGCTATTGAAGAAAGATTAGAAGAATTAGTACCAAAGCATGTTACAACTGAAGATATTTTAGCTTCTGTTAACTACTTATTAAATTTAGAGTACAATACATATATTTCTGATCCAGCAAAACCAAGATTAGGAAATACTGATGATATTGACCATTTAGGAAACAGAAGAATTCGTTGCGTTGGTGAATTATTACAAAATCAATTTAGAATAGGATTAACAAGACTTGAAAGAGTTGTTCGTGAGAGAATGACAATTCAAGACTTAGATGTTGTAACACCACAAACTTTAATTAACACTAAACCAATCACATCATCTATTCGTGAATTCTTTGGTAGTTCACAATTATCACAATTCATGGATCAATGTAACCCATTGTCTGAATTAACTCATAAGAGAAGAATTTCAGCATTAGGTCCTGGTGGTTTATCAAGAGAAAGAGCTGGATTCGAAGTTCGTGATATTCACTATACTCACTATGGTAGATTATGTCCTATCGAATCACCAGAAGGTCCAAACATTGGACTTATATCAGCACTTTCAACATTTGCTATTATCAATGAATATGGTTTTGTTGAAACACCATATAGAAGAGTTGATAAAGCTGCAAATTCAAAAGTAACAGATGAAGTTAGATATATGACTGCTGATGAAGAAGATCATTATATTATAGCTCAAGCATCTGAACCAGTTGATGAAAATGGTTGCTTATTAAATAAGAGAATTCGTGTAAGAGATCGTGCAGAAATCAAAGAAGTAGATAGAGAGCAAGTTGATTATATAGATGTTTCACCAAAACAATTAGTTTCTGTTGGTGCAGCAATGATACCTTTCTTAGAGCATGATGATGCAAACCGTGCTTTAATGGGTGCAAACATGCAACGTCAGGCCGTACCACTTATGATAACAGATTCACCAATTGTTGGTACTGGTATTGAATATAAAGCAGCAAAAGATTCAGGAGTTATGATACTTGCTGAAGATAACTGTGTTGTTGAAACTGTTACAGGTGATCAAGTTACAGTAAAGAATGAATCAGGTGAAAAGAAAACTTATACATTAAGAAAATTCAAGAGAACAAATGGTAGTACATGTATTAACCAAAGACCAGTTGTAAAAGAAGGAGAAATTCTAAAAAGAGGAGATGTTATTGCTGACGGACCTGCTACTTATAAAGGAGAAATGGCTTTAGGTAAAAACTTACTTATCGCTTTCACAACTTGGGAAGGTTATAACTACGAGGATGCTATCTTGTTAAATGAAAGATTAGTAAAAGAAGATGTATTAACTTCAATACACATTGAAGATTATGATTGTGAATGTCGTGATACAAAACTTGGACCAGAAGAAATAACAAGAGATATTCCAAATGTTGGTGAAGATTCATTAAAAGATTTGGATGATAATGGTATTATTCGTGTTGGTGCTGAAGTTAGACCAGGAGATATATTAGTTGGTAAAGTTACTCCAAAGGGAGAAACTGAATTAACTGCTGAAGAAAGATTATTAAGAGCTATCTTTGGTGAAAAAGCAAGAGAAGTTAGAGATACTTCTTTAAGAGTACCTCATGGAGAAGCTGGAACAATCGTTGATGTTAAAGTTTATACTAGAGAAAATTCTGATGAATTAGGCCCTGGTGTAAATCAAATCATCAGAGTATATATTGCTCAAAAGAGAAAAATTTCAGTTGGTGATAAAATGGCTGGACGTCATGGTAACAAAGGTGTTATTTCAAGAATATTACCAGTTGAAGATATGCCATTTATGCCAGATGGTACACCAGTTGATGTTGTATTAAACCCATTAGGTGTTCCTTCTCGTATGAACTTAGGACAGGTACTAGAAGTTCACTTAGGTGCAGCTGCTAGAATGTTAGGCTGGAAGGTTGCAACACCAGTATTTGATGGTGCTTCAGAAGAAGACATTGAAGAGATGTTAAAAACAGCTGGATTAGAAACAAATGGTAAAACAGTTTTATATGATGGTAGAACTGGTGAACCTTTTGATAAGCCAATTACAGTTGGTGTTATGTATATGCTAAAACTTCACCATTTAGTTGATGATAAAATACATGCTCGTTCAACTGGACCATACTCATTAGTTACACAACAACCTTTAGGTGGTAAAGCTCAATTCGGTGGACAGAGATTTGGTGAAATGGAAGTTTGGGCACTTGAAGCTTATGGTGCTGCTTATACACTACAAGAAATCTTAACAGTAAAATCAGATGATGTTGTAGGTAGAGTAAAAACTTATGAAGCTATTGTTAAAGGTGAAAATATTCCAGAACCAGGAATACCAGAATCTTTCAAAGTATTGATAAAAGAACTTCAATCTTTAGGATTAGATATTAAATTATATAATGAACAAGATGAAGAACTTGAAATCAAAGAACATACTGAAGAAGGCATTGATGGTGTTGATGAAAGAATTGATGAATCAGAACTAGAAGATGATAACTTAAATGAAGTTGATGAAGATGAGTTAGATAATGACTATAGTGATGATAATGATGATGAATTTTTCACTAATATATTAGATGAAGATGATATTCCAGATGAGAAAATTTTTAGAGATTTAGATGCAGAAGATAATGAATAATCTTTAAAATGAAAATAATTAAATATGAATTGTTATGTAGGTTATAGCAATTAGATAAATAGTGTGCAGCGGTGTATATTGCTATAGCCTCGCAATTCAAAAGAATTTTATATTAGGGGGCTACTTAAAAAGTGGAAGAATTAGAAGTTTTTAATAAGCTTAAAATTGGTTTAGCTTCTGATGAGAAAATAAGAGAATGGTCTCATGGAGAAGTTAAAAAACCAGAAACAATTAACTATAGAACTTTAAAACCAGAAAAAGATGGTTTATTCTGTGAAAAAATCTTTGGTCCAACTAAAGATTGGGAATGCCATTGCGGAAAATATAAAAGAGTAAGATATAAGGGAATTGTATGTGATCGTTGTGGTGTAGAAGTTACAACTTCTAAAGTTAGAAGAGAGAGAATGGGACATATTGAACTTGCTGCTCCAATCGCACATATATGGTACTTTAAAGGAATTCCAAGTAGAGTTGCTTTAATGTTAGATATTTCACCAAGAAGCTTGGAAAAAGTAATTTATTTTGCAGCTTATATAGTTACAGATAAAGGTACATCTGGATTATTAAAATGTCAAATATTAAATGAAAAGGAATATCATGAAGCTGAAGAAAAATACGGTAGAGGTTCATTTAAAGCTGAAATGGGAGCTGAAGCCATTCGTAAATTATTAGCTGAAATTGATGTTGAAAAATTATCAGCTTCTTTAAAGAAAGAACTAGAAAAAGCTAGTGAACAAAAGAAAGCAAAACTAATTAAAAGATTAGATACAGTAGAATCATTTAGAATGTCTGGAAACAAACCTGAATGGATGATTATGAATGTTGTACCAGTTATTCCACCAGAATTAAGACCAATGGTTCAACTAGATGGTGGTAGATTTGCAACATCAGATTTAAATGATTTATATAGAAGAGTTATAAACAGAAATAATCGTTTAAAGAGATTATTAGAATTAGGAGCACCAGAAATAATTGTAAGAAATGAAAAACGTATGTTACAAGAATCTGTTGATGCTTTAATTGATAATGGTAGACGTGGTAGACCAGTAACAGGTGCTGGAAATAGACCTTTAAAATCTTTATCTGATATGTTAAAAGGTAAACAAGGTAGATTTCGTCAAAACTTGTTAGGTAAACGTGTTGACTACTCAGGACGTTCTGTTATCGTTGTAGGTCCAGAACTTAAGATTTATCAATGCGGTCTTCCAAAAGAAATGGCAGTTGAATTATTCAAACCATTTGTTATGAAAGAATTAGTAAAAAGAGGATTAGCTCATAATATTAAAAATGCAAAGAGAATGGTTGAAAAATTAAGACCAGAAGTATGGGATATAT
Organism: uncultured Clostridia bacterium; assembly: GCA_934141445.1. Lineage (GTDB taxonomy): Bacteria > Bacillota > Clostridia > TANB77 > CAG-508 > Scatovivens. The sequence goes on along the minus strand of CAKPCF010000030.1, from coordinate 3,474 downwards.
TAGAGGAAGTTATTAAAGACCACCCTGTAATGTTAAACCGTGCTCCAACACTACATAGATTAGGTATTCAAGCATTCCAACCAATATTAGTTGAAGGTAGAGCTATTAAACTTCACCCATTAGTTTGTACAGCTTTCAATGCTGACTTTGATGGTGACCAGATGGCTGTTCACGTTCCTTTAACACCTGAAGCTATTGCTGAAGCAAGATTCTTAATGCTTTCAGTAAATAACTTATTAAAACCACAAGATGGTAAACCAGTTACAGTACCAACACAGGATATGATCTTAGGTGCTTACTACTTAACTGTTCAAATTGATGGTGAAAAAGGTGAAGGTATGTACTTTAAAGATGAAGATGAAGCTTTAATGGCATACCAAAATGGTGATGTAGGATTACATTGTAAAGTTAAAGTTAGAAGATTTAAAACTGACGAAAACGGAAATGTAAGAAGCAAAACAATAGAGACAACTGTAGGAAGATTGATTTATAACCAAGGTATTCCACAAGATTTAGGTTTTGTTGATAGAACAGATCCTGAAAAGGAATTCGACTTAGAAATTGACTTCCCAGTTATCAAGAAAAATTTAGGTACAATTGTTGCAAAATGTATCAATGCACATGGTTTATCTGAATCAGCTGAAGTATTAGATTATATTAAAGCTACTGGTTACAAATATTCTACAAAAGGTGCTTTCACAGTATCTGTTGCTGATGTTGCTGTACCACCAGCTAAGAAAGAAATATTAGCAGCTGCTGATAAACAAGTTGAAAATATTCATAGACAATATAAACGTGGTGCTATAACAGACGAAGAAAGATACAATGCTGTTATTAAAGTTTGGGAGAAAGCTACTGATGATGTTACAGAAGCAATGAAGAAAAACTTCGATGAATTAAACCCAATATTCATGATGGCTCAATCTGGTGCCCGTGGTAACATGAACCAGGTAAGACAGGTTGCAGGTATGCGTGGACTTATGGCTAATACATCTGGTAAAGCTGTTGAAATCCCAGTTAAATCTTGTTTCCGTGAAGGTCTAGATTCATTGGAATACTTCATTTCTGCCCATGGTGCTAGAAAAGGTTTAACAGATACTGCTTTAAGAACAGCTGACTCTGGTTACTTAACAAGAAGATTAGTTGATGTTTCACAAGATATTATTATTCGTGAAGACGATTGTGGTTCTCATGAAGGAATTATGTTGGAAGACATTAAAGATGGTAACCAATTGATAGAAGGATTAGAAGAAAGACTTGTTGGTAGATTTTTACTAGAAGACTTTAAAGATCCACAAACAGGTGAAGTAATTGTGGATACAAACACAATGATTACTGATAAAATGGCAAAACAAATTGTTAATACAGGTGTAAAACAAGTTTGGGTACGTTCTATATTAGGATGTAAATGTAAACATGGCGCTTGTAGCAAGTGCTATGGTATGGGATTAGCTACAAGAAAATTAGTAAACTTAGGTGAATCAGTTGGTATTATAGCTGCTCAATCTATTGGTGAGCCTGGTACACAGCTTACAATGAGAACATTCCACTCTGGTGGTGTTGCTGGAGGAGATATTACACAAGGTCTTCCTAGAGTTGAAGAGTTATTTGAAGCTAGAAATCCAAAAGGTTTAGCTACAATAACTGAAATAGATGGTACTGTTCAAATTAAAGAAGAAAAGAAGAGAAAAGAAGTTATTGTTGTTGGTAAAGATGATGCAAAAACTTATGTAATTAGCTTTGGTTCAAAATTAAGAGTTAAAGATGGAGACACAGTTAAAGCAGGTGATCAATTAACAGAAGGTTCTATCAATCCAAATGAATTGTTAGCAATAAGAGGACCAGAAGGTGTATATGAATACATTATCGCTGAAGTTCAAAAAGTTTATAGAAACCAAGGTGTTGATATCAACGACAAACATATTGAAGTTATTGCAAGACAAATGTTAAAGAAAGTTAGAATTGAAGACCCAGGAGATACAGGTTTCTATACAGCTTCATTAGTTGAATTATTAGACTTTGAAGAAAAAAATGCTGAAATGATAGCAGAAGGAAAGAGACCAGCAACTGGAAAGAGAGCATTACTTGGTATTACAAAAGCTTCTTTAGCTACAGAAAGCTTCTTATCAGCAGCATCATTCCAAGAGACAACAAAAGTATTAACAGAAGCTGCTATTAAAGGTAAAGTTGATAATTTAATAGGATTAAAAGAAAATGTTATAATTGGTAAATTGATACCAACAGGAACAGGTTTAAAACATTATCAAGATTTACAAATCAACACTAAATTTACTCCTAAAAAAGAAGATGAAAATGTTGAAGAAAAAAAGAGTAAAGATAGTGATAAAGTAACTGAATAATTTATAAATATATTTAAAGTTAATAAAAGAGGTAACATTATAAGATGTTATCTCTTTTTGCATAAAATTTTGCAATTATTATAATATCCACTTTTATTCTTTTATTATAGGAAAATTTTTGAAAAAACTTGTAGAAAACTAATATATAATGTATAATGAAATAGCATATAAATTTAGAAAGGAGAGTATGATATTTTATCATACAAAAAAATAAATGAAAAAGTTAAAAAGTACAAAGAAAATAAATAGATCACTTGCAGTTTCAATTATATTATTTCTTATAGTTGCTGGAATTGCATTATACATTGTTTTAAGTAAAGGAAAAGTTTTAAATGTTAATTTAGTAACAGCTTTAGAAGAAAATTCACAAAATACAATTACACAAACCATTGAAGTTGAATCAGATAAAGAGTTTATTTCATTATCAGATAAGGAAGAAGCAAATTTAACTGTAAAAATAGATGAAGAAGAAACAACAGATGATTTAGAATTTATATCTTCTGATGAAGATATTGCAGTTGTTGATGAAGATGGTGTTGTTACACCGAAGGGAGTTGGAACAGTTACAATCACTGCTAAAAGAGGTGATCTTACTGCAACAACAGATATATATGTAATAAAACCAATTAAAACTATGACACTTACTATGACAAGTCAATCTATAAAAGTTGGAAATGAACTACAATTAAAATTAAAAACAACACCATCTGATAGTAGTATAGATACATTAACATATACTTCTAGTGATGAATCAATAGCAACAGTAAACTCAAATGGTATTGTTAAAGGTGTTTCAAAAGGAAAAGTAACAATAACAGTACATGATGAATATACAGATAAAGAAAAAAGTGTAACAGTTACAATAAGATAATTTGTTTTAATTCAAACAGGCGGGATAATAATCTCGTCTCTTTTTTATATAATGAATTATAGCTTTTTAGAGACAAAATTATTTAATATTTGGGATATTTTCTCTTTTTATTACTTAAGACATTATCACATTTCATTCATACATAGCCCACAATCTTGTTTTGCTACTGTCAATAGTTTTTAGAAATGTCACCTTTAAGATATAAAAATAACTTTTAGAAATGTCACCCCTTGTTAGTTAGGA
>CAKPCF010000029.1 GCA_934141445.1 uncultured Clostridia bacterium | reverse complement strand
TCTTCTGGTAGTCCACTTTTCTTTATTAAATAAAGTGCATGTCCTTCTCCATCTACTACATATCTTAAACCACCAATGCCTTCATTGGCTGGTATATAAAACCAACTTGGTTCTAATTTTGTTAATGTTATTACCTTACTTTCTTCTCCACTCAATTCTTCATAATGTTCTACATAATAATTGTTTATATACTCTTCTAATACTGCAACACTTTGAACATAAGTTGCATTCTTTGCTTGTGCCATTATGCCATTTTCCCCAATTGTTGCGTTTAGGCTTACTCCTGCAAGGATTAACATTACAATTATTGAGATTACTAAAGCTATTAGAGTGATACCTTGTCCATTAGATAAAATACATGTATTGCCGTTTGCTTTCTTATTATTTTTCTTTTCATCTAGTACTAGAATACATCTTTTGTTTCTTTGCATAATTTCCTCCTTAGTTTTAACTTTGCAATTTATTTAATTTTTCAAATTATTTATTGATTATTTTTAAATTTAAACAAGTTTATTATTTATGAGATTCATATTGAAAAAATTTTTTATACAAAAATCTACCTAAATTCACTAAAAAATGCTGTTTTAAAACATTTTTCTACAAAAATAGTAAAAAAGTGGAAATAAAAATTTAAAATAATACTTTTCATTTTCACTCAAATAGTATAAAATATATATGTATTATAAAGATAATTAATTTTTATTAAATAAGGAAGTCTTTGCAGACTTCCCCAAATCCATAAAAACAAAACTCTAAAGAAGTCTTGTCAATTTTGGAGGGAAAACCACCTCCAGAATGAAGTGAATTTAAAAAAGTTCACTTTATGTACAATTTATACTGATTTACAATAATATAAAGCAAAATTTATTTACTTAAAAATTTACAACCATATAACTTTACTAAATTTTTAATTATTGTTAATTATTTAAAGTTATTATTAAATTTACTTTATACCTTTATTATTTTAGGTTTATGAAATTTTATACTTTGTCACAAGTTTAATTTTATTACCTATTGAAAACAATATCTATTGTTTTCAATATCTATTGTTTACAGTATATACTTTTTTGATAAGTTTTGCAAGAGTTAATTTTTATTTATAATACAAATGTAACATTTTATTGAAAGAGGAATTTACGTATGCTTAGATTAAATGTCTTACAAATGTTAGAGAATAAAGGAAAAACTAAATATTGGTTATATACACAATTAAATCTTACATATCCAAATTTTAACAATCTTGTAACAAATAAAACAAAATCAATTAAATATGAACATATAGAAAAGTTATGCAATATTTTTGAATGTACTCCTTCTGACCTATTCATAAAATTGCCTGATCCACCAGATGCCAATAAAAAAACTACAAAGAAGAAAACAGTCAAAAGTAAAAAATCTAAAAACAAACAAACTAAAAATAATAATTCAGCAAACGAGCAATCAAAAACTGAAAATTTAAAATCTGATAGTAAACCAATAGATTTAAACTCAAAAATTGAATCATAAATCAGAAATTAAAATCAAAAACTAAAAATCAGCATTACTATAAAAGGTAAAATAAATAAGTAGCAATTTTACTTTTGCTACTTATCTTGTTTTATCTATTATTACATTACTCTACACTTTTATTGTTTCTTTATTTATTACTTTTATCAGCTTGCTTATTTTTATTTGCTATTCAGTTTGTCTATCAACTTTTCATCTTTATTCACTCGTGTAATTTTTCTGTTCAAATAATCAATCCTATATTGCATGGATTCATTATATTCATCTTCTACATACAACTTCCATCAAAATATTAGTACCCAATACATAACCACTTTCAAAAGCTATTTTTGCTTGTTCCTCTTGCATTTCACTCATCAAATCACATATACAGTTTACCTCTTCTATCAAATTTTCATCTACTTTAGATAGCCTTTGTATCAGTCCATCTATGCTTTTTGCAAATTCATTTGAATATTTTTTATAATTTTCTGTTAAAGATATATTTTGAGAAACATAATTCTCATACAAACTTTGAATTTCTTTTTTCTTATCCATAATTTACCCTCAACTTCATTTACAAATTTATTTTAGCAAAACCATATTTACTTGGCAAGCTTTTTCGTAATACAGTATTTGACAGCATTTACTCTTTTTATTAAAACCATGAATTTATTCTACATTTGTTGATATTTTACATATTTTTCTACATATATTTTTTGTCTTTTTTTATTATTTTATGTATTACTTTGTAAACATTATATATTCACAAACATTCTTTTGCAATATATTTGCAATCACTTTGTGTGATATCGTTCGACTTATTTCTACATTTTTCGGGTATTATTTTCTAAGCTCTGCACCTAAAGATTTTTCTAATTCTGAAATAATTTCTTCCATTGCTTTATTTATTTCGTCATCAGTCAAAGTTCTATCTTTAGCTCTAAATTTCAAGCTATATGCAACACTCTTTTTCTTGTTGCCTAATTTATCATTTCTATAAACATCAAATAATTCAACTTCTTCAAGAATCTTTTTAGCTTTTTTAACAATTATTTTTTCGATTTGAGCAACTTCAATATCTTCATCTACAAGCATTGCAATATCTCTTTCAACTGCAGGATATTTTGGAACTTCAACATATTTCTTATCAACTCTTGCATATTTAACTAATTTATCTAAAGAAATTTCTGCTACATATACTCTATTTGCTATATCATAATTTTCACAAACTTCTGGATGAATTTCACCAAATGTTGCTACAACATCTTTTCCTATGCAAATTTTAGCTGTTTTTCCTGGATGATATGATGTATTAGTTTTTTCAGACATAACTTCATATCTTAAAACAGATGATACTTTAAATACAGTTTCTACTAAACCTTTTAATACATAGAAATCTACATTTTCTCCATAGCAACCAATTGTTACATACATTTCTTCAGTTGGATTTTTTCCTTCTGAAATTTGTCCATTAACATCTTTATATACTCTTGAAATATCAAACAAAGCAACATTTTGGTTCTTTTTAGCATTATTAGTAGATAATGTTTGCATCATACTTGGTAATGTTGTTGTTCTCATTACAGAATAATCTTCACTTAATGGATTTCTTAATTTAATTGTTTGACATCTCAAATCACTATCTTCTGTAATACAGCATTTATCCAATTCATTTGGGTTATAGAAACCATAAGTATATATTTCACTTAAACCTTTATTTACTAAAGTTTCTCTAACCTTATCTTGAATTTTTTGTGATTTTGTACGAATTCCTAAAGTTGTTTCAGCTTCAATTAAAGTGCTTTGAATTTTATCATATCCATAGAATCTAGCAACCTCTTCTGCTAAATCTGCAACATAATTTATATCTGTTCTAAAATATGGCGGTATTACATATCCATTTTCTACTTTCATATCTAGTTTTTCTAAAATATCAATCATTTCTTTTTCAGAAACATCTAATCCTAATAAGTTATTTATTCTTTGAACATCAAGTTTAACTTGTGGTATATTTTGCTTTGTTGGATATACATCAATTTTTCCTTCAACTTCTTCACCAGCGCCAATTAAAACAGCAAGTTCAACTGCTCTATTAGCTGCTCTTAAGGCATTTTCTGGTGACAAACCTTTTTCATATCTGCTAGATGCTTCTGTTCTAAGTCCAACCTTCTTAGCTGTTTTACGAACATTTCCACCATTGAATACAGCAGATTCAAATACAACTGTTGTAGTATTTTCTTCGATTTCTGAATTTTGACCACCCATTACACCAGCAATTGCAACTGCTTTTTTATCATCTGCAATAACAAGCATAGAGCTATCTAAATCTCTTTCTTGGTCATCTAAAGTAACGATTTTTTCTCCATCTTCTGCTCTTCTTACTGTAATATTTTTTCCTTCAATTGAATTTATATCAAAAGCATGCATTGGTTGTCCAAGTTCTAACATAACATAATTTGTAATATCAACAATATTGTTTATACTTCTAACACCACAAGCTTCTAGTCTTCTCTTCATCCAATTTGGTGAATCACCAATCTTTACATTTTTAACCATTCTAGCTATATATCTATAACATAAATCTGGTGCTGTAATTTTTACAGTTAAGCCTTCAATATTATCTTTATTTACAACAGGCATATCCATCAATTTGCCTCTTGGATTTTTAAATTCTTTATTCAAAGAAACTGCTGTTTCTCTTCCCAAACCTTCAATTGATAAACAATCTGGTCTATTTGGTGTAATTTCAAAATCTATAACATCTTCTTTTAATTCTAAAACATCAACAACATCTTTTCCTAAATCTTTTTCCATCTCTTTTGGCAAAATCATTAGTCCATGCTCAATTTGATTTGGAAATCTTGTAATTGGAATATTAAGTTCACCACAAGAGCACATCATTCCACAAGATTCAACTCCACGAAGCATTCCTTTTTTTATTTTTACTCCTCCTGGTAATTCAGAACCATCTTTAGCAACAGCAACAATATCTCCTGCATTTACATTTGGAGCACCAGTTACTATTTGTACTTTTTCATCTCCAAGAGCAACTTGGCAAATAACTAAATGATCTGAATCTGGGTGTTTTTCAACTGATAATACTTTTCCTATTACAACATTTTTAATATCGTTTCCTCTTGAATCTATTGTTTCAACTTTAGAACCTGTCATTGTTAAAATGTCTCCAAGTTCTTTTGCATCAACATCTATATCTGAATATTCTTTTAACCATTCTATACTAGCTTTCATTTTAATTAACTCGCTTTAACTTGTTTAAAGCATATCTCCTTATACATATTTAGGTTTTTAAAGGATTCCTATAAACCTGACTTTATGATAATTTGCTTTTTCTTTTTAAAAATTTAACTATCTAAGCTTTGATTATCTACAGCTTATTCACATTTAGTTATTAAAATTGTTTTAAGAAACGTGCATCATTTTCATATAGTAGACGTAAATCATCAATACCGAATTTTGCCATTGCAATTCTTTCTACACCGAAACCAAATGCAAATCCTGAATATTCTTCTGGATCTATTCCACAATTTTTAAGCACATTTGGATGAACCATTCCACAACCTAAAAGTTCAATCCACCCTTCTCCTTTACATACTCTACAACCTTTTCCTCCACAAACGAAACAAGATACATCTGCTTCTGCTGATGGTTCTGTAAATGGGAAATGATGTGGTCTAAATCTTATTTTAGTGTTTGGTCCTAGGCAATTTTTAGCAAACATCTCTAAAGTTCCCTTTAAGTCTGACATTTTAATATTTTTGTCAATAACTAATCCTTCTATTTGATGGAACACTGGTGAATGTGTTGCATCTAAAGTATCTGAACGATATACAGCCCCTGGGCAAATGATTTTTATTGGTGGTTTTTGATTTTCCATAACTCTTGCTTGAACTGGTGATGTTTGTGTTCTTAAAATAACATCTTCAGTAATATAAAAAGTATCTTGTAAATCTCTTGCTGGGTGGTCTGCTGGTGTATTTAATTGGTCAAAATTATAATGTGTTGTTTCAACTTCTGGTCCGTCAGCAATGCTATATCCCATTCCTAAGAAAATTTCTTTTACTTCATCAATGATTTGTGTAATAGGATGAACTGAACCTAAATTAACATTTCTACTTGGCATTGTTACATCTATTTTTTCTTTTTCCAATCTTTGCTCTAACATTTTAGCTTTAATTTTATTTTCTGCTTCTTGCATTGATTTTTCGATTTCATCTCTTACTTCATTAACCATACTTCCAATTTTTGGTCTTTCTTCTGCTGATAATGCTCCTAAGCCTTTTAACATAGAAGTAAGTTCACCTTTTTTTCCTAAATATTTTACCTTCAAATCTTGAAGTTCTTGTAAATTTTGTATTTCTACAAGCTTATCTTTTGCTGCTTTTCTAATTTCTTCAATCTTCTCTTTCATATATACCTCCCAAATATAATTATCAATTATTAAAATTTCAGTAAGTTTTTCGTTTATGCTATATGATTAAAAACTCATCACATAGGTATGTTCATACAACAAAAAATCCTATATACTTATGTATATAGGACGACTTACCGTGTTACCACCTAAATTTATTACAACCAATTAAAATTTATTATTTGAGATAATTAAATTTTAATCAGTATTATAACCTCATTTTGCTATAACGTTGCAAACGCTTTTACCTACTTTTATAATTCAATAAAAGACCTAAAAAGTGAAATTTCAGTAAAATTTATATAAATGGGTTTTCAGCTATCACTCATTCTCTCTAAATACAAAACCTTTTACCTACTTTGCTTTTTCAAACAGTTTTACTTATTAACAATACTAATATACCACAATAATTTGTGAAAAGCAACAATTTGTTGTGAAATTTCAAATTCCAAACCTAAAGTTCTAATTCATGTTCTTGACTTTGGTTTGTATGTACAGGTTGCTTTTTACTTATTGGTTCAATTTCTTTTGTGCTTTCTTTAGCAATTAAGTTCCTAATCTTTGCTATATCTTTTTCAAATTGACCTGCAGTCTCTTTTTGTGTTTTGTCAGCAATTTTTCTAAAATCATCCAAATTTTTCATCATCTACATTATCCCTTTACATTTACAAGTTCTGTTTCTCTAAATTTTTTTACCAAATCATTTAAAGGAACTATTATATTTTTATGTATTTGTTTAGTTGTATTAAATTTACTCATAAAAAATCTTTTCACTTTTGCAAACATTTTTGGTCTTTTAATATTGACAGCAATCCACTTATCTCCCATTTCCATTGCTTGCATTAAGCTTTGAGTTTTTTTATCATTTAATTTTTTGATTTCAGCATCTATCTTTTTTATCTGTAAATCTATAGTTTGAATTTTTTTATCGTTTTGTGAAAAATTTTCTTTTGCATTCTTCACTCTATTTTCCATCTTTTTATTTACTTCTGTTTTTACATCTTGAACATCTTGAACTTTATTATATAAGCTAACATCTATGTACTCTTTTTCTTTATTATTATTTTTATAACTAATTTTTTCTGATAAGCCTTTTACACCTTTTATAACACATGATGCAAGCTTTTCCTTCTCATCTTCTTTTTTCTCAGTTTTTTGAATTAAAATTTCATCTCTAATTAAAAAGCCTAACTTTTGTGTTTCTAATTCTACCTTCTTCAAAATCAATTGCTCTATTTTCTCATCATAAAAATTGCTTAACTCCATTAAAGCTGATTCGTAGTTAGTAAGTGCATCTAGTATATCTGCTTTTGTATCTGCATAATTTTTAGAGCCTTCGCCATATTTAGGATTTATATTTCTAATTTCTACTGAAATAGCATTTAACTTTGCATTAACTTTTGTATTTATAGTTTCTGTTGATATTTTATCTGCTAAAGCTCTATTTATAACAGCTTCTAATTGAATATTTTCTGAATTTTGATTCCATATTTTATTTAGCACCATTGCTATATATTGTTCACTAATTCTTCTATCCATAAAACTATCACCAGCCCTTTCTTCTTTTGTTTATCGTTTAATAATCCTTTTACCCTGTTCAAAATTTCTATCTTTTGAATTTTCTATTTTTTGAAGAAGATTTTTTATTTCTTCTGAACTCATATAATCTAAATTATAAATTTTATCTTCATAAGCAACTGTTCCTAATTTCATAAAAAACCTCCTAATTTTTCTTTTGAATTTATAATATATTTATATATTTTTGTACTTTAAAAGTCAATATTTTTTAATATTTTATTTCATTTAATTTTCTACCATTAGTACCGATTCTATACATTTGATAAATATTATTCTCTCCATTAGATGCATCTAAATAATATATATCTCCATAAGATGTAATATTGATTCTTGTTTTGTTAGTTTTTATTTTAGTAATTACTTCTAAATTTTTTCCAGAAGTACTTATACTACTAATATTGCTATTTTCTGAATCATAAAAATAAATTTTTCCATTATAAATATTAAATATATAAGAATTAACTTTATCTGTTACTTTATCACTTTCACTGCCATCAGTTCTTATTTTATTCAAATAGTTTTCTGATTGTTTGTAATAATAAATCCAACCATCACAAACTTGAAACTCTGTTATTTCATCATTTAAAATTGTTTTTTTATCTGTGCCACCTAAATTCATACTATATAAATAACCAAAATCATCTGTATAATAAATATTATTATTATCTACAACAAAATCTTCTACTTTATCTTGGCAAATTAAATTTTCTTCTTTTGTATCACATACAATCTTTGAAATTCCTGATTGATTAGCATAATAAATAACATTATCAACAATATAAAATTTACTTATACTAGTTTGAATTTCTTTTTCAGTTGAAAGCTTGTCTCCATTTGTTTTAACCTTTTTTATCAATAATTTATTATTTTCACCTTTTGTTAAATAATAAATATAATCATCAACCACTTGCATTGAATATGCTGTTTCATTAGTTATTTGATATTCTTTATTTCCTTTTACTTTGATTATTCCATTTTCATATTTATTATAAAATACAACTCCATCACTTTCTGTAACCAAACCTAAATTTGATAAATTTCCGTTAACATCACCCTTATTGCTATTTCTACTTGATTTAATTGTTAATGCAACAGTGCAGAAAGCCACGATAACAATAACAACTATAAGTAAAATATTTTTCTTGTTTAGCTTTTTTTCTATTTTTTCATTACTTTTATTCACTCTCAAGTTCCTCCATTTTCTTTTAATCTATTCTTCTGTTAAATTAAAATCTGAATCTATATAAAATGTATATCCATTTACAACTATTGTTGCAATATTTTCATTTACACTACAAGAAACCTCATATCCTTCAATTTGTAATCCAACAAGATTATTTAAAGTAAATACTTCACCTCTATTTTGTACATCAGCCATCATTCCTGTAACTACATCAATTATTTTCTGTCTTGCATCATCTTTTGCTTGAGTATTGTTAGTATTACCTTGTCCAATAATTGATGTATTATTATTTTGGTCAATTAAATTTAGAACCACCTTTTTCTCATCAATTACTGTTGTAATTCTATCCATAATTTGTGCTGTAATATTTTGATAATCTTCATCACTTAATGTATCTAAAAATAAACAATTTTCATCTGTCAAATCATCTATTGCTGTTGTTGAATTTTCAAAATTAGCATTATAGTTTAAAGTTGCAATTAACTGACCTTCTTGAGTTGTAAATGTTATTATTGATTGATTTTTTATATCTTTAGAATTTGAAGTTCCAGTTGTAGTTAATGCTAAAGATAATTTTGTATTTATTTCTAAATTAGTAACAATTCCAACCTCAGCATTGATTTTTGTTGACATATCTGAAGTTATTTTTTCAATTTTTATTGTAAATCCATTATTTATTCCTGTACTTTCGCTTGTACTTGTTTCTGTATCAATTGCATTATCTGTATTTTCACTATCAAATTCATTTTCAAGATTTCCTAAAGAATTTGTTAAATTTGAGTCTGCTGTAAGTACAGTTAATTTAATTTTTTCTCTATTATTTTCACTTAAAAAATCGATTTCTATATTTAAGTCTATTGATTTTATTGTTATTTTCTTTAATTTTTCATTTACAACATATTGTGAAATTTTAAGTTCAGTATTATTAACACTTGATGTATTAGCTTCATCAATCATATTTTCTAGCATTTCTTGCAATTCATCTACAGTTTTATCCACTTTCTTTCCAGATATTATATCTTTTATTATAAGAATATCATCAATTGTAGAATCTTCTGTTTCTGTAGTTTTCATTGGTGTAATATCAATTGTTGTATTCTTAGATGTGAATGTTGTATTAGTATCTACAACAGTATTATTTTCTTGAACATTATTTGCTTTTGCAACGTTATTTAATAAATCAACATCATTTTTTAATTTTTCTAAAATATTTATATACATATTATTGATTTGTAGATAAGTTGTATTGAACTCATAGCATTTAGAATTCAAATTGTTTTCATCTTCAGTATTTATTAAAATATTTTCTCTTTCAGTAAAATTTTCCTCTGGAATAGAATCATATATATATTTAAAATATTCATTAACCTTTTCTGATTTATAATCATCTGTTAGTTCATTCTCTTCTGAATCATTCGTACCTATTTTATCCACTTCACTTATGATATTAGAACTAACATTATTTTCTAGTATTTTTTTAATATTTGATTTATTTACCCCAATATATTTATCCGCAATTTCATCTGATGCAATTGCTATACTATTTTTATTATTTATAACTCTAGCAGAAATTAAATCATTATCAGCATATTTTACATTTAATTCAGCAAAATCTTTTTCTTGATTTTTATCAGTGATTTGATTAAATATAACATTAAACTTGCTAATATCTAAATCATATTCATTTTTGAAACTTGAGGTTGCTGTTAAATTTAAACTAGAATGATTAGTTTGATTTTGCAATTTTTCTATCAATGTATTATATATTTCATTATCAAATAAACTTTCGATATTATTTGTAGATAAATATCTAAAAAATTTTGTCTTTGTTTTTTCTACCATAAAATTTGTATAATAATTATATGCAAAATATCCACCACCAGCTAACAATAAAATCAATATGAAAATTATTATTATCTTTGGCAATTTGCTTTTCTTCTTTACTGTTCTATTTGGTCCAATTAAAACATCTTCTACTGAAGGTTTTTGATTCATTCTCCACTCCACCTTTTATAAATTTATCTTAAAATATTATATCTAAAATCTATATAAATAACAAGCTTAATATTTAAAATAAATTTTGAATTTGTATTGTGTTTTTGAATTTACTATGGTATAATGAGCTCGCGTTAAGCAAAATGAATTTATTTTTTAACTGAGTCCTATCTTTTTTAGAGCAAGATTTTAGTAAAAGTAATTCAAATCTAAAAAAGGAGGTCTAGTCAATTATGGAAAATAATTATGAAGATATTACAATCAAATGTAAAGATTGTGGTAAAGAATTTGTTTTTACTGCTGGTGAACAAGCTTTCTATGCTGAAAAAGGTTTTACAAATAACCCTGTTAGATGCCCAGAATGCAGAGCAGAAAGAAAAAGACAAAGAAATAATCAATAAGATTTTTATATAATATGATGTATTATATAGTAAAACCTCTAGTTGTATACTAGAGGTTTTTTCCACATTGTTTAACAAAATTTTTTAATAACTTTGTCAACATTTTAACAATAAAGGTAGATTGATTTCTACCTTTATTTTATGCTATATTAACTATTATTATTGTTATTATTATTGTTGTTATTATTATTTCCTGAAGATCCTCCCCATGATGATGATGAACTAGGATCATAATGTGGTGTTACAGAAAATTTTTTATCACTAAGGTCAATTCTATCAAAAGAAGTATCTTTTGGAACTATTGAAAATGTTTTTACAACCTTTCTGTTTTCATCAACAAATGACAAAATATTTCGATTAGCTACTATTAAATTGTTTTCTGACTCTGCAAGGAAATCATATATTTCATTAAACATATTTTCAGTTATATTTGAATAGTAATTTGCTAATGTATAACATTTTTTTAATCTCACGATTTCATTATATGTCTTTGGTTTTTTATCTATCATTTTAAATCCTCCTTACAATCAATATAGAAAAACTCTATATTTTGAAACGGTAAATTTATCGCTTGTATATGATAATAAGCATTATTTTTATGTTTAATATAATGATAATCCCTTAATTCTGTTGTGGTAAAGAACAAGTTGTTTGGATTCTTAGTTGAAATTTTATCATAATATAAACTTAATATTCTTGTTAAATCAACGCAGTAGTAACCTTTTTTATCAGATTTTTCTCTTTTTATTGTATTTGTAAAAATTTGATGAGTCATAATGTGTTCTTGTTTTACTCTTTTTTCATCTCCGTATTGTAATGTATCTCCTGTTAATAACATCATATATAATGAATTACTAGCAGGATAATCACAATCTTCCAAAACTCCCTCTTTTATATAAAGTGTTATTTTACTTTCATCAGTTAAATATACAATATCTCTTTTACTTTTTATTATTTGAGATTCTAGTTTATATTCGATATTATCAATTTTTAATATAAAAACATCTGGACTATATATGTTCTTTAATTTACTATCTGCCTCTATTATTGATGTTAAACTTGGTATATCTTGCCCTATAATTTTCTTTTCCTTTGGATAAAAATTACTTGACATATCTGGATGCATTCTACTTAAATACATATAAATTGATTCTTCATTATTTTCATCTTCTGGATATAATTCTGTATTATCTTTATATATCTCTTGTTGTAATTTACAAGTATATGATTTATTAGTTTTATACTTATTTTTAACAAATGGACAACCTGTTTTACACAAATACAAATATTTGCAACTCAAACATTCTTCATTAAAACCTATTTTATTATGTATTTCAAAAATTTTTCTTCTAGCATTATTCATAATTGTTTCAACTTCATCATTATATATATTTCCATAATAAAATTCTTTATTTTTTTGTCCTCTTACACACGAGTAAATATCTCCATTTCTCTCTAATAAGAAGAACTTTTCTCCACAATTATCACAATTAGTACAATATGTAGGATTAAATTCTGCAAACCATGTATTTTTTACTCCATAATCTAAATTTGTTCCTCTAAACTCATTATTCATTCTCTTATAAAAATCAACCTGTTCATCTTCGGTCATAGCATGAAGAATATCATCTTCTTCATTTTCTACAAATCCAATCATAAAGTTAAAGTCATTCATATTTAAACAAGTATTTTCAGCAAGGTATTTAATATCTTTAATAATCTCATCTGTTTTATCATAATGCTCTTTAAATATTGTTGCTGAAACCTTTTTGTTGTTAGGTATTTCTTCTAATAGTTTAATATTTTTTAATATCTTATCTAAAGTTTTTTTATTTCCTTTTGTAACTCTATATTCTTCATGTAATGAAAATGGTAAATCTAATGAGCCACTTATCGAAACATTAAATTCATTTATAGTATCTATATGTTTTTCTAAATTAAACAAATTCGTCTTAATATGTGGATTTCCTAATCTAAAACCATTATTTATAATTATATCTTTATTATCTCTATAATAATTAGAAATATATTTTATAATGTTTCTAAAATCCTCTTTAGCTAATGTTGTTACCTCCCCACCATGCAAAGATATATTGAATGGAATAACATTAGCACTTTTAAATTTATTTACAGCAAATTCTAATGTTTTTAAATATGAATCGTCTTGTTCTAAGTCAATCGTATTTTCTTTTAAATAACAATATTTGCATTGCATATTACAATTCATTGTTGGTACATATAACAAATGAATAAATTTGTAATCTTCATTCATAAAAATTGCCTCCTAATAGTATGTTACTGATGTTGGGCTTTCTTTAAATGCTCTCTCATTTATTACAGCATTTCTTGGAACTTTTATAGTACGCAAAGATGAGCATTGTCTAAAAGCTGAACTTCCTATCTCTACAACTGTTGTTGGAACAGTTACTGAACTTAAATTTTTGCAACCATAGAAAGCATGTCCACCTATTCTCGTAACTCCTTCTGGTATAACAATAGATGATAAAGAAGAACAGTTTTCAAATGTATTACCTCTAATTTCTGTTATTTTTGATGGCAATATTACATTATCTAAATTTACACATCCAACAAAATTTTCTCCATGAATTGATATTATATTATCATGTAAATTTATTCTTCTTAATGAAGTACAATATTCAAATGTTTGTCCATTTATTTCTATAACTTTTGGTGGTATTGTAATTTCTTGTAATGAACTACAATATGAAAAAGCACTTGCACCTAAGTATTCTAAGCTTTCTGGTAGCTCTATTCCAACTAACTTTGTATCATTTTTAAAAGCAGATGCTCTTATATCAACTATTCCATTTGGTAAAGTAACATTTTTTAGGTTTGAACAATCTTCAAAAGCACTTGCTCTAATTTCTGTAACATTTTGAGGAATATATATACTTTCTAAATTTTTACAATTATAAAATGCTTTAGATTTTATGCTCTCTAAATTTTGTGGCAATGTTACATTCTTAACACTTGTATTTTTAAATGCACTATTTCCAATAGCTACTACATTTTTTTCTTTATAAGTATCTGGAATAACAACATTATCACTTTGTTTTACTAATCCTTTTGTATATTTCACTACTGCGTAACCATCTCCATAATTGAAATATAATAATTTTGGATTTGCAAACATTATCATTGGTATAAATATTGCTGCTAAAACGACTATTCCTGTTTTTAGAAAAATCGGGAAAGCAATTTGTTTTTTATTCATTTTTACTTCTTCTACCATTTGTGCTATATCTTCATTTGGATTTTTCTTAGCTCTCTTTGCAATTACATTTACAATATTAAATTTCTTAACTATAAATATGTATAATAATAATGTAATTACCTCGCATATTAAACAAGTTGTTAACTCAATGTTAAAAAAGTACATCACTACATATATGAAGGTTAATAGTCCAAACATTAGAATTACTATATTTCTTTTTGTATTTATTTTAGATGTTGTTAATTCTCTAGCATCCTCTCCTTGACTTTCAATTTCTCCCTTAATCATATTTCTTAATAATGTACCTTCATTGTCAAGGTATGCTGGATCAATTAACACTATTGGACTATCATCTTTTATTATTTCAGTATTTGTTTCGTTATTTTCCTGTCCTTCAGTATTATTAGTTGTTGGCGTAGCATTTAGTACACCCTTTCCTCCTTTAATTGCAGCAATAGGAGTAAGAATAAATGCTCCTATAAATACTGCCATAAAATCTACTATTGCAATACCTGTTGTTATAAATAAATCAAAAACCAATAATATTGCTACTCTTATACCAAATAAAATCCAAAATATTTTTTTAGAATTTTCATTTGAAATTATTTTAGACAAAGGAAGTAGTACAAAAACCGACATGTGTATTGAAACAAATGCTTCCATTCCGTAAAGCTACTCCTAGTGGAAATGCCTCGCTTCCACTTACACTACTTGCAAATACTGTACTAGGAAATAATACAAATAACATTATAAATAATATACTTTTTAATTTTTTCATTTTTAACTCCTTATACAATTATTCTTTTGTTATTCAGTCACTATCATAAATAAATTATTTTCATAATAATCTAATGCACTTAAATCAATATTTGGAACATTCTTTTTATCGAATTTATCTATCCATTTTTTTGACACATCTAATACATAAGCATAAGGCAATATATCATAAAAATAATTTGCATTTTCTTCTGCTAACATTTCTATTTGATTTTTCTCTGCAACATCAAGATAATTTCTAAATCCAATTACTTTGGCAATAATCATTTCTCCATAAGCTGTTTTTCTTTCCATTATTATAGAGAAAAAGCCTGTTATAAAAATAGCTATAAAAGATAATGTATATAGCCAATTTAGTTTAGGGTCTAAATCTTTTATATAAATATACGCACTAAACCATGCAACAACAGATATAATCAATAATGAAAATGTTATATTCATCATTTTTCTTGCTTTAATATCATTTATTTTTTTATCTATTGTACTTTCTAATGTGCTATTTATTTTATTAAATACAATTGAAAATGACCTATCTTCACTTAGAATATTAGTATCTCCATCTTTAAATAATTCTAAATATACTATTTGTTCAGTAATTGACATCTTTTTTAAATTAGATTTATTCTTTCCAATATTGATTATCTCATATTTATTTTTTTCAATTTCTCTTATTTCAATATATCCTTTACTAGCTAGTCCAATTATTAATGATGAAGTTAGTTTTTTTATTGATTTTTCCCCATAAATATAACCTATTTGAGCACTATCTAAATCTTCTGGTGGATAAAATTCCACAGTTCTACATTTCTTATCATAGTCTTTTCCATGCTTTGTCCATAATATAAAACTTATTATAGATATTACTATTACACTAACACATATCATTAAGCAAACAACACCATAATTATATGTTCCACCTACAAAATATCCATTAGGTAACAACATTTTTACTGTAATTGATTCATCAAGTAAATAATCACTTAAAACTGCATTAAGCGTTTTTTCATTTATTGTATAATTTACTTTACTTGTAATATCTTGAGTTCCTTTAACAAACGAAATATTTTCATTTGTTATTTTTTCTGGCATATTTATCGTAATATTAAGATTACTTATAGCCGTATTATCATAACTATCAAATACATTAAAGATCAGTTCATCTAATTTATTATTTAAATCTATTCCCATATCATATCTATATTTTATAGTATAAGTATGTAATCCAGAATTAGTTGTTGTTCTACTACTTCCTATTCTAATTCCTATACTATCACTGGTATTGTTTAAAACAAATTTTTCTCCTATGGCTCTTAAATTTGTTACTTTAACTTTCTTCTTTATTTCTTTATCATTTTCATAATATTTTTGCCATAGTGGTATTGATTTATATATACCGTTAAAAGACTTACCACTTGGTATATTGACAGTAAACTTCTCTGTAACATCTATCTTATTATCTTTATCAACATCAAGGACAATATCATAGTCTTCTATATCAAACTCAGATGAAATATACGACATATTATTTTTAAAATTATTCTTTTCTACTACCGAAATGCCTAATGGTATTAAAATAAGAAATATTGTCCATATAACTAGAAATATAGTTGTATATACTCTATTTTTCTTTTTTAACATAATTATAAACTCACCTTAACATTATCTCTTTCTTCAGCATTTGCTTCAAACATATTTACCTGTTTAAATCCAAACATTTTTGCTATAATATTACTTGGGAACATCTGAACTTTATTATTCAATTCTCTAACAGCCCCATTATAGTACTTTCTACTATTAGCTATTTCATCTTCAATTTTTGAAAGGTCTGCACTTAATTTAGCAAAATTTTCATTTGCTTTTAGTTCTGGATAATTTTCTGCAATAGCCATAATCTTTGTAATACCTTGACCTAATTGTTGATTAACATTTATTTTTTTATCCATTGGCATACTATCATAACTATTGGTTCTAAGACTTATTAGTTGATTAAAAGTTTCTTTTTCATGTTTTGCATATCCTTTTACTACTTCTACTAAGTTCGGTATTAAATCCCATCTTTTCTTTAAATAAACATCCATTGTCGAAAATGCTTCTTTTACCATATTATTTGTTTTTACAAATCCGTTATATTGTACTATTAAATAAATTATCAATACAGCTATTACTGCTATAACAATATATAAAATCATACTATTCATTCTCCTTTACCATATCTTTTAAGCTAATAATAGCTTATCATATTAGATATTTTTTTACAATATTTGCAACTATATTCTACTCCTTTTTTTATTATTAAAAATCGGACTATCTTTTAAATTTACTGTTTCTTTTATATATTCATAAATTTAAAAAATGTGAAACTTTTTTGTATTTTTTATTTAATTTGTTTCACATAAAAAAATTGGTTGTATTATTTTGATTTTATCACTAATTTTGTATCAACAGTATGATTAAAACCTCTAGTTGCATACTAGAGGTTTTCTTATATATTTAACATTACCATTCAATATTTTCAATAGGAGTTGGATTATCGTTTTTTACAATTTCAGTAACTTCTCCACTTTTAAAATGAATTACTTTATCTGCCATAGCTGATATTGCGGAATTATGAGTAATAATTACAACAGTCATATTATCCTTTCTGCAAGTATCTTGCAATAATTTTAATATTTGTTTACCTGTCTTATAGTCTAATGCACCTGTAGGTTCATCACATAAAAGTAATTTAGGATTTTTAGCAATAGCTCTTGCAATTGCAACTCTTTGTTGCTCCCCTCCAGACAATTGTGCTGGAAAATTATTCATTCTTTTATCTAATCCTACTTTTGTTAAAATTTCTGCTGGCTCTAAGCTATCTTTGCATATTTGTGAAGCAAGTTCAACATTTTCTATAGCTGTTAAATTAGGTACTAAATTATAAAATTGAAATACAAATCCTACATCTTCTCTTCTATATTTGCACAATTTTTTATTATTATAATCAGTAATATTTTTTCCATCTACAATAACTTTCCCAGATGTTGGTGTATCCATTCCTCCAAGAATATTTAATGCTGTTGTTTTTCCTGCACCAGATGCACCTAAAATAACAGCAAGTTCACCTTTTTCTACTGAAAACGTTGCATTATTTAATGCAAGTATTGTATTTTCAGAAGTACCATATTTTTTCGTTACATTATCAAATTCTATATATGACATAATTATTTCCTTTCAAAATAAATTACTTGAATTATATCACAAATAAAATTTCTCTAGCAATAATTTGTAATTAGATTTTTTAAGTTATCAGTAACATTCCTATATATACTAAATATAAAACTAGATATAAAATTCCATTACCTATTGTCATTTCATCTTTTTTAGGAATAAGTGGAAATAGCATAAGTAAAACAGTTGATATAACAAGTAAAATCATATCTTTATTAAAACTTATATTATAAGTAAGTGGGTTAATTATAGCAGTTACACCTAAAATTAGTAAAATATTAAATATGTTTGAACCTACAATATTTCCAATTGCAATATCACTTTTTCCTTTTATTGCCGCAGAAACACTAGTAAACAGCTCTGGTAAACTAGTACCTACTGCTAATACAGTAACACTAATTATTTTTTCACTTATATTCAATATTTTTGATATGTTAATTGCATTATCAACCGTTAGTTCAGCTCCTATTTTTAATGCGATAATTCCTATTCCAATATCTATAATATCTTTAAATAGTCCTATTTTATCAATAGGTTCTCTTCTTTCTTTTGAATAAACTTGATTATGCTTTATTGCTACAATTATTGTATAAATTATAAACAATATAAATAAATTTACAAATATTATTCCATCTAATCTAGTAATATTGCCTCCTAAGTTGCAAAAGGTCCAAAATATCAAAGTTGCAATAAGACATACTGGAATTTCAACAAATTTAGTTTCCTTTTTTACAGCAATTGGTCTAATTATAGCTGAAACACCTAAAATCAATAATAAATTTGCTATATTACTTCCAACAACATTTCCTATTGATACATCAGAAAGTCCATCCATCCCAGATGTCAGACTAACAAAAAGTTCCGGCATGGATGTTCCTATTGATACAATTGTTAGGGCAATAATTATTTCTGGAATATTAAATTTTTTCGCAATATTGCTAGCACCTTCAACCAAAAAATCGGCACCTTTAATCAATCCTATAAAACCAATTATTATAAATAAAATTGATACAAACATTTTTCAAATCTGTTTTATTTCATTTTTAATTCAATAAAACACGTTCTCCTTTCTCGTATACTTGTTTATACCAATATATATTTTTTTAGTAAGATTATTACTCTAAATAATATTTTTTAATAAAACTTTAAGAGTATTGATATTTAGGCACGTTAGTGTAAAATAATTTCGGGATTATAAAATAAAAAATAAGATACCATCAAATTAGTGTTAAAATAAATTTGTA
>CAKPCF010000028.1 GCA_934141445.1 uncultured Clostridia bacterium | reverse complement strand
AACAACTGTACTGTATTTTAACACCTTTATTTGCCATTGTCAACACTAAATTACTAATTTTCCATTTTTTTCATAAATTGCATTTACTTTGCAGAATTGCATTTAACTTTTTACTTGACCTTCTTTCATAAAATAGTTAATCATAAAGGTAAAATAAACTTTAAGATATAAATAATCCCCTTGAATTTCACATTAAAGATGGCACTTTCTCAAGATATTTAGTTCAAAAAAGTACTTATTTTTTATATTAGTTTTACAATTTATTTTAACTTTACAAACAAAATATTACTTTTACAATTTACCACAATCTATTTTTAGTACTATATATTATAGTAATTTTTCTTATGCTGAATAAAATCCGATGTATTTATATAAAAAATCCCACACCAAAATTAAGTTAGTGTAGGATTTTGTCGAAATTTAGATATTTCATTTCAAAGCATTACACTCAAATAAAAATTTATTTTTACTTTTCATTGTTATAAATTTTTATATAAATAATTACTATATGTTTCAAAATTACTATTATTTACTGATATTTTAAAATTCCGGCATCTGCATATCAAAATTATTATCTTTATTGTATATTTCAGCTTCAATTTCATCTTCTGTATTATATATCAAATTCTCATTTTCATCATATACTTCATATGCACCGGTTATTTCATTCTTTACCACATTATTCATATATACAATATCATCTTGTATTTTTTTATCATTTCCTCTTCTAATTAAAATTATAAAAAAGCTTAATATTAAAATCAAAATTATACATATTACTATTTTTTTATTCATTCTTTCTCCTATCTACCATTTACAACTATCATCATACATTTTTCTCATATTTATATATTCATCATTTTCTTCCAAATAATTATTTTGCATATCAACATAGCTAACATTATATCCATTTCCACTATTATCACTTATTCTTTTCAAAATTTCCAAGTTATTAACTTTTCTATTATTTATAGCATCATTATATGTATTATATATATTGTTTCCAGCAAATGAGATTTTTTCTAATTGTTTCATATTTAATAAGTTCTCTAAATTTTGAATATTATTATTTTCCAAATTCAATAAACTTATATTTTTATTTTCTGTTACACCTTTAAAATCACTTACTCCACAATTTCTAATATATAAACTATTTACTTTTAAATTTGATAAATCTGGTAATTCACTAATTATAGTCTTTGAATAATTATCACTATTTTTTCTCGAACCACTTATTTGTAAAATTTTTATATATCCTGTCGCACTTTCCTCAAATTTAGAAAAAACATCCAAATTTTCAATTTTAGCATACCATGGATTCAAATAAATCTTTGAAAATTTACAATTTTGCATTTTTTCTAATCCATCAAAATTCTGAACATTATAAACACTATGTATATCAAGCCAAATTTCTTTTGATGTTTGACAAGTTGCTAAAGACTCAAACATTTTATTTAAAGCATTTTGTGTTGTTTCACCAGAATTATCATTATCAAAAACTACTAATTGTGAAGGGTTGTTTACACTACTTTCAAAAATTGGAAAATTGCAATGTGTTTGATAACATTTTTCAACCGAAGCTGGTAACTTAACAACTGATGTAGCATAAATTCCTGAATAAATTTTCAAACTAGTCATTTTACTTAAATCAAAATAATTAGCTGTAATACTATCATTTACAAAACTAAGTTTTAATTTAGTAATTTTATTGCAATATCCCAATGAAGTATTTTCTTTTGTCAACAACTCACTATTTCCAATTCTTAACCCACTATAATTTTTATCTCCTGTATAACTCCAGTATGCACTTGCAGATTTATCATATAGACTTGATATTGTATTTTGTATTTTAGTCAAATCTATATTAGAATTATCTATAATAAGAATACTTAATTTTGATAGTGTATTATCCCCTGTACTATTTTTCAATTCTTCTAATATACTTAAATCAGTTACTCCAGTCCCAATCAAATCTAATTCTACCAAATTAGGCATATATCTTACAAAATCTATACTTTTTAAATTAGATATATTTCGTATTGTTAAATTCTTCATATTAGTTAATGTTGATAAGATATACCTAAAATAGGCATCATTTGTTTTTGAATTTTCATTATTTCCTAATCTTTCAATAATCTTACTTTGAAGTTCACTACTTAATGAATAAAAATCTGTATTAGCAAGACTCTTATTATCATTCAAGTTCAATTTTTCAATTTCTACCATATTGGCTAATTTATCATAAATATCAGAATCGCTTAAATTATTAGATGCTAAATTTTTAGTATCTTCAGTATCTAAATATTGTACATACTTATTATCAATACTTTTCGAACTGATTTTTATTTGATTGTAAATATATCTAATAGATTTTACAGATTCAATATTCATATTAGTACATCCGGCTAAGTATAAAGTTTTTAAATTTTCTAAAGTAGAAATATCAGATACATCTTGCAATTGTTTATTATTTGCTAAATTTAAGTACGTTAAACTAGTTTTATCTTTTAATACCTTAATATTATTTAGATTGGTTCTATAAGATATAAATGTTTGCAAATTTGTTAAATTACTAATTGCATTTATATCATTTAGTTCTTTATTAGCTTGTACTGATAAAATATACAAGTCTTTCATATTTTCAATTCCATTCAAATTAGTTAACGCATTTCTATTTACCAACAAATGTTCAACTTTATAAAATCCATCTAAGCAACTAATAGATGAAATTTTATTATTATTTAAATATAAATATTTTACAGCTAATTTTGTATTCACAGTTAAATTTTTTAAACTATCTACATTAGTTACATTAGAAATTATACCAGAATCATTTTGATACCAAAAATAATCACTCGTTGAACTGTTAATTGGTGTTCCAAAAATTCCTAAGTACTGCAAATTATTATAATCTGTATTCTTCATTGTATTAAAAATTTTTTCAACTTCTGAATCATTACTATTATATAAATACAAATATTCTAATTTATTTAATTTTGATATTTCTGTATAGTCATTCAAGCTACAATTATAAAAACATAAATAATTCAAATTAACTATATTTTCAATCCCTTGTAAATTCAAATTTCCATTTTGCATATTCTTAATTATTATTTTCTTTAATCCGCTAAGTTTATACAATTCTTGCAAATTATTTATCCCAGTATTTTCATCTATAATAAGTTCACTTACGCTTCTAGCTTCTGAAACATTTACCCCTGCTTCTGAACTATGAGAAATAATTTTTGACAAATTACTATCACTACTTATTATTATCCTACCAAAGTCTTCATTGTCTAGCTCTGACTCCGCAACACCATAAATTGTTTCAATTCCGTTAGAACAATAATATACTTTTAAATCTGACGTTACACCATAAACATCATTCAAATTATAGTAATCTCTATAAGTTCCATCGCCAGCATCTCCACCTATTAAATTATAATCTGGATTATCTTTTAAGAATTCACTTTTCTTTAATAAATATAGTGCATGACCACTAGCATCAGTTACATATTCATCTGATAATGTAGAATAGAACCAGTTAATATGCATGCCTCTTATTGCTTCTACTTTATTTTTACTTTTATCAAGTTTATCAAAATTTTGGATATAAAGTTGATTAAAAAATTCCTCCAATTCTGCACAACTTTGAATATACATTGTACTTTTCGCTTTTGCAATTATACCATTTTCTCCAATTGTTGCATTTAAGCTTACCCCTGCAAGAATTAACATTACAATTATTGATATTACTAAAGTTATTAGAGTTATACCGTTTGTATTATGCAAATACTTTATTGGCTTATTATCAATCAGTTTCATTTTAAGTCGACTCTTCTTACATTTTCTTTTGTTCATTTATGATTTTCCTCCCCTTAGATTTTATAAATAGAGAAAAAGCTTTCTGTTGTCTCTTTGCCATTCAATTATATGATTAGCAATCTTCAAAGCTCTTTCTCTTTCAATCCATAAAAAAACATTAGTCTAATGACTTTTGCTTTTCTTTGAAAGAAAACCATTTCAAAACTTCTCTATCTTATTTTTATGGACTTTCTTTAAGTACTGTGATTAAAGTAAATAAAAAAAGACACGAAACAATATATTTTATTATACTTTCATGTCTTTTTTCATATTTATTTTTTAAATTATTTTAAAATTTATTTTTTATAACAGTTGACTTCAAAACTCACTAATGATAGAATTTTTGTAAATGTAAAAAACACTTTAATCACAGTACTTAAAGTGTTTTTTTATTTTTATAATTTACTAATACAGATTTAAAAACCAGATTTCAACTCCCAAGATAATTTACTAATACTATCCCAATTTGTTATTTTTGTATTATTATCCATATATAAATTTTTCAAATTACCATTCTTCTTATAATTCAAATTTGCTATTACTTCTAAAGTATTTTTATTTTCTTTCGTATTTTGATCTAAATATGTATCATATAAATCAGCACCATTCAAATTTAATGATGTAAGTTTATTTAAGCTTTCAATTCCTGTTAGGTTTGTGATTTTAGAACCTGAAAAATTTAACACTCTCAAATTTACTAAATTTTCAATTCCTTTTGTTGATGCCAAATTTATTTGATTTTCAACATATAGTTCTTCTAAACTTGTTATTTTTCCAATTTCTTCAACTGAATTAAAAGCTCGTTTTCCATTCCCATCACTCCAGTCAAATAACTTTAAAATTTTTATTGGTGTTTGTTTTAATTTACTGATATTTTTCAATGAATAATTTATATTATTATTCATTGCATGTATTTCCACTAAATTCAGTTTTTTACATTCAGATAAATCATCAAATAACATATCAAATTCTTCCTGTGAAAATGAAATAGCAACATCTATAAAGCTAGTCAAATTATAAGCCTCTGATAAATCTGGACATGCATTATTACTTACTTGATATAAAGTCATACTACTTGGATATTTAATTTTTACAAAAGTATTTTGTCCAGTTACGGTTTTTAAACCTGTACATTCAGATAAATCTAAAACTTCATTTCTATTTTTTTCTGGCCATTGAAATATATCCAAGTATTCAATATTTTTGCAATTATTTAAATTTTTCGCACATTCTATTGTTGGATAAAATTTATTATAATTACTCCAATATGCATTTTTTCGTGTTTTTTTACTCATAGAAGTTATTATTTCTTGAATATTAGTAAAGTCTGTTTCAATATTATCAACTGCTAAATTTGTTAAGTCAGTACAATTATTTAAGTTACGCAAATCTGTACATGAAGTTCCTCGCAAATCAATTTCTACAAGCTTTGAATTTTCTTTTATAAATTCTAAATTTGTAAAATTAGTAACACCTTTCAAACTTAAATATTTTAAATTACTCATAGTTGATAAAACATTATTTATTTCATTATCTGATAATAAACTATTTCCCTCTAGAGAAAGTTTTTCACAACTACTATTATTGTACAAACTCTTAAATTCAACTGATTCATCAGTTAAATTTTTCATAGCTAAACTTATTACATCACTGCTATTAAAAGCTATGAGCTTATCACTATTTATATTTTTATTTTTTAAATTATACCAAACACTTCTAATTTCTGTAAGATCTTGAATCACTAGATTTGGACATCCTAGCATATATAAAGTTTCTAATGCATTACACTCTTTTATATATCCAATCCATTTTAAATTTTTATTATAAGATAAATTTAAACTTTTTAATTTTGTTTTATCTTTTAAAGCAATTATAGAATCACTTTCTTTGTTTTTTCCATAATCTTGTAAACTATCATCATATATCTCATTTGTACCTAATTTATTATCACTTGCTTCCAATACTTTTAAATTACTTAATAGTTCTATTCCTTTTAAACTTGTTATAACATTATTACTTATTTGTAATGTTTCAATATTAGTAAAATCAACTAAATTTTCTATACTAGTTATTTTATTATCATTTATCTTTAATTTAATAATAGACTTTTTAGTTTGTTCATTCAAATTTGACAAACAAGATATATCATTTACCCTATAGCATTTTTCTATTTTACTTCTTGATAAATCACTAAATATAGATAAAAGTTGCAATTTGCTATATTCAGTATTTGAAGTATCATCGCAAAAAAGTTCTAATTGTTCATTTGTAGTATTTATAAAATTTATTTCATTTATTTGATTATTTAAACTATTTAATTTGTCATAACTTTTTATTGTAGCATCTATGAAAGTAACTGACGTCAAATAATTCAAGTTTTCTATTCCATTCAGATTATCCATGTTAATTCCGTTTATTGTTAATTCCGTCAATGATATAAACTTATATAATTCATTTAAACTATTTATATTAGCTTCTTGATTTATAACTAGCGTTTTCTTGTTTTTTATATCATCTAAAGTTACATTCTTTTCATCTTCTCCTGTTACCAATTTTGCAAATTCAGTTCCTGCTTCAAAAACAATTCTTTCTGGATTATCTTTATCAAATTCTGTATTTCCCATTATTTGGTTGCTATCTATACAGTAATATACTTTCAAATTATTAGTTATTCCATATACATCTTTCATACTTGCATAAGCTCTATAACTTTTATCGCCTGCATCTCCACCTGCTAATTGATTTTTTATTTCAGTTGGTAATCCATCTTTATTTATAAAGTAATGCATATTTCCATCGGAATCCACTATATATCCTATTGGAGAACCACTATAAAACCATTCACTATGTTGATTTTTTATTACTTCTATCTTATTTTCTTCATTTAATAAACTTTCATAATTTTCAACATAATATTGATTAAAATATTCTTCTAAAATAGCTATACTTTGCATATATGTTGTATTTTTAGCTTGTGTTATTATTCCATTATCTCCAATTGTTGCATTTAAGCTTACCCCTGCAAGAATTAACATTACAATTATTGAGATTACTAAAGCTATTAAGGTTATGCCTTTTTTACTTTTCAGTATATCTTTTTCTTGAAATAGTTTTCTTCTTTTCACTTTGTATTTCCTCCTATGTATAATTTTTAGAGAAAAGACTCTATTTACAAATTAAAGTCTTTTCTCTCATCCATAAAAACAAATTATCTAATGATACCTTTGTTTTCTTTGAAAGAAAACCATTTCAAATAACACAAATAGCACTAATATAAATACTAGTGCTCAAAATAGTTATTCTTTTACTAAATATAACTTTGTCATTGACTTCCTCTTTATTTTTTATGGATTTACTTTAAGTTCGATACTTAAAGCAAATAATAAAAGACATGAAATAGTATATTTTATTATACTCTCATGTCTTTTTATAGTTAAATTCATATAAAATTTTTATAAAATTTATTATTGAATAGTTGACTTCAAACTATTCTAATGATAGAATTTTTACAAATCTAAAAACGCTTTAAGTATCGAACTTAAAGCATTTTTTATACAAATTATCATTTTAATATGCATTTTTTATTGCTCTTTCAATTTTTCTTTGAGCTTCTTTTTTTGCCATATCATCTCTTTTATCATATAGCTTTTTACCTTTTCCTATACCTATTTGCATTTTTACTTTATTGCCACTCCAATAAAGAGATATAGGAACTAGAGAAACACCTTTTTGTTTAATCATACCAGTAAGTTTATCTATTTCTCTACGATTTAATAAAATCTTTCGAGTTCTAAGAGGATCTTTATTAAATATATTACCAAATTCATATGGACTTATATTCATTCCATAAACCCATACTTCTCCATTTTTTATATTAACATAGGTATCTTTTATATTAACTTTTCCATTACGGATAGATTTAATTTCTGTTCCAGTTAAAACAATTCCACCTTCTATTGTTGACTCAATAGAGTAATTATGATATGCAGTTGGGTTCTTAGCAATTATTTTTTCCATAAAGATCCTTCCTTAAAATTCATTAAATCTTATTAAGCTTTTCCATTTGAGCAAAATACATCATTTATTTTATGTAATACAGTAGCTTTAATTTCATCTCTTGCTGCTCCTAAATATTTTCTAGGATCAAATACAGATGGTTCTTCATTAAATACTCTTCTTACTTGTGCTGTCATAGCTAATCTTAAATCTGTATCAACATTTATTTTTGAAACACCATTTTCTCCAGCTTGTTTTAACATTTCATCTGGGCAACCTTTAGCGCCAGGAATATTTCCACCATTATTATTGCACATTTCAACAAGGCTTGGAATAACTGTTGATGCACCATGTAATACTATTGGTGTATTTGGTAATTTTTCTTTTACTTTTTGTAAAATATCAAAACGAAGTCTTGCTTCTCCTTTGAATTTATAAGCTCCATGGCTTGTACCAATTGCAATTGCTAAAGAATCGCAACCTGTTCTTTGAACAAATTCATAAGCTTGGTCTGGATCTGTATAACGAGCATCATCATCAGAAACATTAACATCATCTTCTACACCTGCTAATTTTCCAAGTTCAGCTTCTACAACAACTCCCTTGCTATGAGCATAATCTACAACTTGCTTTGTTAAAGCAACATTTTCTTCAAAATCATATTTTGAACCATCTATCATTACAGATGTAAATCCTGCATCTATACATTTTTTACATGTTTCAAAATCTGGTCCGTGATCTAAGTGTAAAGCAATTGGAATAGTTGTTGTTTCAACAGCAGCTTCTACCATTTTAATTAAATATTCCATTCTTGCATATTTAATAGCACTTGAAGATACTTGTAAAATAACAGGTGATTTAGCTTCTTCAGCAGCATCTGTTATTGCTTGTATAAACTCCATATTATTTATATTGAAAGCACCTATTGCAAAATGCTCTCTCATTGATTTTTCAAACATTTCCTTAGTTGTTACTAATGACATACTAATACCTCCTTAAAATTCATTTTTTATCTATTGCAATTTTATTGCTATTAAACCTTAAAGTCAAGTATTTATATTTAATTTTATTATATTACCTCATATCACTAGTTATCAATTCATGAACTTTTTATATAAAGAGAAATGTAGAACATTTTTCTATTATATATAAAAAGTTGAACATTCAAATATGATGTTCAACTCTTAATTATCTATTTCTCAATTCTTTAACAATTTCTTCAACAGAATCTACTAAATATTTTACATCTTCTAAACTATTTTCTTTACCAAAAGTTATTCTTAAACTACTCTTTGCAATTTGTGGTGGTACACCAATTGCCAATAAAACATGTGATGGATTAAGAAGTCCTGCACTACAAGCAGAACCACTAGATGCACAAATTTCTCTTTTATCAAGTTCATATAGTAATTTTGAACCATCAACTCCTTTAAAGCAAATATTAGCATTCCCAGGAAGTCTTTGCTCTCTATCACCATTTATCAATATATTTGGTATTCTTTTTTCAATTTCTGAAAAATAATATTCTCTTAAATTTAAAAGTTTCTTATTATATCTATCTAGATTTGAATTAGATAATTCAATTGCTCTGCCAATTCCTACTATTCCTGCTACATTTTCAGTTCCTGCTCTTTTTTCCTTTTCTTGATGTCCTCCATCTTGAATTCTTGAAAATTGTACTCCATCTTTTACATATAAAGCTCCAACACCTTTTGGTCCATAAAATTTATGAGCAGACATAGAAAGTGCTGATATTCCCATTTCTTTTACATCTATTTTCACATTTCCTACTGCTTGAACAGCATCTGTATGAAAGATAATTCCATATTTTTTTGCAATTTTTCCTATTTCTTTTATTGGTTGAATAGTACCAATTTCATTATTTGCAAACATAATACTAATTAAAATAGTTCTTGGAGTTATTGCTCTTTCAAGTTCATTTAAATCTATTATTCCATTTCTTTTTACATTTAAGTAAGTTATTTTATACCCCATACTTTCTAATGTTTTACAAGTATTCAATATTGCTGGATGTTCAATGTTTGTTGTAATTATATGATTTCCTTTTCTAGAATTTGCTCTTGCTATTCCTTTTAATGCTAAATTATCGCTTTCGCTACCACAACTTGTAAAATAAATTTCATTTACATTTGCATTCAATGCTTCTGCAACCTTCATTCTAGCTATATTTATCGTTTCTTTATTTTCTTTTCCTATTCTATATACTGAAGATGGATTGCCAAATTTTTCAGTAAAATACGGTCTCATTGCTCTAAAAACTTCTTCATCTAATGCAGTTGTAGCAGCATGATCAAAATATCTTATCAATTTTATCAACTTCTTTCAAATTAGAGTGTTCCATATATCATATTCACTAAAATTTAAAAATGTACCAAAAAAAGAACTGAATTATACAATATAACTCAGTTCTCTTAATAATATTATTACACAAAATTATTTTAATTGTTTCATAACTTCTTCAGCAAAGTTTTCTTCTTTCTTTTCGATTCCTTCACCTGTTTCAAATCTAGCAAATCTTACGATTTCTCCACCTTTGCTTGCTACCATTTCTCCAACTTTAACACTTGGATCTTTAACGAATTCTTGATCTAATAAGCAGATTTCTGAATAGAATTTTCCAATTCTTCCTTTTACCATTTTTTCTGCTATTTCAGCTGGTTTTCCTTCGTTCATAGCTTGAACTTTTAAAATTTCCATTTCTTTATTTACAGCTTCAGCTGGAACTTCTTCTCTATTTAAATATTCTGGTTTTGCAGCTGCTATTTGCATACAAACGTCTTTTGCAACTGTGCTATCGCCTTTAGCAAGTTCAACTAAAACAGCGATTTTTCCATCTCCATGAATATAGCTTTCAACTAAACCTGTTGTTTCAAATCTAGCAAATCTTCTAATTGTCATGTTTTCACCTATTGTAGCAATTTTGTCTGTTAATACTTCTTTAACTGTTTTTTCTTCATTTTTATATTTAACAGCTAATAAAGCTTCAACATCAGCTGGATTTGTATTAGCAACTATTTCAGCTATATCTGCAACAAAAGTTCTAAATTCTTCATTTTTTGCTACGAAATCTGTTTCTGCATTAACTTCAACAATAGCTCCAACTTTTTTATCTTCAGATACATAACTGCATACTAAACCTTCAGCAGCAACTCTTCCTGATTTTTTAGCAGCTTTTGCAATTCCTCTTTCTCTTAATAACTCTGCTGCTTTTTCCATATCTCCATCAGTTTCTGTTAAAACTTTTTTGCAGTCCATCATTCCTGCACCTGTTTTTTCTCTTAATTGTTTTACTAATTCTGCTGTAACCATCATATACCTCCTATATTTTGTAAAATATCAATTTATTTAAAATTAGGGTGGTTACAAATATTTATAACATTGCTCCACCCTATAAAAATTTCTATATATTATTCAGCATCTTTTGAAGCAACTTGTTCCATATCTGTTGCTTCTTCAGCGTTTGCTACTTCTTCCATTTCATCTGTTGAAACTTCAGCATCCTCGCCTTGTCTACCTTCGATAACTGCATTAGCAATTACATCAGCTATCAATTTAACTGCACGAATTGCATCATCATTTCCAGGGATAGCATAATCAACTTCTTCTGGATTGCAGTTTGTATCTACTAATCCTACTACAGGAATTCCTAATTTCTTTGCTTCTAATACAGCAATTCTTTCCTTTTTAGGATCAACAACAAACATAACACCTGGCATTTCTTTCATATCTTTGATTCCACCAAGGTTTTTCTCTAATTTTTCCATTTCTGATTTTAGACCCATAACTTCTTTTTTAGGTAATAAATCAAAAGTTCCATCTGTTGACATTGTTTCTAATTGATTTAATCTAGCAATTCTTCCTTGAATTGTTTTGAAGTTTGTAAGCATACCACCTAACCATCTTTGGTCAACATAGTACATATTACATTTTTGAGCTGCTTCTTTAATGCATTCTTGTGCTTGTTTTTTTGTTCCTACGAAAAGAACTGTTTTTCCTTCTTCAGCTTGTTCTTTAACGAACTTATAAGCCTCGTCTAATTTTTTTGATGTTTTTTGTAAATCGATAATATGGATACCATTTCTAGCTTGGAATATATATTCAGCCATTTTAGGATCCCATCTTCTTGTTTGATGTCCGAAATGAACACCAGCTTCAAGTAATTGTTTCATTGCAACTACTGCCATTTTAAATTCCTCCTTAATTGTTTTTTACCACCGCAAATTTTTAACATTTAAAAACACTTTTACTTAATATAAAAGCACAATTTTAAACTAAATTTACGTGCTAATTTTTTAATACTTAAATAGTATAGCAAACTTTTTCCGGTTTTTCAAGTGTTTTGTAAAAATAAATTACATAATTGTAGTAAATATATTTTTCTAAATTATTATTTATATAAATTTTATATAACGCAAAAAGTGGTGCTACCACCATGGATAGCACCACTTTTGCGCCGTTCTAGTAAAGGATACTGATTAGATTAGCCGTTAGCCGGATCTTTCCGCCACATAAGTAAAATCTTCTCGCCACCCACGTGAATTGTGACGTTGACAATACGTACACCACCATCCGGCAGATTGGGACTTTGCTCATTGGTATGAAGCGCGAAACCATTCGTGCTTTTTTGCCATTCCAGAGTCGCCCCCGGATTCTTCTTAAGCAGTTCCAGAACTTTTGAATTCTCAGCCATGAAAATCTCCTTTTGGTTGGGAGGACCTTCGCCCTCGGTTTACAAAAGCCAATCGCTTTATGTGAACTATTATAGCACCATATCCTCATAAAGTCAAAACAATTTTCGAAAATCTTATTATTCCAAGATTACTTTTGCACTCTCTGGATCTTTACATCCTCAATATAAATCATATCTCCTTGATGTTTCACATCTTTCCCACCAGGTAATTTTGGTTTACTCCTTTTCGTGCAAAGAACGAATTTCTTCTGAAACCGGTTCCACTTAAGAGTTGCACCCGGGTTCAACTTCAGCATCTCGAACACTTTCGAATCTACAGCCATATAAATCTCCTTTGACTGGGAGGGCCTTCGCCCTCGGTTTACAAAAGCCAATCGCTTTATGTTTAGCATTATAGCACTTCAATTTTTAAAAGTCAAAAAAATTTGTAAATTATTCTATCAATTTATTTTAGTTTTAGTTTTACAAACTAAATATTACTTTTACAATTCATCCAATTTAATATAGTTTAAAATATCAATTAAAAACTTTTATAATTTCACATCAAAATTTTACTATTCGCCAAAATGAATAACAGTAGTAATTGCACTCAATATTTTGGTTGCATTATCTTTTGCAAATACCTTTGTAACTGCTTTTCCACCAATCGTTAGAGCAGCTATAATAGCACTTAAAATAAATTGTATGTAACTTCCTATTCCAAAGGCATTAGTTAATTTTATAGCAATCATAGTACCAATTGCACCACTTATTACTCCACAAATATCACCGACTACATCATTACAAATATTAGATACTTTTGCAGAATTTCTAATCAATTTTATAGCTGTTTTAGCTCCTTTTATCTTTTTTGAAGCTTTTGCATGAAATTCCTCTTCTTTTGCAATTGTAACAGCAACACCTATTAAATCAAATAAAATTCCTATAAATATTACTAAAATTAAAACTATTATTCCTGGTATAACATCTAAATTTGAAATTGCTGTATTAGAAAAATATGCAAAAAACATTGATAAGAAAAAGGCTATTATTGTAATTGTTAAAGCCCATTTCCACGGATTTTCTACTTTACTTTTCGACTTTGCTTTTTCTTTTGACTTCATTTATCAAAACACTCCTTAATATTTAACTTTTATATTTTATTTTTAATCCATATATACAAAAAAATATTATCTAAATTAAAAATTCAAATAATATTTCTACCAAACATTTTTAAATTCATAAGTTGGTAGAGATGCAAGTAAATTTTACGGTTTAAGGTCTAGCAGAATTTCTCTGTTTTTCACTAAATATTACTATTTAGCCGTTTCCATTTAAGAAAAACACCTTGAAAAAAGGAGCTAGATCACCACTGAAGCCGTACCTTAATCCTTACAACCCTTTACCCTTGATTTAGAGCAAACATTCTAGAAAATTTCTTTGGATATGATTAACTTACTCTTAGTCTCTTTTGCAAATCGTGTTTCATAGAAGCTATGTAAAATGTCTAATCCCCAAGAATCACTCAAGACAGATATCACAACTACGCAAATCTTTTTCTAAATTATACATAGAATTTGTACTTAAGGTTTTCGTTACTCAAGTCTCAACGAAAATAGGAATCAACTATATGCCATTACAATCTATCCTAATTTCTTTACTCCTTAAGTCCACGCAAAACTGGGCGTAATGCGCAAAGCTTAAGAAACTTCGATTTAAGTGATACCTTTCTAGTAGATTTTTAGGCCTACCCTCTTAGTAAGTTCATACACTAGAATAATGCACCAACATTTTAATTATAACATCAAAAAATTTTTTAATCAACTTTCTAATTTATTCAATTTTTCTCTTAAAAATTTGCAATAAACAAATCTTTTATAATATCCCTTTCATACTTTTTCAATCTCTTTTTTTCTTCAATTTGCTTTCATTTTCTTCAGTATAATTATTGTTCTATTCCTGATTTTACAATTACTCTTTTTCCATTCCTATTATTGCATGTTACCAATGTTAATTCTTTTTTATATTTTTCTTCATATTCTATGCAAGATATATCATCTGGTGAAGTTTCAAAAATGTCATTTACAATATATACATAATTTTCACCATTTAAATCTTCAATTATAATCTTATCACCTATTTCTAAATTTTTTATTTTTCCAAAAAATCTTTTATCATCATAATTATGTCCAACTAAACAAATATTTCCCTCTTCTTGCAAATTAGTTCCAAAAAATTTACAAATTGATATCTTAAGTAATTCTTCATCAAAATTATTAAATATTGTATATTCTAAGTTTATTTTAGGTATTATTAAATTTCCTAAAAAAATATTTTCATTAGATACTAGCTTTTCTGTATCATATACTTTTTGAACCTTTGCTAAATTTACATATAATTGTGCTATTTTTGATTCTTCTTTTTTATTTATATTTTCTATAATTAAAT
Source organism: uncultured Clostridia bacterium (assembly GCA_934141445.1). Lineage (GTDB taxonomy): Bacteria > Bacillota > Clostridia > TANB77 > CAG-508 > Scatovivens. The sequence goes on along the minus strand of CAKPCF010000028.1, from coordinate 5,009 downwards.
ATATTGATAGTCCAACTATAGCAATAATTGAAATTAGAAAAATACTTAAAAATTTTTTTCTATTCTTTATTTCATTGTAATTTAACTTAGTTACTAAAATTTGATTCATATTTAAATTATTTGTACTTTTATGTAAATTATGCTATAATTATCATCGAAATTATTTTATAGAGGATATATTATATGAAAATTCCAGAATTACTTTCTCCAGTCGGAGATTTAGAATGTTTAAAAGCAGCAGTTCAAAATGGAGCAAATGCTGTATATTTAGGTGCAAGCAACTTTAATGCAAGAGCTAGAGCAACAAACTTCGATAATGAAAATTTAAAAGAAGCAATTTTATATGCTAAACTTAGAAATGTAAAGGTAAATTTAACTTTAAATATACTTTTGAAAGAAAATGAACTAGAAGATGCTGTTAATCTTGCTATTTTTGCTTACAATTGCGGCGTTGATGCTATAATTGTTCAAGATTTAGGGCTTGCCAAGATTTTACATGAAAATTACCCTGAAATTGTATTACATGCTAGTACACAAATGACTGTTCATAATTTAGATGGTGTAAAGCAACTTGAAGGCTTAGGATTTAAAAGAGTTGTTCTTTCTCGTGAGCTTTCTTTTGATGAAATAGATTATATTAGAAAAAATACTGATATTGAATTAGAAGTTTTTATCCATGGTGCACTTTGCATATCTTATTCAGGTCAATGCTTATTCTCAAGTATGGTTGGAAACAGGTCCGGAAATCGTGGTATGTGTGCTCAGCCTTGTAGATTACCTTATGAATTGTATTCAAACAAAAACTTATTAGATAAAGGTTATTTACTAAGTCCTCGTGACCAAAATGCAATCGACTTTTTACCTTCTTTAATAAAATCTGGAATTGATTGTTTTAAAATTGAAGGTCGATTAAAAACGCCAGAGTATGTCGCAACTGTTACACGTATTTACAGAAAATATATAGATTTAATATTAGATAATATCGAACTTTCAAATGATAGATTATTAGAAATTATTCACAATGAATTAAAAATAAAAAATGTTGAAACAAATTTATCTGATGAAGAAGAACTTTTACAAGTATTTAACAGAGGTAACTTCTCACAAGGTCATTTTTCAAATGAACCAAATCAAAATTTAATATATAGTAAAAAATCTAATAATATGGGACTATTTATTGGTAAAATTCAAAATTTTAATCCTCAAAAAGGTCATATTACTTTGAAACTAGAAAATACAATTTCTATTGGTGATAGAATTTCTATAAATGATGAAAACTATACTATCTCTGAACTAATGATTAAAAATCAAAATTTTCCAACTGTTGAAGCTAACAAAATTGTAACCATTGGTAGAATGAAAGGAAATTTATCAAATGGTATGTCCATTTTTAAAATTAACAGTAAAAAACTAAATGATAAATCTTCTTCATCATTTCAAAATGGTAAAGAACAATTAAATATTCCTTTGAATGCAAGTATTAAAATATTTATAAATAAACCCATCGAACTTACAATTACTGGATTAGAAGGTTTTTATAAAAATATATCTATATCAGTTAAGAGTGATATTTTTCCAGAAGTAGCAAAGAATTTACCTATTACTAAAGAAAAAATAATTGCACAACTTTCTAAAACTGGTAACACACAGTTTTGCTTTAAAAATATCAATATTGAATTAGAAGAAAATTCATTTATTACTAAAATAAGCATTTTAAATGAACTTAGAAGAAATGCCTTTTCGCTATTAGAGAAAAAAATTGAGGAAATATATACTTACTCTGTTCCTACAAATTTCAAACTACAGAATGAAAACGCTGCAAAACTTCAAAATACTCATGCTGATATTTCTTTAATGCTAAATATTTTAAATAATAAATTTAATTATTTGGACTTAAATAATATAGACAATGTTTACATACCTTATAAATATTTTTACTTGCCAAGTTATGAACACATTATACAAAATCTTTGTAATAAGTTCAAAGTTTTTGTATTTATTCCAACAATTATAAAAGATAAGTATATAAATAAACTAAAAGAAACTTTAGAAAAAGCTATGAATTATAAAATTTCTGGTTTTGTAATTTCACATCAATCACAAATTGATCTTGTAAAAAAATATAATCTTCCTATCATAGGAAACTTTACTTTAAATATATATAATAATGAAACCGTAAATCAGCTTCGCTCAATTGGTGTTTCAAAAATAATGCCTTCTGTTGAATTGGATAAAATAGAATTATTAAATTTTTTACAAACTAATAATTTAGATGCCGAATTATTAGTATATGGAAAAACACCTATTATGACAAATAATTATTGCTATTTAGGAAAAAGTAACAAATGCTATCCAGAATGTAAACAAATTTGTTTGGAAAATTCAAAATTTTTCCTAAAAGATAGATTAGGATTCGAATTTAGAATTTTACCAGACAATTCTTGCACAATTACAACTATTTATAATAGCAAAATTACTTCTATAAACTACAATGAATTCATTCCTTTTATATCTAGTGTAAGAATTGATATTCTTGATGAAAATATTGATGAAATTCAAAAAATAATTAACAAAGTTAAAAATCAAGAAAGATTCGAAGGCAAAGAATACACAAATGGAAAAATAAAATAAATCTTTTTAATCAAATTTATGTGCAATATATTATTAAAGCATGATATAAATTAGAAAATTATATCATGCTTTTTTTGTATTTATTCTGTATAACTTGTCCAACTTAAATTCTTCAATTTATCAGTTGAGCCTGCTGTAAAATTGTTTCCTGAAATATTTAAAGTTTGCAAACCCGCATTATACAATTTTTCTAAAGTATTTACATTATTATAACCTGATAATGTAGTTGTTTGTAATAAATTATTACTCAAATTCAGTTCAGTAAATTTTATTTTTCCATTCATAATAAGTTCCTCTAAAGGAAATAGTTCAGAAATATTATTATCATGTAATTCAAGAACTGATAATTGTTTTAAATTTATCAATGATGAAATATCACTCACTTTACATTGATTTAATTTTAATTCATTCAATGCATCTAATGACTCTAAAGCCTTTATATCATATACAGTAGAATCAGTTATATTTATTTTCTTTAAATTACTACTATTTTCAATGCCTTTCAAAGACACTAAATTCTTGGTTTTGTTGGCATATAATTCTTCTAAACTGCTTATTGAACTTAAAGCTTCTATATTTTCTATTGTTGTATTATCAACTTTTAAAGTCTTTAATGATATTGCATTTTCTATTCCATTCAAATTTTTAATTTTTCCTACAAAACTATCTAAACCAACTAGAGTCAAACTTTCCAATTTGCTGAAATTTTTATTTTCAAAAAATGATAAATCTTCAAATTCAATTCTTGAAGCATAAAGATTTTTTAAATTGTTATCATAAGGAAGTGTATCAATAATTTTTACTATACTCACTGTTTTACTTGTTGTATTATTAGTAAAATCTATTCTTTGTAAATTAGCACACAATGATAAATCAACATTTTTAGTTGTATTTTTAATTTCTGCTCGCGTTACACTTGCTGGTAATTTAGCATTTCCTGCTCCATATCCCAGATGAACAAATGTCAAATTATTGCAATTACTTAAGTCTATATCACAAGTATTACCAAAACTATTTGCATCTACTGTAAACTTTGTTATATTTGTGCACTCATTATAATTAAAGCTATTTCCAATTGTTATAAAACCTCTTGCATTCCATGGTTCTAAACTAATCCATGACTCCAAAGTTTTTTCACTTCTATTATTACTAATATTATTGATTGCAATTTGAATTTTAGTTAAATCAATATTAGTATTATTAGTTACAAAAGTTTGCATCACACTTGAGCTATTATTCAATGTGCTTAAATCAGCTTGTAAACTATTACAATTTCTTACATCCAATTCTATCAAATTTTTAACATTATTTAAAAAATCTAAATTTTCCAAGTTTAAACTTGTTAAACTTAAATACTTAAGACCTGTCATTGTGCTTAATATTTCTTGTAATTTTGCATTACTTAATTGCTTATTTCCACTCAAATTTAATCTCGTTACATTAGTTTTATTTTTTAATGAATTTATTTCATCTGAATCATCTGTTAAATTCATATTTGAATAGTCATAAGAGGTTAATGTTGTAAAATATATATTGTATTTCGATGGAATTCTATAATCTCTACCACAATTTTGTAAAATATGTGTTACTGGATCCGCTAATGCATCCCTTACTTCAGTACCAATCATATTTACATTTCCATCTAAATATAATTTTTTTATTCCAATACAAGTTCCCAAAGCTTTAACGCTTTCCAAATTAACATTATTGCTTAAACTTAAAAAGCGTAATTTTGTATTATTTTCAAAAGCAGTTATATCTTGAATGTTACATTCAGATAATAGAACATAATCCAAATTTTTAGAATCTTCCAGACCTAGTAAAGACTCTAATTCATTATTTTTCTTCATTGATATAAATCTTAAATTTACATTTCCTTTTAATCCTTCTATATTATTCAAATTACAATTTTGAGCAAACAAGTATACCAGATTGCTATTGTTTTCCATTCCATCTAGATTTAATAAATTTTTATTGCACATTAAATCAACTTCATAAATGCTTTTATATTCATTTAATGCCTCTACATTTTCAAATGAATTATTATTTAAATATAAATATTTTATTGAATTTTTTATATTATTTGGTATATTTTTTAAATTATCTATATTTTTCAAATTACTATATTTAGTTGAATTATAATGATATTTGCTTACACTTACCGCAGCACCTGTATTGACTGAATATTCACCCTCAAACATATCTGTTGTTCCACTTATTCCAAAATACTCTAAATTCTTTATCTCTGTTGCATTTACTAAACCTTCTCCTAATTTTTCTACCTGTGCATTCGCATCTGCCTCACTCATTGTTGGTGGTAAGTACAAATACAAGTATTGCAAATTCCATGCTGTTGATAATTTTGTATAATTATTTAC
>CAKPCF010000027.1 GCA_934141445.1 uncultured Clostridia bacterium | reverse complement strand
TATGGGAATTCCCATACCCTTAAATTTTTAGAAAGGAGATTTCAAATTATGAGAATAAGAAATAATAAAGTTAATGTCTTTTTAAGTGATGATGAAAAGTTTATTTTAAAAAGAGATTCTTCAAAATTAAATTTATCTCAGTCTGAATATATTAGAAATTTAATTATAGGATATGAGATTAAATTTCCAGAAGTTAAAGAAGAACAAAAAACTAAAAAAGAAGAATATATTATAGAAAATATTGTTAAAGCACTAGAAGAAAATATTGAATGCTTAATTAAAGTAAAAAATAAATTTCATTATCTTGGATATTTTGAAGATGAATGAGCAATTGGAACTAAAATTGAATATTTAAAATTGCAAAATAGTACACTAAAAAAATATATACCTGAAAACGATAAAGACAATGCCAACTAGCATTGTCTTTTTAAATATGCATATTTTATAATTTTAGATAGATATATTAATTAGGTTTGATATTTGTCTTAGCTGTTTTAATTAATTTAATATATTCGTTTATATTGATCGAGCTAACTCTTTCAATAAATTCGTCTATCATTTCTTTAGTTAATATACAATCCTTGTATTCGGAACCGGGATAATATTCACTAGGATAACTATTATAATCTTCTTTGGTAATATTATATTTATCTGATATATATGTACTTAAACAATCATAAGCAAAATATAAATCTTCACAAAACTTTTTATAACTATTTTCTAGTAGATATTGTGTACTAAAACATTCTTCAAAAAACAAATAATCAGTAACTAAGTGAAGAAACCATCCTAATTCAAAATCATCTAATTCTTTTCTTTCTTCTAAAAATGAGTATAAATTAACTTTACCTCGTACATGACTAATATTATCATTTCCTCTATTACTATCAGTATAATGAGTTTGGTCTTTGTTTTCACAAGCATCTGGATACAAGCTACCAGCTATAAACTTTTCATAATTTAATATATTATTTTTTTTAAAATATTTTTTAGCAACAGCTAAATGAATTTCTGAACTTGCCATTTATTTTTCTCCCTTTTTATATGTTGAATATACAACATTTTATCTTTTGATTATTCCACCGTGACATTTTAATTCATATACTTTTGTTTTTCCCTTATAGATTGTTTCAGTTCCCTCAAAGCAATCTAAATCTCCTTTTACAAAAAAACTATATTCATATTCGCCATTTTGATAATATTTTGGACCTCTTACCGGTATTACATCTTCATCTTCTCCAACAGCCATTAATGCAGGACGTAATGCTTTATCCATTGCTTCTTCGCTTAATGACTCATCTATTGTAATACCATAATAATTCATACCAAAAATAGGTGTCTCATAATTACAATATACAACTTCTTCACCCATAAATTTAGTCCCACCAAAATATGTATCGTGATATGTCATTTTTTCGTTTTGATAATGATAATCGTGAGAGCCCTTTCTTGATGAATCCGCCTTTTTCACATTTGCATTTGCATAAGTTTGTTTTTTTGCTTCAATTAAAAATTCATATAATTGTTTATCCATATTTTTTCTCCTTTATTTAAATTTATTTTTAATACTTTCCCAATCTGCTGTCCATTTTTCATTGTTTTTATTAAAGTTACTTGAAGACAATAAGATATGAGCAGAACTTTTTAGGCATTCGTATTCAAAAGCACATTCTAATAACTGTGATTCATTCTTGTTAGAATACTTGTTAGTAATAAATAGTGTAAATAATTTATTATATATTCCATTGACCTTATTGTTAAAATACAGCAATTTAAAATAACTAATTAATATTTCTGATGAAAATATACTTTGAGTAATACATAAAACAATATTTTTATCTTTCATTATTAGAACTATTACTAACCATAGCATAACATCAAAAATTATTTTAATAGCATTTTGTTTTATCATTATATTCGTATTACTTTTTGTAAAAAATGTACTTTCAAATACATTTACTCCTAATCTCTTTATTGAGTTCTTCTCGTTGTTATTATAATATCCTATTGCTTTTTTATCAGTAAGTTCACTTCCACAAGCATTAGATAATAAAGTTTTTCTTCTTTCATTTTCAGCAAAGTTTTTAAAAATTATATCATTTATGGCATCTGCTATAATATATAAAATGTGTATTATAATTAATGTAATACATAATATATCGTTAAATTTAATACATATAATCAAAGATATAACAATACTAACATAATAAAATATACTTAATAAGTTTTCTAATTTAATACATAATTTAAAGTCTTTATCAACATCATTAATATATTCTCCCATAATTACACCTCAGGAAATACTCTTTGAATTTCATCTTCAACAAGAGAAGGATATTTACTTTCATCATCTATTGCTTCTTCTATATCTTTAATTGCTTTATCGATTTTATTATATATTGTAGTACCATAGACAGACTCATTTTTTAGTGCATTAAAAGCGGCTAAAACATAATCACTATACGATGTACAAGAAAAGTATGAGTATTCTAATGCTGAAATCAATTTCTTTTCTAATCCATATGATTCATAGTATCTGTTAGTTTTACTTATATTCCAATGTTTTAATAATCTTATTACAGGTTTTATCTTTAAAGCATTATTAGTATTGGCACTAATAAGATTAAAATTAATATCATTTGGATTCGTATACATCCAGCCACCTGTTTTGTTTGGTATATAATAGCCAAATCCTGATTTATATGCCGGAACTAATTCAAATTTAATATGATTTAATTCTAATACTATTGTAGGAAAAGATTGATGTATTTCAGAGGTTTTATAATACTTTTCTGCAAACCTTTTTAATCTATCTAAAAAAGTTTGTGGTGTATAATTATTTGAATTGTTAAATACGACCATATAATCAATGTCTGAATTGTTATCTGCTTTTCTTGGAAGTATGGTATCTCTAGTAGAAGAACCAAATTTAAACTTTTCTATTATATCACTCCCAAAAAACAGCACTAACCTATATTCTAAAGTTGAAATAGAAGTATTAATACTTGTTTTTTCATCACTTGATAAAACTAAGTCTGATGCTAAACTAGATAAATAAGAATTAACGGTCATAATATTCCTCCTTTAAATAAAAAAAGTATCATAATTTTAATGATACAAACCTATTATAATAATAACATATTTTGCCATTTTTTTAAATAGCTACGGGATATTTTTATCAAAAGTATTGTAATAATTTTTATCTTTGATATAATTGATTTATCAGAGCGATTTAATCAAATCTTTTAGTCTTAATTTCGTAAACGTGTATAGTTAAGGCTCCATTTGAAATCAACTTACGGACTTAAAAGTTCGTAAGTTTTTATTTTTGTATAAAACTTTAAAAGTTCTCTTATCACAGAAAGGAGGACTTTTTTCATGCTTGAATTTAAAGTAATTGAAAATTTAAAACCTAATAAAGATTTAACTGGCATTTTAAAAGACTTTAAATATACAGTTAAATTAGGACAGATTAAAACTATCTTGCACACTAACATACAAGTAATAATACCTACTGAATACCAGATTACATATCCTACTACTCTTACAATACTAAAATACACAAAGTGTATTCTAATAAATTTTTAGAAGAATTTATTACTAAATCACAATAGCATTTATATATAGATGGCATTATCAGTTGTCCATATATTAAAAAAGAAAGGAAGGATAAAAATGAAAGTTACTTATACAAGAAAAGGAGATTATTTATTACCAGATTTATATTTAGAAAAAGGCGAAAATTATGGAAGACTTGGAAGATATGGAATATTAAGATTACACTTTATTGCACAAAACAAGCAAGCACTTTATGAAACATTATTGATGACAAATAAATTAACTCATCATCTTCTTTTAGAAAGTAGATCTTGTGAGAATTATTATAAAGAACTAATGGAAAATTATATTAAGAATGATGAAAGACTGTCTGAAAAAAACAAAGAATTAAATTCATTGGAATGGACAAAATTAATGAACAACTATAAAAATACAGCAGAAGAAATTGTCTTAAATGAATATGTTTTTATATAAATAATCTTTAAAAAAGAGGAAAAAATTATCAAAATAATTTAATCCTCTTTTTTATTTTGAATGTAGGAATAAAATCTATGTCTAGCTAGCTAGCTAGACAGCACTGAATTTGTACTCCCGCACAAATTCGTATGTGGGAAAATCCCAAACCCTCTTTAAATATTATTTACCTGCCAACACTACCAACTTCTTTAGCTTTTGATATACCAAGTATATCATCACAATAAGTATTACCTGAATCTGGATTTATATATTTTTCAGGTCGAGCAATAACATCTATTAAAGTCTTCAACCTTGCATATTTAACAGCATTACCCACATTTATAACTTCTCTAAAATCATCTGGAGTCCAATCAGCTATCATTTCAGGATGTTTGTATATTGAAAAATTAAATCTTCTTTCAACCCCTTTTATTGATGATATATGGTTTTTATTTATGTCAATCCATTTACTTAGTTGCCCTTTTTTATTTGATACATATAACATCGCCAATCCACTTGGACATAACTTCATACCGTAACTATCGTGTAAAATTTTATCTAAATCATGTAGTTCTTTTGATGTCAAATTTTCTAGTGAAGATTTAGGAATTATTGTTTCTGTTGATGGACTAGTATTAGTGTGACCAACTGTTATCCAACTATAGTTTTTTAATATTTCTTGAGGAACAAATCCTAATTGACTGGAAATTAACTCATCTGGTATTTGATTGGCAATAACTATATCTAATATTCCTTTATTTTTTTCTAAATCATTATTTTGGTTTGTTGTATTATTAGAACTTTTATGAAAATAATATGAAATATTATCTTCATTTAAATCACCACTTATTAAATCATACATAAATCTTGATGTTCTTCCATTACCATCACTAAACATATGTAAATTTAACAATGTATAATATACCATTGTTGCTCTTGCCTTTTTATCTGGAACTTTTGACATATTTTGTGTTAAATATTCAAGTGTTTTCATTTGAACTTCTTTTGTAGGTGATACTAAATCACCTGCTAGCATATTTTCTTCAAGAACATTTTCGGATTCATCCAGACATCTTAAACACTTATTTAACTTTACTAATAATTCTAATAATTCATCTTTTGATAATTCACTTAAATCTTTATTATCTAGGTTTACTAAATTAATTATTTTATTAATCATTTTAAATTCACTCCTCTAGATTTTAGTATTTTATGATACATATTTTAGTGTTAGGATAGATATATATACGAAACTTCGCGGAAGTGGCATAATAAATATCATTTAAAACTAATTATACTATATTTTATTAAAATTTCATATACTCCCATTGAATTTTAATATATTTGTAATGTTGGGAATCGAAAAGGAGTGTACCCAAGTATCGAGTTGGACTGGAGCTTTCTAAGAATCAATTGACTACCTTGTAAAACCGTGCTATAATAAATTCATTGTTCGTTAGAAATCACTTGATTTATCCTGAAAATAAAACGGGGGTATCTTTATGAAACTTTATAATCCAGCTTTTCGTAGAGTTTTACACAAAAAGCAAATACCTTCAGCGTACGAAATAGAATTGCTGAATCGTGTTGACGACTTAGAAAGATTAGCTTTCGGTGAAGAAAATTATACTAGTTTTCGCTTAAGGCTTCGCTCATATGCAGAAACAGAAGAAGGAGGATGTCGTTTAACAGAAGAAGAACGGTTGCGTCTACTGCACCATAGAATTTCTGAGTTAAAATTAATCTTACTTAGGCAAGGAAAAGGATGCGAAATAGAGAGGTTAGAAAAAGCTGATAACAATTGGAATAGTCACCATAATGAGCCTAAATCTCTTATGCTTTATGTTCCGGACGTAGATAAGTGGATTAGTAAGGATGAAGATACAGAGAATAAAAAATAGTGTTAAGATGTACTATCTATAGTACTAAAAATCCGTGAGGATATGTCTTTAGACAATTCTCACGGATTTTATAATTAAACTTATTTTGATAAACTTGATTCATAAAAATCCAGCCATTAATAAAAGTGTAGCATAAATACTACACAATAAACTACACAATAAACTACACAATAAATATTGATATAATCTGTTAAATATAGTATAATATAGGTGTAGATAAAACTACTTAAGGAGGAAAAATGGATAAATATATACCACCATATAAAATAACAAATAAGATGTTAGACTATATTTCCAAAATAATGGAAAAAGTTGGAGAAATAAATAGTTATATAAATTTAAATAAAATGCCAGAATTAAGAAAACAAAATAGAATTAATTCTATACATTCTTCTTTAGCTATTGAAAATAATCAATTATCTTTATTTCAAGTTGAAGATGTAATAAATGGCCGAATGGTAATTGGAGATAAAAAAGATATTCAAGAAGTAAAGAATGCATATGAAGCATACAATAAAATTTCTCAAATAAATCCATATTCTATAGAAGATTTGAAATTAGTTCATGGAATAATGACATTTTTAATAGAAGAAGAGAACGGAAGATTTAGAAGTCATGGTGAAGGTGTTTATGATGGAGATAAATGTATATTCGTTGCACCATCAGAAAAGCTAGTTCCAGAATTAATGGAAAATTTATTTTCCTGGATGAAAGAATCTAAGGATACAGTTCATCCTTTAATACTTTCTTCGGTATTTCATTATGAATTTGTTTTTATACATCATTTTGGAGATGGTAATGGTAGGATGGCTAGACTTTGGCAATCAGCTTTGCTTTCTAAATGGAAAGAAATTTTCGAATATGTACCTATTGAAAGTTTAATAAAAAAATATCAAGAAGAGTATTATAAAATTATAGATAATTGTAATAAATCTGGTGAATCAACTGAGTTTATAGAATTTATGCTGAAAATGATTTATGAAACAATAGATAAAATACTTATAGAGCAGAATTCAACAAAAGAAACTACAGAAGAAAAAATTGTAAATTTAATAAAGATGAACCCTAATATTACACAAAATGAAATGGCAGAAAAATTAGGGTTAACTAGAGATGGGATTTCTTATAATATAAAAAATTTAAAATATAAAAAAATTATTAAAAGAATAGGTTCTCATAAAACAGGAACTTGGAAAATTCTAAAAAATAAAAGAACGAGATTTTAATCCCGTTCTTTTCAGACTGTTGACAAAGTATGAAAAAAATATTTTGTTCAACAGTCTTTTTTATATTAAATTTCTCAATATTTCAGTGACATTTTTCATGTCTTTTTCTGTTGACATTATAGTTATCAATAAATTTTTATCTTTATTTAAAATGATGTATTGTCCATTGGAACCATCCCTAAAAATATAACCATTTCGTGATATAAAAGTAAAATATCCTATTCCAATTTTAGGTAGAACTCTTTCAGGTTTGTAAGCAGATGGTGTTTCTAATTTCATAGAGCACATTTCTTTTATCCAGCTATTTGAAATAATTTGATTGTTATTATATTTTCCTTCATTTAGTAATAATTGACCTATTTTATGAAAATCAGAAGGTTTAAGGTATAATCCAGTAGCTCCTGGACAATATTTTCCATAGTTTTCCCATTTATAATCTGAAATATTAAGTTTTTTAAATATATTTTCATTGATAAAATCTGCTAAATTTTGATTAAATGCTTCTTGAAAGAAGACTGATAATATAAATGGTTCTAAATTGTTATATGCAAATCTAATTCCTACTTTATAAGGAATATCATAATTTAAAGCATAATCTAATAATTTATCTTTATCAATGCCTTGTATAAATCTTTCAGACATCATTTGTGATTCATAACCAGTAGTATGAGTGAGTAAGTTTTTTATTGTCCATTTGTTAATTTTTTCAATATTGTTTTTATTTGTTATGTTTACTATATCTTTAATTACTGGAAAAATTTTAGTATTTAAAGTTAATACTTCACCTTCAGTTGATAATTTTTTATCGATTGCGATACCAATAGCCATAGCAACTAATAATTTAGCACAACTTCTTAATTCATGTAATTGCTCTTCTTTATAGAAAATCTTTTCAATTTTTCCATTTTGTTCAATAAAAATACTATCAATATTTAGACTCGGTATAGTTTGGGACAACATATTTACATTGTTTATTATGTCTTGTAAATTAATCAAATTGAATCCTCCTATCAACAAGTTTAGAATACTATTTAAATTATTTTAATTTCAACATATATAATTTTCTTAAAAATCCATTTGATAGGGTTGTTTCTTTTACAAATTTTAATCCAACTTTTTCAAGAGTTTTGCAACTTCCGATATTATCTGGATGTGCCATAGATATTATGTAGTCAAATCCCAAATCTTTTGCTAATTGTAATTCCATAGTTTGTAATTTAGTAGTAATTCCATTTCCTCTATATTCAGGTAGAACTAAATTGCCACCTAATTCGCAAACTTTAAAATTTGTTAAACCGAATTCATCTTTAAAGTCTGCTAACATCTCTTGTGAAATATATAGTTGTGCCATTCCAACAAGTTTTTCGCCATCATAAGCACCATATAAAGGAGCATAATTTACATCATCAAACATACTATCTAATTCCCATTGTTCGTATGGAATAAAATGTGCTGGATCAGGCAATCCTTTTAAAACAACATCAATAAGATTAAATAATTGTTTTTTATCTTTTTCTTCTATTTTCTTATAAACTAAATTCATAAAATTCCCTCCATTAATTTTATATTAAACATTTTTGATAGGTTCATTATATCATTTTAATATATATTTTCAATTAGATATAGAAAGAAATTGCATTTTAATGTATAATAGTTTTGTATTTTTGAGATAGTTGTATGCAAAAAATAAGGAGGAGATTTATGATTATTACTAAGAATGTTTTAGATGATCAAGTACCTAAAGAAATGATGCCAACTAGATTAGACAGTGCCATGAATTTATATACCAACGTTAGTTATAATGGTAAAATTGGAATTATCGTATATAATACAAATCCAGATACTTGGAATTGTTTATATTCTTTTTATGAATTAAACCATAAATTTACAATAGATGAATACAACTTTAATAAAGAAAATATAACTTATAGAGAATTGATTGAAGAATATCAAAAGGTTTATAAAAAAATATATGAAGCTGAAAAGGGGAATACAAAGGATATAAGAAAGCAGATTTTAATTGATGAGTATAAAAGGACTTTTAGTTTAAGAGATGTTAATATAAGTACAGAATTACTTCCAATTTTTGAGCTAAAATATTCTAAATCAAAGAATGTGTGGACTTTATATTATTTTGAAAATTATGTTGCTAATAGAGTGAATGATTTTAGTGAATTGATAAATCAAAAATTATATGAGCAAAAGATAATGCCATTAGATTCTTCTATAAGAGAATTAGATGGAGTAGAATTAGCAAGTGATATTCAATATTTATTATCAATAGAATCAAATGTTGAAAAACTACAAAATAATGTAATCAAGGAGTAAGTAATATGAATTTAAAAATAGTTGAAAAAATTGAAAAAGAACATCCTTTTAATTCGAGAAATTGGAATTATCAGAAAATAATTAGATATTTATTAAGTGATGAAAATAATCGTATAATTGAAGCAATGGTAATATGGCACATAAAAGATGGTACGGTTGTTGAATTTCTTTTAGAACTAAGCAATATGTACAATTGTCCAGTTGGTTGTCAATTTTGTGCTTCTGGTGCATTAGAAAAAGCACCATATATGTTAAAATCAGAAGATTTTTGGGAACAGGTTAACATTATGCTTGGTGATAATAATATTGATCCAAATGATTATGAAAAGTTTTGTATAAGTTTTACTGGTATTGGTGAGCCATCAATTGTTTATAGACAAACAGGACAATTTATGAGTGAAGTTCAAGAAAAATATTCTCATGTGACTTTTATAATTGGAACATTTGGATATGATCCTAAATGCTTTGAATATTGGGAAAATTTAAATTTAAGAATTAAAACATTACAATTACCTTTTTATTCTTCAAATAGTACAGAGCTAAAGAAAATTGTAAAGAATCTTCCATTAAATTACTCTTTTTATAATAATGTACTAGAAGCAATAAAATATAAAGAAAATGCTAAATATAACAAGTGTAGAGTAAAAGTAAATATGCTTGGAATGTGTGGAATTAATGATAGTGATGAACAGGTAGAGGAATTTATAAAGATTTTATCACCTGTTAAGAATAAAATAGAAGTAAGAATATCATTTTTAAATTATACAAAACAAGCAGAAAAATATGGATATGTATCTCCAACATTTGATAGATTAAGAGAAATTGAGAAGAAATTAAAAGATAATGGATTTGAATGTTATTCTTTTGGTAATATATCTAATGAAGAAATTGGATGTGGACAATTAGTGCAAAATAAAATATCTAGTGAAAAATAGTTCTATCAAAAATAAAAATATATGATATTCCATTTAGTTATGCCTGAATAATATATATGTATTTCAAAAAATAATATATTTGTATTAAAATAATATTATTGTTAGAGTAGAAAATGATGCTGATAATTATCGGGAGGAAATCTTATGAAAAAGCAGGTAAATACTTATTTGGCAATCGCATTAACTACTTACTGTAACTACAAATGTTTTTATTGCAAAGAAGGAGGAGAGAGCATAACGAAAGAACAACGGACAATACCTTTTGATAGATTAAGAAACATAATAAAAATTGGATACGAAATCGGAATTAAAAATTTTAGAATTACTGGTGGTGAACCAACTACAGTTTCTTATTTTGGAGAACTGATTGAATATATCATGAAATTTGATGGAACAAAAGTTAGAGTGAATACTAATGGATTTGATATTTTAAAATATATTGATGTGTTAACAAAATATAGAGAACGGTTAGACATTGTTTTTAGTGTTGATAGTATATCTCAATTTCTGAATGGACTGCATTTTCCAAAGTATCTTTCAGAAGATGTAATAAATATAACTAGAGTATTAAAAGAAAATGGGATATCTGTGAGATATAATATTGTTGTTACTAGAATAAATGAAAAAGAAATAAGAAAGTTGGTATTGAAAGCAATTGATGAATTACATATAAATGTAAAATTGTTAGACTTAAATTTATATACAGAATATTTTGGCAAAGATAAAAAATTGTGTGGCAATGAAGCTATTGAATTTTGGTCTAAGCTATATACACCAATGAGTGATTTTTCTAAATTTTTAAGTTCTATTGCCAATGATTCACAGAGTGAATGGACAACAGGCTTGATTGGAAAAGGAAATGGAATTCCAATGAGTGTCTATTTTCGTGGTGATAATTGGGTTCAGGTAAAAGATTCGAGTAGAGGTGCAAGATATACAGAATTTTGTAAAAAAGATTGTAAGTATTACAGGTTAGGAGAATGTCAAGAAGGAGTGTTTAGCTTACTTTTGTCTTCAAATTTAACCTTGCATTTGTCAGGCTGCAAGAATGAAAATCTTTATTTTTCTTTAGATGATTGTGGAGAAGAGGAAATAAAAGAGGCTTTTAGTTGTTTACTTAAACTTGTTTAGAGTTGGAAAACGAAAGTAACTATAAGGTATAATTTAATATTTTATTGAAATTAAGCACAGAAGTCTGAAATATGTTGAATATTTCAGGCTTTTGTGATATAAGGATAAAAGAAATTTGAGTTGGGAGAATCAAAATATGATAGATTTTGAACTATATAGAATTTTTGTAGTTGTAGCTGAAGAAGAAAGCATAACTAAAGCAAGTGAAAGACTGAATATTTCACAACCAGCTGTTACAAAATATATAAAGAATTTAGAAAATCAGTTATCATTAAAATTATTTATAAGAAAAAGTAAGGGATTAGAATTAACAGAAATAGGAAAAGAACTATATAATAGAGTAAAATTGCCAATTAGTGAACTAAATAAAATTGATGAACAATTTGGTAGGGAAAAAGTTATAAATATAGGTACACATAATCATTTAGGAAGTTGTATTTTTGGAGATATTATAAATCATTATTCACTAAAACATCCAAACATCAATTTGAATTTAGTATGTGAAGAAACGTCAAAGATGATGCAAATGCTAAAAGAACGGAGCATTGGATATTGTATTTTCTAAAAAATATGATACAAATGTGTATAAAGAAATAAAATATAATAAAATTGGTTATTTACATGATATCATTATAGTAAGTAAAAATTCAAAATTTGCAACAAGAACAGTACAGCTTGAAGAATTAGAAAATCAAATTATGTATGTGCCAAGGAGCTATGCACAAACAGTAGAAAATATAAAACGATTAACAAGTGAAATTAAAATAAACTTTAAGAATAGTAGCTATAAAACTATATTAGAATGCGCTAGTTCAGGACAAGCTTTAGGTGTGATAACAAAAGAATATGTAAAAAGTGAAGAACTAGAAAGACTAAATTTGGTTGAAGTAAATATACAGCCTAAGTTGGAAGAAATTGAATTTGGATATTTTACAAACTCAAATAAATTTAAGGAATTAAATGATTTTATAAAAGAAATCAAAGAATATTTTAAAATTTAATATAAAATGTTTAAGGAAGAGAATAATGCTAAATATAGATGAATATTTAAATAATTTTTTTAAAGGTACAAAGAATCCATCATTAAAAGCTATGGAATTTTTTATGAAAAAATTTAATAACTTTGAACAACAGATGAAATTTATCCATATTGCTGGAACAAATGGAAAAGGTAGTTGTACAGAAATGATGGCTAATATTTTGGAAAAACAAGGTTATAAAGTTGGAAAATTTTTATCACCACACTTGGTAAAATATAATGAAAGAATAAGCATAAATGGTGTAGAAATTTCAGATGAAGAAATGGCAAATATAATTAAAGAGTTACAACCACTAATTGAAGAATATAATAAGATAGAAGAGGTTGATATTACACTATTTGAATTAGAAACAACAATGGCTTTATTGTATTTTTACAGAAATAATGTAGATTTTGTTGTTTTAGAAACAGGATTAGGTGGATTATATGATTGTACTAATATTATAAGTAAACCACTAGTTGCAATAATTACATCAATAGGTTATGACCATCTTAATATTTTAGGGAAAACATTGCCTGAAATTGCAGTACAAAAAGCAGGTATAATTAAAGATGATTCGCAAACGGTAATATTTGAACAAGAAAAAGATGTGAATGATGTATTTATTAGAACATGTAATAGTAAAAATAATAAACTTCATATTATAAGTAATAATGACATATCTAACTATAGATTTGATGAAAATTTTCAATATTTTAATTATAAGGATATGAAAGACATAAAAATAAATTTAAAAGGAAGAGCACAAATAAAAAATGCAAGTATTTGTATTGAAGCAATTAAGATTATAAGAAACTATGGATATAAAATAACTGATACTAGTATATTAGAAGGATTAAGTACAGTAATTCATAAGGGAAGATTAGAAAAATTAAATAGTAATCCAGAAATTATTTTTGATGGTGCACATAATGAGCCTGCAATAATAAATTTACTATATACAATAAATATGTATTATTCAAATAGAAAAAGAGTTTATATAGTATCTATATTAAATAGAAAAGACTATAAAAAGATGCTAGAATTATTATCAAAAGATAGAGAAGCAATATTTATTATGACTTCTGGCAATGATGTAGAAAGATATACAACAAAAGAAGAATTATATAATTGTATGAGTGAAAATATAGAAAAAAATAGAATTTATAAATATGAATTAGATGAAGCAATAGCAAATAGTATGCAACAAAAAGATGATACTGTTTATTTTGTAATTGGTAGTTTTTATGTATATGGAGATGTTGTAAATCTAATAAAGAAGAATAAAGATGGAAATTAAATTCCATCTTTAAATTGTAATAGCTAGAACTTTTACTTTAAAGTATAGCTATTATTGATAATAGTTGAGCTATATAAGAATAAAATATCAGCGTTTTCAAAATCTATATAGTCTTTTAATAATACTGGTGCAATGTATCTTGTATCAACTAATGTGATATTTTTGTAAGCTGAAATTAGCCATGGTGTTAAGCTACTTCCAAAGGAATCACGAAATATAATTAATTCTTTTTCAGTAGATGCAAGTGAGCTTGTAATTGTAAGTAATGGTTCAGCACCAGAAAGGTAGATATCATATTTATCAAGACTTTTCAATTTATTATAATTATAGATTTTAGAATATTCATTTTTTATTGGATTAAATACAATTGCATTTTCAATATAATTATTGTTTATTATTTTAATTTCGTCATAATCGGTTTTTATAGGCAATCTACTTGCATATACACCTTTGAAATCAGAAACTGAACTTGCATAATTATTTGGGATTACTTCATTATTGTTCATTGAGTTTAATAAAGTACTTGCAATAATTTCTAAATTTTCACTTTTCCAATGACTATCAGTTTTATAATAATCAGATAAGTTTAATTTATCAAAAATATTTATATAATTTGCGAAAGATAGATTATCACACATTTTTTTCTCAAGCAGACTATAATCAATTTTTAAATTTCCATTATTTACAAAGTAATTCTTGTCTGGAATAATAGAAAAATATATATTATTATCTTTTAAATATAAATCTTTTATTTTTGAAATTTTACTAGTTAAATTTATTAAAGAATTTTCAGAAAAAGGATATAATTGTTCTACTAGATAATTGCCATAAACATAAATATCATGATAATTATGTTTAAACATTAAATCTAAATTGACTTTAGCTTTTCTAAAACTTTCTCTTTCTACAAATTGGTCTGTTGCATAGCTATCAAATTTATTGAAAAAAGTACCATCAAATAGGCTTTTATATGAAAAACTAGGAAATTGTGTTAAATTTCTTCTTTCTGAAAAAGAAACTTTTTCATCACTTTTAATAATATTTAAAAAGAACATTATACAAAAGAAAAAAGTAAATAATACTGTTGTTATAATATTTTTGTGTTTGTTATTCATAAATTACTCCTAAAATCTAAAATATAAAAATGGATTGTATGAATTATCAACAAGAAATGCTGTAGCAAGTAGTAATAACATAATCATAGCAAGTGGCTGAATAATATTTAGTATTTTATTTAATTTACGATTTTGTAATTTAAGTACAAGTTTTTGAAAAATAGGTGTAGTACACAATATACCTAAAAATAAAATTGGTATATAACCTTGTAAATGATACAAAATAAATGGGTTAGCAAAAATCTTTTCATTTAATCCCAATAATCCTTTAATCAATGAAAAAGCTTGTTTTAAATTTTCAGATTGAAAAATAACGAAGCTTATCATAACAATAAACAAAGTATATAATCTTTTAATTATTGTAGGAAGTTTATCTAAATATTTACCAATTATAAATTTTTCTATAATTATTATAATTCCAAACATCAATCCCCAGACAACAAAATTCCAGTTAGCACCATGCCATATACCAGTTAATGTCCAAACAATAAGAATATTTCTAATTTGAATTTTCATTCCTTTACGATTTCCGCCTAAAGGAATATAGACATAATCTCTAAACCATGAACTTAATGAAATATGCCATTTTCTCCAGAAATCTGTAATACTTGTTGCTGTATAAGGATAATTGAAATTTTCTGGAAAATGAAATCCAAAGATTCTACCTAGACCGATTGCTATATCAGAATATCCAGAAAAGTCAAAATAAATTTGTAACATATAACTAATTGCAAATATCCAATATAATAAAATAGTTTTTTCAGTTGAACTAGAAAGTATATTACATAATTCTCCTAATGAATTTGCAATAATAACTTTTTTAGATAAACCTATTGTAAAACGATTTGCACCAGTAGCAAAGTCTTCAATAGATGTTTTTCTATTATCTAATTCGTTTGCAATTGTCTCGTAACGAACAATAGGACCAGCAATTAGTTGTGGAAATAAGAATATGTAAGTTGCTAATTTCATAAAACTTTTTTGAGCTTTAACTTTTTTTGCATACACATCAGCTTCGTAACTGATTATCTGAAAAGTATAAAAAGAAATTCCAATAGGTAATATAATATTTAGATATGGGATATTTATATTAAATAAATTATTTATATTTGAAAGTATAAAATTAGAGTATTTGAAAATACCTAATAAAAAGATATGTATCAATACTGTACAAAAAAATAAAAATTTGCTATTCTTTTTCTCTATAAGTATAGCGGAAATGTAAGCAATAATACTTTCTAAAATCATTAGTAGAATGTATTTGGGTTCACCACAAAAATAAAATATAAGTGAAAATACAAGTAATACAAAATTTTTAAATTTATTTGGTAATATAAAATATGTTATTAACACAATTGGTAAAAAATAATATAGAAAACTAATACTTGTAAAAACCATAAGAAATCCTTTCAGTTATTGATTTTGGTATATAAATAAAAATAGGCATGAAGATAATCAATGCCTATTTGCTAAAATTATTCTACTACAAGCATTTCATCTGGAAGCTCATAATCTAAATTTTCTGATTTTTCTAATTCAGAACCGTTTTTATTATTTACATAAGTTTTAAAAGCAGTGTAAACTGGTTGTGCCCAGTCTTCGTCAGACATTACATAAAAAACTATATTATTATAATTTGTAATATACAATTTTTCAGCTGAAACACAAATCCATTTACTCATGTTGACATTATCATAAATATTTTGTTTTACTTTTTCAACATCAGCTGAATTTTTTAATTTCATAACAACCAAAGAATAAGCTTGTGAACTTATTAAAGGTTCAGAAACAATAATTGATTCGATATTACTATTGTCTTGGGAACCAGTGTAAGTTGAAACTGTATAATTATCAGACATATCAATTTCATTTGTTTCTAAACTTGGTAATTCAACATTTGCATTTTTATAAATGGAATCTATTAAATTTTTCATATTTGCTGTAGATTCTATTTTTATATTTTCATTGTTATTAGATTTTACAGCAATACCAATGATTACAGCTAGTATGATTAAAACTACAACTGCACAAATAATTAAATTTTTCTTTTTCATATTAATACCTCCATAATTATTGTATACTAAATAATAAAACTTTACAATGATAATTTTTTGAAATTGTTGTAAAGATGAATTTGCATATTGCATAGAAGGAACAGAATTGAATTTTGATGAAATTGCAGTTTTAATCAATTACTAAATTTAAAATATAGTATAATTATTTATTTCTTTAATATACTAAAAATATGGAGGTGTATTATGAAAGTTTTATACTATATAGCTTTAACACTTGTAATAATTGGAGCAATAAATTGGTTACTAATAGGATTATTTAGTTTTGATTTAGTAACTACTTTATTTGGAACAATGAGTGTATTTACCAGAATTATTTATGTTTTAGTTGGAATTAGTGGTCTTATTTCAATTGGATTATATTCTAAAATAAATGATTAAAATCTAGTAAATTCATTTACATTATGTTATAATATGTAAGAAATTCAAAATAGATTGGAGAAAAAATGGAATATATATCAAATTCAGAAATGGATACAATGAAACTAGGAAAAAAAATTGCTTCACAACTAAAAAGAGGCGATATAATCATACTTTTGGGAGATTTAGGATCTGGAAAAACAAAATTAACAGAAGGAATTTTAAGTTATTTTGGATTACAAAATGAAATTTCTAGTCCTACATTTACAATAGTAAATGAATATGACACAGAAAAATTAAAAATATTTCATTTGGATTTATACCGTTTAGCGGATATTGATGAATTTTTTGCAATAGGCGGTGAAGAATATTTTGAAAAGGGAGCAAGCATAATAGAATGGGGCGAAATGCTGGAAGGTTATATTCCTAAAAAATATTTGAAATTAGAGTTCTCTAGAGATAATGTAAATGAGAATAGAAGAATAATTAAAATTGAAAATATAGGAAATATAAACATAGAAATTTAAAAATAAAAGTCTTTAAGTATATTGCTTAAAGACTTTTTACTTTTATAAAAAGTCTATCATTTGATATGATTGAAGTCAACCTATTTCGACAAAATTTCTTAAATAATTTAAAATAAAAATAAACATAGAAAGGTACAAAAGTATATAAAGATATACTAATTTGTACCTTTTTATTTTTTCTTTAAGCAATATACTTAAAGAAGTCCATAAAAATGAAATAAAGAAGTTTTGAAATGGTTTTCTTTCAAAGAAAAGCAAAAGTCATTAGACTAATGTTTTTTTATGGATTGAAAGAGAAAGAGCTTTAATCGTTGATAATTGAATAGTGCCAAAGGCATTTTGAGTTGTCAAAAATAAAAAGCTTTTTCTTTACTTATAAAATCTGAGGGAGGAAAATCATAAATGAACAAAAGAAAATTACAAAATAGAGATTGCAAAAAAATAAAAGGCAAGAAATGTTTTGGTAAAAAGCAAAATGCTATAACTCTAATAGCACTAGTAATCTCAATAATCATAATGCTAATTCTTGCAGGTGTAAGTTTAAATGCGACAATTGGAGAAAATGGAGTATTAACACAAGCTAAGAATGCTAAAATAGCACAAGAAGATGCTGTATGGGATGAAGATGCGCAAACAATATTGACAGCAGCATTGATGGGAAAAGATGATATAGAAGCATTGGCAGAAGAACAAAAGACAGAGGCAGGAAATGATGCAAATAAAATAGAAAATTACAAAAGAGAGAATATGAGAAAATATTTGCAAGAAAGATTCCAAGAAAAGAGTAGCAATAATGTAATAGTAAGTAGATATGCAGATGGATATTTGATAGTAGATGGAGAAAGAGTATTTATGACAGATAAAGATTTTTCAGAATATACAAATGCAAAATCACAAAGGTTATTGGTATCAAATGAAGAGGATTGGATATTTGAAGAAATAAAAGATAAAAGTGGAGTATGTAAAATAACAGCATATAATAAAGAATTAAGAGGAACAATAGAGATACCAGCGGTGTTAATATCAAAAGAAAATGAGAAAGCATATGTAGTGGAAGAATTAGGAGATGGAGTATTTAATAATTGCAGTATAACTAAAGTAGACTTTAGTAAAGCAGGTAATACATTAAAGAGAATAGGAAATAGGACATTTATGAACTGTACAAGTTTAGTAATAAATGTACCAGAGGATTTACCAAGTTCATTAGAGTATATAGGATATAAAGCATTTTATAATTGCAAAAAATTAACAGGAAATATAGACGCGATACAGAACTCAGGCATAACATTAGGACAGGGAGTGTTTATGAATTGCTCAGGCTTAATAGGCTCAATGCAGAGTGTGTTTAATCAAAGTTTTTATATAGAAACAGATGGAACCCCATCAGCAACATTAATAGAAGAAGGACAATTTAGTGGATTTAGTGGACTAACAGGAAGTTTAACAATACCATATTATATAACAGAGATAAAGGCTAATGCATTTTATGGATGTACAGGTATAAATGCATTAACTTTTGAAGAAGGAGAAACGGGAAGTCAATTAGTAACAATAGGAGATAGTGCTTTTCAAGAATGCACAGGAATTGAAAATAAATTAGTAATTCCTAGTAAAGTGAAAAGTATAGGGCAGTATTGCTTTTTTAACTCAACAATTACTGGATTAGAATTAAGTAATATAATAGAAAAGATAGATAAATATGCTTTTCATAATTGTAGGCAATTAACTGGAAAAGTGGTTATACCAGAAACTATGATAGCAATTTCAGAAAATACATTTTCTGGTTGTGAAAGAATGGAAGAATTAGTAATAAATGAAGGCTTACAGAAAATAGAAAGTTATGCTTTTTGGAGTTGTAAAAATTTAAAAAAAGTGAACTTTCCAGCAACATTACTTTCAATAGGGAATAAGGCTTTTGAATCTACAGCATTACAAGGAAATTTATATTTACCAGATTCATTACAAAATATTGAAACATGTGCATTTTCATATAGAGAAAAACTTGTTATAACTAATTGGCCAAAGAATTTGGAAGAAATAGGTGAGCAAGCATTTATTGGTTGTAAAGCAATCCAAACATTACCTTCTACTGTAAAATTAAGCAAATTAGGCAAAGAAGCTTTTAAAGATTGTACAAATTTAGGCAAAACAGATAATAATGAGAAGACAGATATAATTAAGTGGCTAAGTAATTCAAAAGTAACGACAATAGGAGAAAATTGTTTTGAAAATGATACCTATTTGACAGGAGAGTTTTCAGGAACAATAAATAATTTGAATAAGCAAAAAATAGCAATAAGTGGATCAATATTTACAAATACAGGAATAACAAGAGTAAGTGATATTACTAGTATAGGAAATATAATAGCGGATAATCAATA
>CAKPCF010000026.1 GCA_934141445.1 uncultured Clostridia bacterium | reverse complement strand
ATCGTATGATTAGCAATGTAAAAAGCTCTTTCTCTTTCAATCCATAAAAAACATTAGTCTAATGACTTTTGCTTTTCCTTTGAAAGAAAACCATTTCAAAACTTCTATTCTTCATTTTTATGGACTTCTTTAAGTTATAGACTTAAAGAAAGTAAAAAAAGACACAAAACAGTATATTTTACTATACTTTTGTGTCTTTTTATATTTTTACTCATTTCAAATTATCTATAAAAATTGATTTAGAATAGTTGACTTCAAAGCTTACTAATGATAGAATTTTTATAAATGTTAATCGAGCTTTAAGTCTATAACTTAAAGCTGTTATTTTTCAAAGTAAAAGCGAACAGGAAATCTCCTGTTCGCTACACATCACCTCTTTCATTAAATTATTAAAAGTATTATCAATTGAAAATATCGCGATCTCTTTCAAGTGCTTCAACAAATTTGGCTAAATCTTTTTTATACACTGCAATCTTCACTTTTCCATAATAGTTTTTCAAAACGCAAAAACTATATTCTGCATATGCTTCTGCTTCGTTAAAGACTTTGGTTTCGTTCTTGTTACGATTCCATGCTTCCCACCATGCCTTCAATTCGCTCTTAGAAAGCTTTACTTCTTTTTGAGGAATAACTCTTGCAATTTCAAAAATATAACAATTTGATGCTTCATATACTCCCCAAGCTATAATTTTAGGTTTAGTAATTTCGGTTAATTTTTTAAGATATCCTTCTCTAACAGGAGAACAATCATCTTCTTTAAATACCCAATTCATAGTAGGAATTAAAAAGTCTCCCTGATATCTTATAGCAAGTTCTTGTACTCTATCCATTACATCAGAGGAAATAGGAAGTTCTTTATCCGCCTTTTCGTAGACAATCTCTTTTTCGCCATCAACAATAATTTCTTTCTTAAAAGCTCTCATAATTTGTAGAGCTCTTATCACATTCCGCAATTCCTCCTCGGTCATTTCATTGATAAAATCATAATACATAACTAATCCTTTCTGTCTTACATTACTTAGACTTTTGTATGATTAAATGCAGAATGTACTTAATCAGAGGTTATGTTTTATTATAAAATAAAACTCGGTATTGATATATTACCACAGATTCTGGCAGTTTTCAATATATTCAATTTTATTTACAACACTATCTCTGGATTATATCTTTCAAGCCACATATTTACCTGTATTAAATATGCCATTAGCTGTGGACCAGTCATCAATTGTCCAAACCATGGTCTTGTAAATGCCTTGCCATCTGTTTCTATAATTTCATTTATATATTTCGTATTTAGCAAAGAATGTATTGGACTTGATGAATCTTTCATAATTTTGGTAAGTTCATTTTTTACAATTGACAAATATGATGGATTATGAGTTTTGGGATATGGACTTTTCTTTCTATAGATAATCTCTTCTGGTAAAATTCCTTCCATTGCATATCTAAGTAATCCCTTTTCTCTTCCTTTATATGCTTTCATCTCCCATGGAATATTCCATAAATATTCCACTATTCTTATATCGCAAAATGGAACTCTTACCTCAAATCCATTATACATACACATTCTGTCGGTTCTATCAAGTAGTGTCTGCATAAACCAATTTGAAGTCAAATATATTAGCTTTCTTTCAAGTTTATTTTCTTCACTTTCATTTGGTAAAAATTCAATTTTACTAATGCTTTCTGAATATTTTTTATCAATATAATTTTTCAAATCAATCTGTCTTGCAATATCTGGTGATAAAAGATTTTGCCTTTCTGATATTGCTAAAGACCATGGAAATGTATTACTATCTAATGCGTCTTTTCTGAAATACCAAGGATATCCTCCAAAAATTTCATCTGAACATTCTCCTGACAAAGCAACAGTTGCCTCTTTTTTTACATTCTTAAAAAATAGCAAATATGAAGAATCTACATCAGCCATTCCTGGAAAATCTCTTGCTATCATTGCTGATTCTAATGCCTCAAATAATTCTGGTGTATCAATTACAATTTTATGATGTATCGTATCAAATTTATTTACCATTAAATCAATAAAATAATTATCTGTATTAGGCTGGAAATCATTTTTTACAAAATACTTTTCTTGATCTTTATAATCAACTGAAAAAGTATGAAGCTTAGTTCCATAGTTTTCGCGATAATATTTGCTTGCAATTGCGGTTATTATGCTAGAATCTAAACCACCAGATAAAAGTGTACACAATGGTACATCAGAAACTAATTGTTTCTTTATAGAATCATTTATTAAATATCGTATTTTTTCACAAGTTTCTTCTAAATTATCCGTATGCTCTTTGGTAGTTAATTTCCAATATTCTTTTTTAGAAATTCCATCTTTGTTGATTATCAAGAAATTAGCTGGTTCTAGTTCAAAAATATCTTTAAATGGTGTACAGCCTGGTGAATGACTAGGTCCTATTCCAAATAATTCTGATATTCCATTTTTATCTAATTTGCTTGTCACTTTTGGATGTTCAAGAATAGCTTTTATTTCAGATGCAAATATAAAATTTCCATCTACATTCGAATAATATAATGGCTTAATTCCAAATTGATCTCTTCCAATAAATACCTCTTCTGTTTTATCATTATAAATTGCAAAAGCAAAAATTCCATTTAGATGATTACATACATCTTTGCCATATAAAACATATGCTTTTAATAATATTTCTGTATCTGAATGGCCTTTAAAAGTAAATCCTTTTTCTTCTAATTCCTTTTTTAATTCTTTTGTATTATAAATTTGACCATTATATACAATTGTATAAGTAATTTCATTATAAGTAAAACTCATTGGTTGTTTTCCATTTTCAATGTCAATAACACTCAATCGTCTATGTCCTAAATCAACATGTTTTGAAAAAAATAATCCTTCTTCATCTGGTCCTCGCTTCTTCAATGTTTTAGTCATATTTCTTAAAACTGGATAATGGTTAGAAATATCTTCCCTATAATTTACAATTCCAACAATTCCACACATACAAAAACTCCTTTATATTTTTTATATAGTATATGAAGAATTTCATCAAAGTTGCATCACTTTTCTATATTATAGAATCAAAGTGGACATTAGAATAATTTTAAAAGAAAAATTTTATGCGAAAATCCACGTTTTTAATAGTAAGTGCGAAACTTCTTTCTATTATAAAAAAAAGATGACAACTCATTTCTGAATCATCATCTCTAATGTTATTAACATTATTTCATATTTTTATTATTCCAATTTAAAATTTGATTATTAAAAGTTTCATTCTCTTCAATATCAATTATATCTTCTTTTTTCTTTTTAACAAAACTTATTTTCTTTTTCGGTTTTGCTTTTTTCTGAACAGATGATTGAGCAAGAGCTTCATCAACTGTTAAAGTTTTTTCATAATCGATAATATTTTTAACAGGTAGTTTGTATATTCCTTCAATATATTGCTCTTTTCTCAATACACCATTTCTCTTAACAAATTCTTGATACTTTTCTATAATTTGTCTATCCTTTTTTTGATATAGCTCTATATCCTTGTCTATATATTGATATCTCCAAATAATATGTCTCTCATAAGAATCAAAAGGTAAAGAATTAAGATTTTCATATCCAAATTCTATTTTAAATTGATAGTTTTCTATTGAGATTATTATGTTACTCCATACTTTTCGTTTATGCTTTACTAAGCTATCTCGAAGTGATTTTATTGTATTATATAAATCTGCTATAAATTTAGAATATTCTTCTTCATCTATATCAAATAAACTAGGAATTTCATAGCAGTTTACAGGCTTCTTTTTTATAATTCCCTTTGGAAAATAATAGAAATACATTTCCCCTTTCGGTTTCCCAATTGGAGCATCTATAATAGAAGTATATAAATATATACTTTCCCATTTTTCTGGAATTATATAAAAAAGTTTTTTTTGTATTTCTGAATAAATTACTTTATCTTCTGGTAAGCTTATCATAAAAATCTCCTATTAGTCTTCTAATAAACTTTCTCCTGTCATTTCTTCTGGTTTTTCAAGTCCCATTATATCTAACATCGTTGGTGCTAAATCTGCCAAACGACCTTCTTTTAATTTTTTGTTTAATCCAATCATTGCTAGTGGTACTGGATTTGTAGTATGAGCTGTATGAGGTTCACCTGTTTTATAATCAATCATTTGCTCACAGTTTCCATGGTCAGCTGTGATTAGTAAAACACCATTTACATCATTTATTGCATCTACCACTTTCTTTACGCATTTATCGATAGCTTCTAATGCTTTTATTGCTGCTTCTATACTTCCTGTATGTCCAACCATATCAGGGTTAGCAAAATTTAAAATAATAGCATCATATTTTTTAGATTCAATTGCTTCTACAACTTTATCTGTTACTTCAAAAGCACTCATTTCTGGCTTCATATCATAAGTTTCAACTTTAGGTGATGGAACTAAAATTCTATCCTCTCCTGGATATTGTTTTTCTTCTCCACCATTAAAGAAGAATGTAACATGTGCATATTTTTCTGTTTCAGCAATTCTTAATTGTGTTAAACCTTTTTGACTAATATATTCACCAAAAGTATTTTTAATTTCTTCTTTTTTGAATGCAATTTGAACATTTGGCATTGTTTCATCATATGGTGTCATACATACGAAAAATGTTTTCTTATATTCTCTTTCAAATCCATCGAAATTTGGATCTACTATACTTCTAGTAATTTCTCTTGCTCTATCTGGTCTGAAATTAAAGAATATTACAGAGTCATTTTCTTCAATTGTTGTTAAAGGTTCGCCATTTTGATTTGTTATAACTGTTGGTACAACAAATTCGTCAAAAACTTCTTTTTGATAT
Organism: uncultured Clostridia bacterium; assembly: GCA_934141445.1. Classification (GTDB taxonomy): domain Bacteria; phylum Bacillota; class Clostridia; order TANB77; family CAG-508; genus Scatovivens. Next base: position 18,231 of record CAKPCF010000026.1, on the reverse strand, counting down.
GATTCTTCAATAGCTTGTGTAGCACTTAAAGCTGTTTCACCTTTTCCACAAGCAACTGCTTCATAAGCTTTTTGAACTCTTTGCCATCTCTTATCTCTATCCATTGCATAAAATCTACCTGATAAAGAAGCTATTTTTCCAACTCCTTTTTCAGCCATTTTAGTTTCTAACTCTGTTATATAACCTTCTGCTGAAGCAGGTGGAGTATCTCTACCATCTAAAAAGCAATGTACAAATACATTTTCAAAATCTCTTCTTTTTGCAAGTTCTAATAAACCATATAAATGTCTATTATGACTGTGTACACCACCATTTGAAAGTAATCCCATTATGTGTAATTTTGAATTGTTTTTCTTACAATTTTCAATTGCAGCAACAAATTCTGGATTACTAAAGAAATCTCCATCTTCTATTGATTTTGTAATTTTAGCTAAATCTTGATATACAATTCTACCAGCCCCAATATTTGTATGTCCTACTTCAGAATTTCCCATTTGTCCTTCTGGTAGACCTACATCTTTTCCACTTGTATGAATTATTGTATTTGGATTTTCTGCTAATAAATTTCTTAAATAAGGTATGTTAGCTAATTTAACTGCATTTCCCTCGGTTTTTTCATTGATTCCAAAACCATCTAAAATCATCAACATTGTTGTTTTTTTATCCATTATCTCGCTCCTTCTACTTTCTCTTAAATTTTTAGAAATTTAGTTGATTATCTATTTTTTTCTATTTTAACTTTATTTATTGTTCGTCATATTTAACAATTTTTGAAAATTCATCTGGCTTTAAGCTAGCTCCACCAACTAAACCACCATCAATATCACTACATGCAAATAATTCTTTTGCATTTGAAGATTTTACACTTCCACCATATTGAATAATAACTTCTTCAGCTACTTCACTTCCATAAATATTAGCAATTTCTTTTCTAATTGCTTTAATACTATTATTAGCATCTTCTGATGTAGCTGTTTTTCCTGTTCCAATAGCCCAAATTGGTTCATAAGCTATGATTATACCTTTTACTTGTTCGCTAGTTAATCCTTCTAAAGCTAACTTTGTTTGATTTGTAATAATTTCAACTGTTTTTTCTGCTTCTCTTTGTTCTAAAGTTTCTCCAACACAAACTATTGGTTTTAGACCATTTGCAAGCGCAGCTTTTATCTTTTTATTAACAGTTTCATCTGTTTCTGCAAAATATTGTCTTCTTTCAGAATGTCCTATAATTACATATTCTACTCCAATTGATTTTAACATTTTAGCTGAAACTTCTCCAGTATAAGCACCTTTCTCTTCAAAATGAACATTTTGTGCTCCTATTTTTATATTAGTATTTTGTGCATTCATTAAACAATAGAATAGATCTGTATATGGAACACATAAAATAACTTCTGCTTTTGCGTCTTTTACTAAAGGTTCAAAAGCTTGAATGTACTCAATTGCCTCATTTGGTAACATATTCATTTTCCAATTTCCTGCAATTACTTTTCTACGCATAAAATCATTCTCCTTTCTCTTGTGGTACATTTCTATTTGATTGTTTTAAATTCATAAAAGTTCTTAACTTTTCAAATATTTGTTCATACTTTTTAGCAAGACCTTGTTCATAAGGCATTCTTGTCATACTATTTGAAATAAAACCAATAGCATCTTCATAATCTAACCAGCCCTTTGATATTGCTTCTCTACCATCTGTAGAAACTTCTGATTGATTTCTCACTTTTAAAGCATAGCAACTTACGAAGCATTTTAAATTTTTTCTATTAGTTTCATCCTTTAAATTAGTATAGTCAACATCAATCATTCCAAGGTATTGCACATTTCTTGCAACACCTTGATCTATTAGTAATTCTTCACCTAGTTCTCTAACCATTCCTTGAATAGGTAATTCATTGCTTCTAACATGACCTGAACATAAATCTAATTTTCCGGGGTCTAAAAATCTTTTTCCCCTTTTTTCAAATAGTATTTTATTAGTTTCTTGATCTACAACAAAACATGTACAACATTTAATCCAAGGAACATCTCCTTGCATTGTATAATATTCTCTTTTTGAAATTGTTCCTGTTTTTACTCCATCTTTTGTATATATATCAATCATTTCTGCCATATAAATCTTCCTTATTTTTATTTATCTTGTAATGCTTCTATTCCTGGTAATTTCTTTCCTTCTAAGAATTCTAGTGAAGCTCCACCACCTGTTGAAATATGAGTAAATTTATCTGCTAGTCCAGCTTTTTCAACAGCAGCTGCTGAATCACCACCACCAACTATTGTAACAGCATCTAATTCAGATAAAATTTTAGCAATAGAATTTGTTCCAATTGCAAATTGGTCAAATTCAAATAAACCAACTGGTCCATTCCAAATTACAGTTTTAGCTTTCTTTAATTCTACAGAATATAAAGCTATTGTTTCAGCTCCTATATCAAAACCTTCCCAACCATCTGGGATTTCTGTATATTTAACAGTTTTGCTTTCTGTATCTTTGCTAAATTCTTTTCCAACTTTTGTATCTATTGGAAGCATAAATTTAACACCTTTTGCTTTAGCTTTTTCCATTAAACTTCTTGCTAAATCTAATTTATCTTCTTCACAAATTGAATTTCCTACTGAATATCCCATTGCTTTAAAGAATGTATAAGCCATAGCTCCACCAATCATTAAAACATCAACTTTTTCAAGTAAAGATTCAATAACTCCTATTTTATCTGAAACTTTTCTTCCACCTAAAATAGCCATAAATGGTCTTTCTGGATTTTCTAAAGCTCCACCCATGAAATTTAATTCTTTTTCAATTAAAAATCCTGATACAGCTGGTAAGAAACTTGCAACACCTGTTGTTGAACTATGTGCTCTGTGTGCAGTTCCAAAAGCATCATTTACATATATTTCAGCTAAAGAAGCAAATTTTTTAGATAATTCTTCATCATTTTTTTCTTCACCTGGTTCAAATCTAACATTTTCAAGAAGCATAACTTGTCCCTCTTTTAATGCTTCAGCTTTTGCTTTTGCATCTTCTCCAACAACGTCTTTTGCTAAAACTACTTCTTGTCCTAATAATTTAGAAAGTTCTGTAGCAACAATATCTAATGAAAATTCTGGTTTTACTTCTCCCTTTGGTCTTCCTAAATGTGAGCATAAAATAACTTTTGCATTGTTTTCAATTAAATATTTTATTGTTGGTAATGCAGCAACAATTCTTCTGTTATCTGTTATAACTCTATTTTCGTCATAAGGAACATTAAAGTCACATCTTACTAAAACTTTTTTTCCTTTTACATCAATATCTCTAACTGTTTTTTTATTCATAATACCCTCCATATTGCTTAATTATAAATAGATTTTTAGGCAGGTCCAGCCTGCCTAAAATATGATTATACTAAAAACTATCTTTTAGAAATGTATACAGCTAAATCAACTAATTTATTTGAATAACCCCATTCATTATCATACCAAGCAACTAATTTTACGAAAGTATCTGTTAATTGAATACCTGCTGTTGCATCAAAGATTGATGTATGTTCATCACTAATAAAGTCTGAAGATACAACTGCTTCATCTGTATATTCAACAATTCCTTTAAATTCATTTTCAGAAGCTCTTTTTACTTCTGCACAGATTTCTTCATAAGTAGCTGGTTTTTCTAGGTTACATGTTAAGTCAACTACTGAAACATCTATTGTTGGTACTCTGAAAGCCATACCTGTTAATTTTCCATTTAATGATGGAATAACTTTTCCTACAGCTTTTGCTGCACCTGTTGATGATGGAATAATGTTTGCAGAAGCAGCTCTACCACCTCTCCAATCTTTCTTTGAAGCTCCATCAACTGTTTTTTGTGTAGCTGTTGTTGAATGAACTGTTGTCATTAAGCCTTCTTTAATTCCAAATTTATCATTTATGATTTTAGCTAAAGGTGCTAAACAATTTGTTGTGCAAGATGCATTTGAAATTATGTTCATGCTTGGATCATAAGTTTCATTATTTACACCCATTACAAACATTGGAGCATCTTTAGATGGTGCACTGATTATAACTTTCTTAGCACCTGCATCAATGTGAGCTTGAGCTTTTTCTAATGTTGTGAAAACACCAGAACATTCTAATACATAATCAACATTGTTTTCTCCCCAAGGAATGTTATGTGGATCCATTTCATTATATACTTTTATTTCTTTTCCATTTACTACTAGTTTTCCATCTCTAGCTTCTACTTGTCCTTTGAATCTACCATGTATAGAATCAAATTTTGTCATATATGCCATGTAATCAACTGCGATGAATGGATCGTTTATAGCAACAACTTCGATTTCTTCTTTATTTAAAGCCGCTTGAAAAGCTAATGTTCCAATTCTACCAAATCCGTTAATACCTATTCTTATTGACATAAAAATCCTCCAATTCTGATACTTCTTTTCTTGAGTATCGTTAAAAATTTAGTCTATTTGACCAAAAACATTGTATAACAATTTTTTTCCCTTTGCAATACCTTTTTTGTTTATTTTTTCTTCTACTAAATTACTAATTATTACTAAAATAACTTTAAATATAGCTTATTATGTTCATATTGTTAAAATTTAGTCATTTTTGCATAAAAAAAGAAGCACACTAACTGTACCTCTTTAAAAAGTTCGATTATTTACTTATTTTTTTCTGCCAAATAAAGTAATTTCTTGGAATAGGAAATCATGTAATTCTGGGAATTTAACTTCTTGGAATAAAAAGTCATGAACTTCTCCTAAAACTTTTTCTTCCTTTGGTGTTAATTCAAGTACAATTGGTTTGTTTAAATCTATTTCTTGAAACAAAAATCCTTTAACTTTTCCCCATAATCCGATTTCTGCAGGTAAATTGCTACCAGCTTGTTCATTTAAATTATATTCCTTCATATTGCTTCCTCCTATGTATATCTCGAAACTATTTACATTATTTATACTATATTTTAACAATTTGTTCAATATCTTTTTCGTTTTTTTATATTAAGTTTTAGTTACCAAATTATTACATTTGTTACAATATTTTTCCAATCAAATTCAAATCTTCTATTCCATCTATTTCTACTTCAAGTATTTCGTTTGAAATATCTGTTGTTGATTTTACTTTAACCATTAGATAATTTGCTGTATGTCCTTTATAAAAGCCACCTTCTCTTTCTTCAAATAGCACTTTTACTTTTTTACCTAAATAACTATTTAAATAGCTAATTTCATTTTCATCTGAAAGTTTTAAAAGAATTTTACTTCTTTCTTCTTTTATATTGCCTGGAACTTGATTTGGCATTTCAGCAGCTTTTGTTCCTTTTCTTTCTGAATACTTGAATATATGTGTTTTATAGAATTTAATTTCTTTAAGAAAATCATAAGTTGTATTAAATTCCTCTTCTGTTTCGCCAGCAAAGCCTACTATAATATCAGTAGTTAATATTACATCTTCATAAGCATTTCTAAGTCTTTCTACAATTTCTTTAAATTCCTCGGCTGTATATCTTCTATTCATTCTTTTCAATGTTTCTGTACAACCACTCTGAAGAGATAAATGAAAATGATGGCATATCTTTTCTAATTTAGTTAGTCTTTTTATAACCTCTTCTGATACCCACAAAGGCTCTATTGAACCTAGTCTAATTCTTTCGATTCCATCTATTTTATTTATTTCTTCTAATAAATCAATTAGCCCATACTGATTGTTGAAGTCTTTTCCATAAGATGCAACATGGATTCCTGTAATTACAACCTCTTTTATTCCTTTTTTACTTATATCTTCAATTTCTTTTATTACATTTTCTGGTTTTCTACTTCTAACTCTTCCTCTTGCATAAGGAATTATACAATATGAACAAAATCTATCACAACCATCTTGAACTTTTATAACGGCTCTTGTTTTTTCTGTATATGTTATATCTCCAAAATCTCCATAATTTTTATTGTGTAAAACATCATCGATATTTATTTTTTGTCCATTTTCTAAAAAGCTTTCTACATTGTTTACAATATTTACTTTTTCATTTGTTCCTAAAGTAAAATCAATTTCAGGAATTTTATCTATTTCATTTTTAGCAACTTGAACATAACATCCAACAGCTACTACAATGGCTTTTTCATTTAGTTCTTTTGCTCTTCTTAAAATTTGTCTTGATTTTCTATCTGACATATTTGTAACAGTACAGGTATTTACTACATAAATATCAGCTTCTTCAGCAAAGTTTACAATATTATATCCAGCTTCTTGAAATTTTTGAATCATTCCATTTGTTTCATATTGATTTACTTTGCAACCGTAATGTATAAAAAGCAACTCTTTTTTTGTTACTATTCTTCTCCATTTTATTACTACCTTTCAGCTTTTTCTCTTTAAAACATAACTATTATACTATAAAATAAGTAAAAAGAAAAGCTTTAAAATGATATTAAAGCTTTTCTAATGTATAAAATAAAGGTTAAATCAAAATTCTAATTTATTGTCTATGCATTCTATCAAGTTTGTCTAAATTATCTAAAGCTTTTCCAGTTCCTAAAGCAACACAAGATATAGCATCTTCTGCAATCATTACATTTATTCCAATTTTTTCCTGTAATAATTTATCTAGTCCGTCTACTAAACAGCCTCCTCCAGTCATATAAATTCCCTTATCACTAATATCAGCTGCAAGTTCTGGTGGTGTTTTTTCTAGTACTGAATGAACAGCATCAACAATCATTAAAGCTGGTTCTTCAAGAGCTTCCATAAGTTCACTAGAAAATACAGTAATTGTTTTAGGTAAACCAGTAAATAAATCTCTACCTCTTACATCCATTTCCATATCTTGAAATTTAGGATATACACAACCAATACTTACTTTTAGTTCTTCAGCTGTTCTTTCTCCAATCATTACATTATGCTTTTTCTTTATATATTTTACAATGTATTCATCAAATTTATCTCCTGCAATTTTAAGAGATGTACTAACAACAGAACCACCTAATGATATAACAGCAATATCAGTTGTTCCACCACCTATATCAACAATCATGTTTCCACATGGTTTTGAAATATCTATTCCTGCTCCAATAGCAGCTGCTATTGGTTCTTCTATTAAATAAACTTTTCTTGCACCTGCATTAGATGCAGCATCTATAACAGCCTTTTTTTCAACTTCTGTAACTTGTGATGGAATACAAATCATTATTCTAGGAGAAAATAAAAATTTTCCACCTATTTTATTTATAAAATATTTAAGCATTTTTTCAGTTACTGTATAGTCTGAAATAACACCTTCTCTTAATGGTCTTGTTGCCACTATATTTCCCGGTGTTCTACCAAGCATTCTTCTAGCTTCATGACCGACTGCTAGAACTTCATTTGTCACATTATTTACAGCAACAACAGAAGGTTCTCTTAAAACAATACCTTTTCCTTTAACATACGCAATAACAGTAGCTGTACCTAAATCAATACCTATATCTTGTCCAAACATCAGCCTTCGCCCTTTCTTAAATATTTCTTTATTACATTTCCGTTACGATTATATTACACTTTTTCTAAAATAGCAACCATTAAATATAAAATTATCTAATTAAAATTATATTACCTTTATATTGTTATAACTTATTATTTATGATATAATTTCCTCAATTTTAAGGATAGGAGTTTTTACGATGAAAAAAAATATTAAACAACAAATTCCTACAATAATCACAGTAATTTTTTTATTTTTAATTGCTGTTAATATTTTTATTATAGGAAATAATAGCTTATACGCACCAGATGAATATAATTATACTTATATATATAACTCTAATCAAAAAATTTCATCTTTTGCTGATTTAGCTACATCAATGTCAACACTATATAAAACTTGGACTGGCAGAATAATAGTTCATGGTGTTATACAATTATTTTTATGGCTAAATGTAAATGTATTTTATGTACTAAACGCAATTGTTTTTGTTTTATTTTTAGTTGGAATAACAAAATTATTCAACTGCAAAATATCAACATTCCATTTATCAATTGCTCTGTTTTTAATAATATATTGTACAAAAATGTTTAATGAAAAATACATTTGGCTTTCTGGAAGCTTAAACTATTTATGGCCAACTTGTCTTATGCTATATACACTAAGCTTCTTTTATAATGGCATTGTAAATAATAAACACAACAATATATTATCTACAATAGCTTTTTGGATTTTAGCTTTCTTTACTGGATTTTCTCAAGAAAACACTGCTTTTGTTACAGGTTCATTTATTATTGTTCTTGTACTAGCAAACATTAAGAAATTGCTAAAATTACCTATTAAAGAAAAATTATATTGGATTACAAGCATTATTATATTTGGAATTGGAGCTATGCTTTTACTTTTTGCACCAGGAAATTTTATAAGGTTCAATAATGCGAGTGGTGATGGACATACATTTTATATAAAAAATGTATTTAAACAATTATATAACATCGAAAATTTAATTGTTATATATGCTATTCTATGCATATCAGTATTTATAAAGGAAAGTTCAAAAGATGATACTGATAATAAAAAGAAACATATAGTTTCTTCTGAACAAATTAAATATGTTATTTTACCTTGTGCTATTGGAATTTCACCAATGTTTTTTATTGCAGAATTTTATGAACGAGCAATGTTACCTTATGAAGCACTTTTAATTGCAGGAATTATATACAATTTAAATACATTATTTAAAAATGTAAGACTACGTAATAAAATTATGATAAGTGCTACTGGCATCTTTTGTTTCTGTAGTTTATTTACACTAACTAATAATTCTATATTCTCTTTAAAATATTTAAAACCATATAAAGAGTATTATTTGTCAGAAGCACAAAAGCAAAAATCAGAAGGACTATCAACTCTTGTAGTTCCAAAGTTCGAAGATGCTAATAAGGTTCCAGTTGGAAATATGATTTGCGATTTTGCTTTAGATTCTTTGTCTAATGATTTTATAAATCAGTTTGCTGCAAAATATTTTCAAGTCGGTGCAATTTACTGCGTACCTACAAACTATTGTCAAATAGAATTTACTTTAGATATTAGTGATGCCACACCTTATACAGTAACTAACTTTGACAAAGTTACTGTAGCAACTAGATATTTGAACTCTAAACACCCTGTTTCTGATGTAAGTAACTTAATTTTATTTGAGTTACCAAAATCACAACTTGAAAATGCTATTTTTCAATTACCTGAAAATATTCAAGAACATATTGTTTCTGTAAAGTATCGTGAAATAGGCATTGAAAAAACAATAGATATAAACACTTTGAATCTTGGAGGAACTAAAGTTGAAAAATAAAAAGTTTAATATTTTTGCAGTTAATTTTGTTGCTATACTAGTCACATTTGTTTTAGTAGCTTTAACACTATGTACATTTTTTATACAAGCAAATTTTAAGAACACAACTTATTACGATTATCATGAAGGAATCTATTATACTTTAAAATTTATTCCTTTAACTTTACTTGGGATAATTATATTATTTGCAATATTCTATATACTATATAACTTAAGCAAAAAATTCAAAACTAAAACTTACTTAATAATTAGTCTTATATTGATTACGGTTTTTAGTTTATTCTGGGTTAATTTTGTAAAAGCACCTGTTAGAGCTGATCAAAAAATAGTTCTTAGATCAGCAATTGCTTTTAAAAATGGTGATTATACTTTATTAAAAAAAGGACAATATTTATACTTACATCCTCTACAACTTGGAATTGTATTTTTTGTCGAATTATTAACAAAGATTTTATTTAGCGATTCTCCAATTGCAATTCAAAACATAAATATTGTATTTGTTTTATTATGTTTTTACTTACTTTATAAAATAACGAAACTACTTTATAAAGATGAACACACACAGAAAATTGTTTTAATATTATTTCCTTGTTTTATAGTATTACCAATGTTATGTGTATTAGTATATGGTAATATTTTTGGACTTACATTTGCACTGTTCTCACTATTTCTATTGCTTAAATATTATGAAAGTAGAAAATTTAGATATTTACTTATTTCAAGTTTTAGTTTAATTTTTTCTATCCTACTAAAAAATAACTATGAAATAATACTTATAGCTTTTTCTATTTCTTTAGTTTTGGATTGTATAGAAAAATTTGATAAAAGAAATATTTTCATTATATTATTAACTTTGATATTATTTATAGTTAGTAATAAAATAGTTGTAAAATATGCTGAAGCTCGTTCAGGCATCCCAGAAAACTCAGGAATTCCAATGCTAACATATATAGCAATGGGGCTTGAACAACCAGTCACAAGAAGTGCCGGATGGTATCATGAAGATAAAAATGTTGAATCACTCTATATAAAAAATGAATATGATGCAAATTCAACAAAAGCAGACAGTATTGAAATTATCAAAGATAGATTAAATACTTTTATACATTCACCAAAAACAACAATTAAGTTTTTCGCTGATAAAGTTTTATCAACTTGGTGTGAACCATCTTTTCAAACAATTTGGTCAGCTATGCCAGCTGAAGAATTTGATAATTGTTCTACTGAATACCAAAATTATATACAAGGCAATAAAATTTTATTAAGTATTTTTAATGGAAAATTACACTCTATTATAAATTATTGTTTAAGCATTTTTGAAATTTTGGTTTTTGCAATGGCTAGTTTTTCTACTATATATGACATTAAAAACAAAAACTTTAATCATCAAAACTTTATTTTAATACTTTGTTTTTTAGGTGGATTTATGTTCCATTTTATTTGGGAAACAAAATGTATTTATGTAATTCCATTTTTCTTTTTATTACTACCATCAGCAGCAAATGGACTTACAATTATTTTCAAAATAATAGATAATAAAATAAATGCTATAAAAGAAAGGAATTAAATTATGGATAAAATATCAGTTATCGTTTCTTGTTTTAACGAAGAAAAAGCTTTACCACTATTTTATGCAGAAATGGAAAAACAAATTAAAAATTTTGAAAATGTGGAATTTGAATATATCTTTGTAAATGATGGCTCATCTGATAATACTTTAAATGTTATGAAACATCTACACAATGATGATCCAAAAGTTCGTTATATTTCTTTTTCTAGAAACTTTGGAAAGGAAGCAGCTATGTATGCTGGTTTAGAAGCTAGTACAGGCAATTTAGTTACTTTAATGGATGCTGATTTACAAGATCCACCTTCTTTATTAAAAGAAATGTATGATGCAATAAAAAATGAAGGATATGATATGGTTGGTACTAGACGTGTTACTCGTAAAGGAGAACCTCCTATTCGTAGTTTCTTTGCAAGAATGTTTTACAAAATAATAAATAAAATGTCTAAAGTTCAAATGGTAGATGGTGCAAGAGATTACATGCTTATGACAAGACAAGTTACAAATTCTATTTTAGATTTAAAAGAATATAATAGATATTCAAAAGGATTGTTTAGTTTTGTTGGATACAAAGTAAAATGGCTTGAATATGAAAATGTTCAAAGAGTTGCTGGAGAAACAAAATGGTCATTCTGGAAATTATTTAAATATGCTATTGAAGGAATTACAGCATTTTCAACAACTCCACTTATATTTGCATCAGTTCTTGGAATTTTATTTTGCTTAATTTCTTTCCTTTTAATATTAGTTATAATTGGAAAAACTCTTATCTATGGAGACCCAACAAGTGGCTGGCCATCTTTAGTTTGCATTATCTTTATGGTAAGTGGTATTCAATTATTTTCTCTTGGAATTATTGGACAATATTTATCAAAAACTTATTTAGAAGTAAAAAAACGTCCTATATATATTGTTAGAGAAACAAGTGAAGACCCTAAAGAAAATTAGATCAAGCTTTATTTTAAGACCAAATTATTAGGCAATTTAATAGTTTGGTCTTAATTTTATAATAAAATATAATTTATATAACCCTTATTTTCTATTATATTTGCTCAAATTCTCAATAAAGTCATTTAAAATATATTTTTTAATTTAAAACTATCTTTTTCCTTCACATGCTCTAACCAAAATTTTGCTTCTATCAAATTATTTAAAGATTCTTCATACTCATTATTATTTACATTTTCTTCCAAAATAACTATCGCATAAGTTATTTTTTCTAATTCATCATGTTCTGAAAAATATGAAAGTTTAGCTTCTTCTTTAAACCAAGAATCTTTTAGTTTTTTCACATCTGCTTTTATATTTTTGGCATTATCTTCTATTTCTTCACTATTATTATCTAGTTGTCCCATAATTACAAGTGCTTGCTTCACTTCTTCACTTTCATCTTTCTCTTCAATTTTGTCTAAACTTTCTTTTATTTTATCCATTTGTCCCAATATGTTTTCAGCACTTTTATTAGAAATGCAATTAGTTAATATTTCTAGAAAAGTAATAATCAAAATTATACCAATTAAAATATATATTTCATGTTTTATTCTTTTCAAATTTCCTCCTTCTTTTGGCAATACATTGTATTATCACCATTTAACACAACCACTAATGCCTCTTCTGGTTTCATATTAAATTTTCCAACTTCTTTTTCTAGCCACTCTCTGCTTTTTCCTATTTTCTTCAAATTTTCAGTCATTATCTTCCCATCAATTACTAAATCATAAGCAATTCCTTCATATTTAGCATCTATATTAAAATCCTCTGGTTTTAATGCTCTTTTTTCTGGTTTCTGTACAACACTAATTTGTCCACTTGTCTCAAGTATTGCAAATTCTACATCACCTAGATTATTTATACTATTTACTCTTAATCTTTCTTGTAATTCATTTATTGTAAAATTTTCCATTTTCATTGCATCTTCATCTATTTTACCTCGATATATAAGTATTCTCGGCTTACCGCAAATCAATTCCCTCATTTTAATACTTTTCAAATTTACCAATGATATTATTATATGCATAAATAACAAGCCCAATATAGGAATAAAACCATATAGTAAAGGTATACCTATTTCAGTCATTGGCGTTGCAGCTAAATCAGCTATCATTATTGCAATTGCAAGTTCAAAAGGCTGCATTTGTCCTATTTCTCTTTTTCCCATACATCTCATAACAATTAACACAATTGTATACAAAATGATACTTTTTACAAATATTAAAAACATTTTTATTCCTTCATAATTATATTTAGGTTTTTCTGGTTTTACCTATAAACCTTTTTCAAATCAAAAATTTACAATATTTTAAACTAATATACATTGCTTTCTTTTTCATTAAATATATGAATATTTTTTTCAAAATTTATTAAAATATACTTATATTTATTTTAAGATTTAAATTTTAGCAATTTTAATAGAATGCAAACATTTGTTAAATTTTAATTTTCAAAGTAAATATCATAAATCAAAATAAAATTTGCAATATCAAATTTATATAATTGCTTATTATATAAAAGAAAGGAGAATAAAATGAATAACAATAATACCGATATACAATCTAGTAATAGTTCAATGGGTACAGTTGGACAAATTGTAGGAAGATTTATAGTAGCTGCAATTATTCTAGGAATAACTGCTTTCTTCACACCTGGTTTTTCAATAAGTAACATTTGGTCTTTAGCTATATCTGCAATTGTTTTAACTGTTATGGATTATTTAATAGTTAAATTTACTGGCCTACATTCTATTGCTTTTGGAAAAGGTTTTGTCGGCTTCGTTTTAGCAGTAATTACCTTGTATGCAACACAATTTTTTGTCGCCGGTTATTCAATTTCTTGGGTAGCTGCCATTATTGGAGCTTTAATATATGGAGTAATTGACTATATAATTCCTGGAGAACAAAATCCATAGTAAATTTTCATATAAAAAAGCATAGAACGCAAAAATGGATAAGTATTTAAACTTATCCATTTTTTATAAAAACAATAGTAATATATATTATTTTTTAGCCTTCTTATAATATCCCTCTTTGTTAATTTGTCTTTCTCTTGCTATAGACAATGTTTCATCTGGAATATTATCTGTGATTGTTGAACCAGCTGCTACAACTACATTATCTCCTATTTTTACTGGTGCTACTAAGCTAACATTTGAACCAATAAAAGCATTATCTCCAATAATTGTTTGGTGTTTATTTACACCATCATAATTGCATGTAATTGTACCACAACCAATATTTCCATTTTTTCCTACTTTACAATCTCCTAAATATGTTAAATGAGGTACTTTTGTTCCTTCTCCAATAATTGTTTTCTTAATTTCAACACAGTTACCAATCTTTACTCTATCTTTTAAAATACATCCTTCTCTTATGAAAGCATTAGGTCCTAATTCACAATTTTCACCTATTATAACATTATTTTGAATTATTGTATTTGGATGAATAACTGTATCTTTTCCAATTTTTACATCATCATAAATATAAGTTGAAGCAGCATCTTCTATTGTTACTCCATTTCTCATGTGTTCACCATTTATTCTCATTCTCAAAACTCTAGTTAATAATTCTAATTGTGCTCTATCATTAACTCCAAGAATTTCAGTATTATCTTCAACTATAACAGCTCCTGTCTTTAAGCCTTTATCATTCATTATTTTTATTACATCAGTTAAATAATATTCTCCTTGTGCATTGTTAGGTTTAATTAGTTCCAAAGCTTTTACTAATTCTTCAATGTCAAAACAGTAAATTCCTGAGTTAATTTCTTTTATTTTCTTTTGATAACTTTTTGCATCTTTTTCTTCAACAATTTCTTCTACAGAGCCACCTTCATCTCTTATAATTCTACCATATCCTGTAGGATTTTCATAAATAGCAGTTAATAATGTAGCATATTCTTTACTAGAAACACTTTTTTCTAGAAGTTTCTCTAAAGTTTCTGGTCTAATTATTGGAACATCACCATTTAAAACAAGAACCTTGCCCTTTTTTCCTTTCAAAAAAGGTATTGCTTGCATAACTGCATGACCAGTTCCTAAAAGTTCTTCTTGATAAGCATATTTTACATTTTCTCCTAGAACTTCTTGAACTTGCTCTCTTAAATGACCAACTACTGCAATAACTTCATCTGAGCCAATTTTATATGCTGCTTCAGCAACTCTTCTAACTAATTCTTTATCATAAATTTTATGTACAAGTTTTGACTTATTAGATTTCATTCTTGTACCTTTTCCTGCTGCCATAATAACTGTAGCAACATATTCTTCGCTATCTAAAATCTTCATAATATTTTATATTTTCCTTTCCAAAATAATTTTTGTAAAATATAATTTTAGTACTCTATATTTTTATTACTAGAATTTTATTTTTGATTTTATATTCTTATAGTATTTTGCTTGTTTTGTTTAAAGTATCACAAATTTTACTTTTTAGCAATATATTTGTAAAATTTTGTCAATATATATTTTATAAATTTATTATATATTTTATTTTATCTTATTCTGTAAACATTATTTTGTTACACGTGATATTGCAAGTCCATCTCCAACTTCTAAAATTTGACTACTTAATCTTGTATCTTCAATTGCTTGTGCAATATATTCTCTTAAATGTCTCACAGCTGTTCTCTGCTTGTGTTTATTATAATCACTTAAAACATAGCCTTTATACAATATGTTATCTGCCAATATTATTCCATTATTTTTTACAAGTCTAATTCCCTCTTCTAAAAATATTGGATATTTTCCTTTATTTGCATCTATGAAAATAATATCATAAGTTTTATTCAATGTAGGTAATATTTCTACAGCATTTCCTTGATATATAGTTATTTGTTCTTCAACACCTATTTTCTTTATATTTTCCTTTGCTTCTTTAACTCTTTCTTCACTTAATTCAATAGTGTCTATGTGTACATTTGGAACTATTCTTGCAAATTGACTAGCAGAATATCCAACAGCTGTTCCTATTTCTAAAATATTTTCAGGTTTTTCTTCTTTTAAGATATTTTCAATTACTTTTAAAGTGTCATCCATTATTATTGGTATATGGTCTTCTAAAGCTTTTTCTTTTACTTTATTTAATTCTTCTAAGTTTACCATTATGTTAATTCTCCCTTTTGATACATTTTTAATGCTCTAAAATAATAAATATAAATTATAATTTTACATTTTATTATTTATCTTTATTGTTATATCATCTTTTTTGCAAAAAAACAAGTAAACACAAAAAAGAGAAGAATTTATTTTAAAATAAACCTTCTCTCTTTTACATACTTAAATTTAGTTGTATTCTAATCAAATAAAAATCAACTTTTAATTTTCATTGTAGCTTTTTAAATTATTTTGCAGCGTTTCTAGCAGCTCTTTCTCTTTCCTTATTGTCTAATATCTTCTTTCTTAAACGAATATTCTTTGGAGTTACCTCAACAAGTTCATCATCTTGAATAAATTCAATAGCTTTTTCCAAACTCATTTGAATTGGTGGAACTAATCTTAATGCATCATCTGAACCTGAAGCTCTAGTATTTGTTAAGTGTTTTTCTTTACATACATTTATTGCAAGATCTTCACTTCTTGAGTTTAAACCAACAATCATACCTTCATAAACTTCTACACCAGGTCCTATAAATAATTCACCCTTGTCTTGTGCATTATATAATCCATAAGTAATTGATTTTCCTCTTTCAAAAGCAACAATTGTACCTCTTACTCTAGCTTGAACATCACCTTTATATGGTTCATATCCATCAAATATATGGCTCATTGTTCCATTTCCTTTAGTATCTGTCATAAATTCTGTTCTGTACCCAATTAAGCCTCTTGCTGGAATTTTGAATTCAACTTTTGTGTGTCCAATTTCAGCTGGTTCCATGTTTACCATTTCTGCTTTTCTTCTTCCAAGTTTTTCAATAACATTTCCAACACAATCATCTGGAACATTAACTACTAATCTTTCCATTGGTTCACATTTAACACCATCAATCTCTTTGAAAATAACTTTAGGTCTTGAAACTAATAATTCAAATCCTTCTCTTCTCATTGTTTCAATTAATACTGATAAATGTAATTCGCCTCTACCAGAAACTTCAAATGAATCTGGTGATTCTGTTTCTTTAACTCTTAAACTTACATTTCTATCTAATTCTTTAAATAAACGATCTCTTATATGTCTTGAAGTTACAAATTGTCCTTCTTGACCAGCAAAAGGTCCATTGTTTACACTAAATGTCATAGATACTGTTGGTTCATCAATATCAACAAATGGAATTTTTTCTGGATTATTATAATCACAAATTGTATCTCCTATATTGATATCTGTAACACCAGATAAAGCAATAATATCACCTGCTGATGCTTCTTCAACTTCAACTCTCTTTAATCCATCATAAGTATACAATTTTGTTACTCTTGCATTTTCAATTTTATCATCTTTCTTACAAATAGCAATTGGCATACCTAATTGAATTGTTCCTCTTTCAACTCTACCAATAGCAATTCTTCCAACATAGTCATCATAATCTATATTTGAAACTAGCATTTGCATTGTACCATCTAAATCACATTTTGGTGGTTCAATAGTATTTATAATAGTTTCAAATAAAGGTTTTAAATCTGTTCCTGGTTTGTCTAAATCCAAGCTAGCAATACCTTGTTTACCTGAAGCATAAACAACAGGGAATTCTAATTGTTCATCATTTGCTCCAAGTTCAATGAATAAATCTAGAACATCATCAACAACTTGTAATGGTCTTGCACCAGGTCTATCTATTTTATTGATAACTACTATTGGTTTTAGATTTAAAGCTAATGATTTCTTTAATACTTCTCTTGTTTGAGGCATTGCTCCTTCAAAAGAATCTACCAATAATACAACACCATCTACCATTTTTAGAACACGCTCAACTTCGCCACCAAAATCAGCATGTCCAGGTGTATCAACTATATTGATTTTAATATCTCCATAATGTACAGCTGTATTTTTTGAAAGTATTGTAATTCCTCTTTCTTTCTCTAAATCATTTGAATCCATAACTCTTTCTGCAACTTGTTCATTATCTCTAAAGATACCACTTTGTTTAAGCATTGCATCAACAAGAGTTGTTTTACCGTGATCAACGTGCGCGATAATTGCTACATTTCTAATTTTTTGGTTATTCATATTATTACCTCTTTATATAAAATTTATTTGAAACAAAATTATGGTTAAATTATGTATGCAAATTCAATTAAAGCAAAACAAAATTTAACCATATTATTATATATCATCATTTGTATTTTGTCAACTAGTCATTTATCTTGATGTGATTAACTTGTGATAATGTCACCCCATAAGATATCAAAATTATTTTATAGAAATGTCACCCTTATGATGATAA
>CAKPCF010000025.1 GCA_934141445.1 uncultured Clostridia bacterium | reverse complement strand
TTTTTTATATCTTCTGGTAATCCACTTTTCTTTATTAAATAAAGTGCATGTCCTTCTCCATCTACTACATATCTTAAGCCACCCACACCTTCATTGGCTGGTATATAAAACCAGCTTGGTTCTAGTTGCGTTAATGTTAGAACCTTACTCTCTTCTCCATTTAATTCTTCATAATGTTCTACATAATAATTATTTATATATTCTTCAAGTACTGCAACGCTCTGAACATAAGTTGCATTTTTAGCCTGTGTCATTATGCCATTTTCTCCAATTGTTGCATTCAAACTTACGCCTGCAAGAATTAGCATTACAATTATTGAAATTACTAGTGCTATTAGAGTTATACCTTTTGTATTATCCAAATATTTTATTTTCCTGTTATTAGTCTGTTTCATTTTAAGTCGACTCTTCTCACATTTTCTTTTGTTCATCTATGTTTTTCCTCCCTCAGATTTTATAAGTAGAGAAAAAGCTTTTTGTTGTCTCATTGCTAATTCGATTGTATGATTAGCAATATTTTAAAGCTCTTTCTCTTTCAATCCATAAAAAACATTAGTCTAATGACTTTTGCTTTTCTTTGAAAGAAAACCATTTCAAAACTTCTCTATTTTACTTTTATGGACTTTCTTTAAGTACAAAGCTTAAAGTAAATAAAAAAAGACACAAAACAGTATATTTTATTATACTTTCGTGTCTTTTCCTATTCCTATTTATTTAAAAATATCCATAAAAATTGTTTTGTAGCTGTTGACTTAAAAGCTTACTAATGATATATTTTTTATAAATATTTGTGTGCTTTAAGCTTTGTACTTAAAGCGTTTTTTATTCTTTATAACTTTTCCAATCTAAACTTTTCAATTTATCAGTTGAACCTGCTGTAAAGTTGTTTCCAGAAATATTTAGTGTTTTTAATCCCGCATCATGTAATTTAATCAAAGTATTTACATTATTATGTCCTGTTAAAGTTGTGGTTTGTAATAAATTATCACTCAAATCAAGCTCTGTAAGCTTTATACTGCCATTTGTAATAATCTTTTCTAGTGGTATTAAATCTGAAATAGAATTCTTGTTTAATAATATCTTTTTTAAATTCTTTAAGTCAGATAGTTCCGAAATATCTGAAATTTTATTATTACTAAGTTCTAAATTTTCTAGTTTAGAAAGTTTAGAAATGCCAGTCAAGTCTGATATGTCACAACCTTGTAATTGTAAAGTTGTTAAATTAGTTAAATTCTCAACTCCATTTAAAATGCTATCATTGCAGCCATAATTTCCAAAAACTTCCTTTAAATTTTTAAAATCTTTTAAGTCTTCAAAAGTTCCACTACATCCCGGATTTCTATTATTTCCGTTAATTCCTTTTACATCAATTTTTTCTAATGTTTCTTTGGCCTTAACTAAATACTTATCCAGTAAATTCAAATCATTATTGCTATAACCTATATCTATTTCTATTAATGGTGAATTTCCTAGTGTTGATAAACATCTTTCTGTATATGTTGTTCCTTGCCAGCTTATTGAAACATAAGTTAACTTATTACATTTACTAAAATCCGCAGTTGAAGAAGCATATACACTTGCTACAGTAAGATTTGAAGGCAATATCCAATGAATTCTTGTTCCTAGCATATTAGCATTTATTAAAGATGTCATTCCTGTCAGGTCAACTACAATCCCAACTTTTTTTTGATCATATACAGACTGCATATTACTAACAAAATATTTTACCTTGTCACATTTTGAAAAGTCCATATTTTCATCATATATCATAATTCCTTTATTATTTCCATTTACTATTGTTTTTCCTGTAATTGTAGTCACCCTATAGTTTCCAGCACTAGAATTAGTATTAAAATAAAAATTATTTAAAACATTTTGAATTTTACTAAAATCTATTTCATTGTTAGATACTGCCAATGCATAAAGCTTTTTTCCCTTTGTTTCTAAAATTGATAAATCTGTTATTATAGTACCTCTTAAATCTAATTCTCCAAAATTATTATCATCTGCAAAACTATTTAAAAAATCTAATTTTGTAATATTAGATATATTTTCAATAGATAATTGTTCTAATCCTGTTAATGTTGAAAGTAAATACCTAAAATATATATCATTTTCTTGTTCTGTACTTACTATCTGTGTTTCAGACAAATTTGATAATTCATTTTCTGAATACGTTTTCCATTCATTTATTATAGCTGTTTCTTCTGTTGACAAATCTAAATTTTTCTCTATTTTATTTAAATCAGATTTTAATAAACTTCCCATTTTTAAATGCATGCCTATTCTTGATTTTCCTAAATTTATATTAGAATTTAATCTCAAAAATTTTATATTTGTTCTATCTTTTAAGGCATTTATTTCCTCTGAATAATCATTAAGTTCAGAATTAGCATAATCATAAGTTGTAACAGTAGTAAAATATTTCAAATATTTATTAGGCAAGCTATAATTATTTCCACATTGCTTTATTATACTTTCTATTTCCTGTACTGTATTAACTTGCATATTTTCATTTCCAGCTAAATACAATGTATTTAATTTTATACAGTTTTTTATGTAAGAAACATTTGTTAAACTCAAATTATTTTGCAAATCTACATAGCTTAAATTTAATAAGCTTTTCAAAGAACTTATATCTATTAAATTACAATTTTGTACTAATAATTTATACAAACTTACATTATTTTCAATTCCAACCAAATTATTTAAATTTTTATTAGAATGTAATGATATTATTAGTAAACTTGAAACTGTTGATAAGTCACTAATATCACTTATATCACATTTTTGTACTCCTAAATATTTTAAAGTATTATGATTTTGTAAACCATTTAAATTTTGTAGTTTTTTATTATACATTATATCTAATTCATATATATTTTTATATCCTTCTAGAAAATCCATACTACTAATACTATTACATGGTAAATACATATATTTTATTTTTTCTTTTATATTAGATGCTACATTTTTCAAAGATTCACTATTTGAAAAATTACTTATTGAATTAGAACTATATTTTTCAACACAAAATTTTGTGTTTTCATCCTTAGTATCATATATATGTTGTTTTTCAAAAAAATCTGTTGTGCCACTTATTCCAAAATACTCCAAGTTTTTTATCTCTGTTGCATTTGCTAAACCTTCTCCTAATTTTTCTACCTGTGTATTTGCATCTGTTTCACTCATTGTTGGTGGTAAGTACAAATACAAGTATTGCAAATTCCATGCTGTTGATATTTTTGTATAATTATTTATTTTACAATTCTTAAAATATATTCCTGTTAATAATGTACAATTCTCTAGTCCATCTAAATTATCCAATGTTACATTTGATAAAGTTAATGTCTTTAATGTACTTATTTCTGACAAAGCTGATATTGATGTTATATTATAATTACTTCCATCTAGTTCCAAGTCCTTTATCTTTGATGCATCTCCTACTGTTACTCCATTTTCTCCAACTTCTACTCCTAATTTGGACAATGCTTCTGATATTGCACTTTTTACTTCATTATCTGTATTTACTTTTACTAGTGGTGTATTTGGATCTAATTCTGATGTATTCAATGTTCCTAGTACATTATCTGTTCCTTCACTGCAATAATACACTCTCAAATCTTCTGTTATCCCATACACATCTTTTAATCTTATATAACTTAAATAGTCTGTCGTATCTCCTCCTCTTAATTGTTTTCTTATCTCTTCTGGTAATGCTTGTTTATTAAGCAAATAATACATCTTTCCATTATAAATTATATAATTTTTTGTTCCATCCTTTAAACAAAGATTACTCATCTTATTTACTAATAATTCTACCTTATTTGTATATTCATCTGCTTCATCATAATACTTTACATATTCTGACTGCAAATATTCTTCTAATGTTGCTATCCCCTGCATATATGTTGCATTTTTAGCCTGTGTCATTATGCCATTTTCTCCAATTGTTGCATTTAAACTTACTCCTGCAAGAATCAACATTACAATTATTGAGATTACAAGTGCTATTAGTGTAATACCATTTTTATTTTCCGATACACTTGTATAGCACAAGTATAATTTTTTGTCTTTCAATCTTCTTTTGTCCATTTAAATTTCCTCCTTTGTTTTACGCAAGTATCCAGAAATATAAATAGACTTTTAGAACCAATTTTGTCATACTATATAAAAACATAATTGGTTCTTTTGCCATTTTGCAATAAAATAGTAATTTTATATTTTTATACCACAAAAAGCACTAATACAAGTATTAGTGCCATAATTTCTATTTACATTGCAAAATTCTTTTTACAAAGTTCATTAGGCTTCCTCTTTACATTTATTTTTATGGATTGCTTGCTTTAATTAAATTAAAGACTTTATTATATAAAAATAATATCATTACAATAATTTAATGTCAACATTTTCAATATTACACTTATATTACAAATTTCTACTTTAAAATTGTAGATTTTAACTACAATAACTACACAAAATGCTTCTTAATCCAACATCTATATCTATATTTCCTGATTTAGAATTATAATCTAAATCAACTAATTCATTTAATAAACTTCTTAACTGATTTACTTTAAAATAAGAAAGTTGCTTTTTGTATTTTGTTACTAAAAATGTTTGATTAGGTTTTAATCCCAATGTAGAAATAACATCTACATTATTATTTATTGCTATAGCACACAAATATAATCTTTTAAAATGTGTATATAATGTTATTAAAATTCTTTGTAAAGGCTCTTTTTGATAAATAAGATTATCTAATACTTCAAGTGCTTTTTCAATTTTTTTATTTCCTAAATTATCTGTTAAGTCAAAAATTACACTTTCAATTTGTTTTATTGTAAGTTCATCTACTGCATCTTTAGTGATTGTATTTTCTTCTCCAGCATATTCAATCAATTTTCTTATTTCATTCATTAAATTTTGCAAATTAGTTCCAGCCATTTCAATTAAATAATTTAAAGTAGAATCATCAACTTTCACTTTATATAATGCACATACTTTTTTTAATCTAGCAACCAATTGTATTGGCTTCAAAAAGTCAATACCACAAACTATTGCATTTTTTTCAATAGCTTCATATACCGCATTTTTATCAACGGTTTCTTCAACAAATACTATTACATTTGAGTCCTCAATAATTTCATAATTATTTTTAATATATTCACAAATTCTCTCTTGCAAAGGTGTAGTAGTTTTTCTTCTACCATCTTTTTTGAAAATGCCAGAATTTTTTACAATTATCAACTTCTTTTCGTATCCAAAAGCTGGCATTTCTATATTTGTAATTAAATTATTAACATTTGTATCATCTAATACAACATAATTTATTCCAAGCAATAATTCGCCAAAATTCTTCTTTATTTTCTTTACAAGAGTTTCAACTAAATATTGTTCCTCTCCATATAATAAATACATTGGTTTTAGATTTTCTGAAATTTCTTTCTCTAATTTATCATAACTAACTTGCATTTTTGTAGCCTCTCATTTTATTTTTTCTTATTATATCAAAGGAATTTTCTAAAATCAATCTGTATTTTTACTTTATAAAGAAAGAGTATGAAAGCAGTTTTTCTTTCATACTCTTTTAATTACATTCTACGCTTTTGTTTTATAACTTCCACATTTTGATTCATCTGGTCTGCCAGTTGAACAATCTTTACAAGCTTGCACATTGATTTGTTCAAGCTCACAAAGATGTGCTCCACAATCATTATATCTGCAACTTCCTACTGTACAATTGATTTTTTGATTTCCCATTTTTACTGTCCTTTCATCAAAAAAATATTGTAACTACAACAATAGTATAATGCAACATTATTTCTATTAAGTAATTACAATATTATTATTAACATTTTTTCCAATCTAATACTTGCTATAAAAATTATCTCCAACAAAATTATATTCAATGTCTTTTACTTGTTCTAAGAAGTCTGAATATCTTATTGAATAATTTTTTGACTTATCATTAGAAATTTTATAAAAATTACCATATATTTGTTCAATATTATCTATCATGACTTCTCCATTAGAATTTAATAAAGAAAACTTCATATTAGCATATCCAAAATTATTAAACTCAATTCCATCTGTTGTATTTCCAACAATAAATATTCCATAATTTACCAAATATGGATCAATTACATCATACTCATTTTCAAAAATTTTATTAAAATCTTTATTTATAACTTTGTATTTATTATTTTGCCCCTTTACTATATATCCATTTTGAAGAACATAGATATCCTTATATATTTCTGACAATATATTTCCTCTACTATCAATAAAATAAACTGTATAATCATTATAATTTCGTATTAAAATTTTATCATCATAAAAGTCTAAAATTTGAGCTTTTCCAGACATAGTAACTTTCTTACCATAACTTGTGAACCATCCCTGTTCTCTTTTATCCAAACTATAAAATGGAATTGTACCATTACTAAAAATATAAGCATAATTTTCATCATAAGAAATAGCATCACAATCTAAATTTATTCTGATATTCAAATTATCCTTTTTAGCTAATTCATATTTATCTCCAAGTCCCATACTAGATTTTGTAACAATTAAATCATATTCAATATTATAGTCATATCTATATGTGTAATCTTTTTCTCCCTCTTCTCTATACACTGGAACTTTAGAAATATTATCTGTTATTTTATTTATCTCAAAAGATATAGTACCAATACCACCAAAAGTGTTATTATATAAATTTTGAAGCTCTTCAATCTTTGCTGAATAATTTTCTTCTGAAGATTCTGACCTATATGTCATTACTATACGTTCATTTTTTAGTATAATAGCAGATTGGCCATTTAAACATACTAATGCTATATCAAATTTTTTATCATAAGCACTTATTTGAATAAAAGGAGTTGCATAATCATATTTAAAATCAATTACTTGCTGTCCTGATGGCGTAATATATCCATATTTTCCATCTTTTTTAATATTTATATAAGGCTCATTGTAAGGTTCATCTGTTAATTCTGTTACATATCTAAAATAGTCCTTTTTATATGCCAGCTCATTTTCATTTTCTTTATTTTTTATATAAGTTCCTATTTGCTTATAGAAAACACTTCCTCCAATTAAAATTGCCATACTTGTAGCTATTACAATAACTATTGAAATTGCAGACATACTATTTACTTCAACTAATGTTTCTTTTAAAGTTTTATTTATAATCATAGTTCCTGAAACAATTGGAAGTATAGCAATAATCGGTTCCTTAATAAAAATAAAGCTTAAACTAAATAGAGAAAATAAATATCCATTTTTATATTCTCCATCTTTTCTATGTATAATATATTCAATTAAATTTATAAATATTAGTATTGCCATAACAATATAAATAGCAAATAAGATATATTCTCTAATATTATTTTCTTGTACAGTCAATAAAGTTATATCTTGTGGAATTATATATGTAAATACTCCTATCAAAATTCCAAAAAGAATATTTAAAAGGCCAATACTTATATTAACAACTTTTCCTCTCATAAACTCCTTTTCTATTTATATAAATTATTTTTTAGTATATATGATTTTACACCTGTTGTAATAAGATCATCTACACATTCATCATTTCTTATTTTTTCTCTTACTAAACTTGAACTTATATTATTTGAAAAACTATCTTTTACAATCATAGTATTTTCATTATTTAATTCAAAATTCTGCATACCTCTATCTAAAATAATATATTTATATGAATTTTCTAATTTATTTGCTGATTTCCATGTACTAATTTTCTCAAAATTATCTGATCCCATTATAAAATAGTTATCTGAATCTTTATGTTTATCATTTATAACTTCAAACATATCAATAGCTTTAGTTGGTTTGTCTAAATCAATAGCAAGTGAAGAAACTTCTATTTTTTCTTCACTTGCACAAGCTATTTTTAACATTTCCAGTCTCTTTTGAGCTGAAACTAGTCCTTCTTTTGCATAAAAATCATTCATTGGAACAAAGTAAACTTTATCCAAATTACATTGTTCAATAGCTTTTTTTATTAAATTCACATGTGCTACTGTTACAGGATTAAAACATCCTCCAAAATAGCCGATTCTTTTTTTACTCACCTAAGTTTAATTCCTTTTTTACTATATTAAAAATTTCTTCATGTATTTCATCTATTGATCTTAATTCATTATTTTCATCTACACAATGAATTTCATTCCAATTATATTTATCAACTAAGCTACGAGCAGCTTCAAAGCTTTCTCTTAAATATTCTGGATTTCTTTCGTGAATATCTTTTTCTTTTTCATGTGAAAATTTATTTTCTCTATTCTTCATCAATTCTTGTGAAACTTTAATAGGCATATTTAAGAAAAATACTTGAGTTGGTTCCGGTAAATCATAGATATTAAATTCTAAATCAAATAACCAACTCATAAACTTTTCACGTTCTTTTTCATCTCTTATTTTTCCTGCTTGATGAATCATATTAGCAGTAGTATATCTATCAGCTAGTATAATTCCACCATTATTGTAATATTCTTTATAACCTTTTTGAAAAGTTGCATATCTATCTGCAGCATAAAAAGTTGATGATATATATGGACTGACTGAATTTGGATCACTTCCAAATTCTCCAGCTAAATACATCTTTACTAAGCTTGAAGATGGACTATCATAGTTTGGAAAAGAAACTGTTTTATAGTCAACGCCTTCTTTTGCTAATCTTTCTTGTAATTTTTTTAACTGTGTTTGCTTCCCACATCCATCTGTTCCATCTATAACAAATAACTTTCCCATATTTCCTCCTATGTTACTTCTTTTCAATTCTTGTAAATAATGGTTCGATATTTTCTAATTTTAATCCTTTTTCAGCTTCTATATAATCCCATGTAGGATTTTCTATTTTTAAATATTTACGAATTTTTTCACAAGCTACTGGCATTACTGGCTCAAATAAATTTGATAAATTTGCTATAATTGTACTGCATGTATAAATAATATCATTAAATTTAGAAGTATCTTCTTTTTTAGCAATCCAAGGTTCGCTTGAATCATAATATTTATTTGCCTCTTCTACAAGGTTCATACTATTTCTTACAGCTTCTCTAAATTCAAGATTTTCTATATTTTTTCCAACTTCTTCATAAGTAGCTTTTATTTTATTTACCATTTCGATATCCATGTTTCCAGCTGGAATTTCTTCTAATCCTTTGAATCTTAATGTACGGTTTACTAAATTACCAAATTTATTTAAAATTTCTCCATTATGCGTATTTTCAAAATCTTCAATAGTGAAATTTGTATCTTTTTTCTCTGGACCATTAGAAATTAAATGATATCTAATAGAATCAGAATCATATATATCTAAAGCTTCTAGTGCTGTCATACCAATGCCTTTGCTCTTTGAAAATTTTTGGTCATTAAAATTCAAATATTCTGCTGAAACTATTGTATCTACAAGATGATAATTGTCCTCTTGTCCTAAAAGTAATGCATTTAGAATTATACTATGGAACATAATGTTATCTTTTCCATGACACATATAGATTTTATTATTATGTCCTTCTTTCCAGAAGTCCTCCCAATTCAAACCTCTATCTTCACAAACTTTCATTGTGTCTGTTAAGTATCCAAGTACAGCATCTATCCATACATACATTCTTTTATCTTCATAGCCTTCAACTGGAATTTCAACTCCCCAGTTTAAGTCTCTTGTTACTGCTCTATCTACTAATCCTTGTTTTAAATATTTTTCAGTTTCATTTCTGGCATTGATTCTCCAAGAACTATTTACTTCTTTAGTATGCTCTTCAATTTGTTTTTGAAATTTAGATAAAGCTAAATATAAAACTTTGTTATCTCTTTCTGAAATTTTAGAACCACATTCTATACATGTTCCTGTTTTTAATTCTTCTGAAGTTGGTACATGAAGACAATTATCACATTGATCTCCTTTTGTTTCTTTTCCGCATTCAGGACAAGTTAATAAAATCTCCCTGTCTGCAAGAAAATGATTACATTTTTCACAAAAAGCTTGTTTTTCTATTTTTTCATAGATATATCCATTATCATATAATTTACGGAAAAGCTCTTTTACTTTTTCTTTATGATATTCATTATCTGTTTTTGAATATAAGTCATATGAAAAATTTAGTTTTTCAAACATTGTTTTAAATTCATTATGATATCTCCCTGCAATATCTCTAGGATTTACTTTTTCTCTTTTGGCTCTTTCAGTTATAGGTGTGCCATGACAGTCTGAACCTGAAACATATAATACATTATTTCCTTTTAGTCTAAAATATCTTGCTAGCACATCACCTGATATTAATCCAGCAATATGTCCTAAATGTAGTGAACTATTTGCATATGGCCAAGCTCCACCTATAATTATGTTCTTTTTATCCATTTTAAATACATTCCTTTCTATAAAATAGAACTATATTTTATCCCAAAACCAAGATAAGCTATCATCATAACTTTTTTTGTTTTTCTTTTTAGCTACTATATCATCTACCCATAAAAAAGCAATAAAACTTATTAGTAGTAAAGCAAAACCAACTAATAAATAATTATACTCTATATTAGTGTATATAGCTTCTTCACTAGTGATTCCATCTAATTTTACTGAATGATATACTAAAAATACTAAATTTCCAATTGTTGATATACCTGGTAAAAATGATAGTTCTAATTTTCTTCCTAAAATAATCAATAATACTGTAACAGCTGTCATCAATAATACAACTGCATAAATTGGTAATGTTCCCATAAAAAAACTCCTTACTTCGTTTTACTATAGTAAAACAATTATCTCTTGTATATTTTATCTATCTTCATTGATATTTCTACCATAATGAACTATAGTTTCATCATAGCCATCAGAAACTTCTTCCATCTCTTCTGTAACTTGATCTTTTTTAGTTTCAATTTCTGCTTGTATTGGATCTAATGTAACTCCAGTTTGTTTTTCTAAAAGATTCATAGCAGTATTGGCATTCTCATAAGCACTTCTAACTTCATCTGGTCCGTTTGCATGGTCTAAATTAACTTGCCAAGCTTTTCTTATAGCTTTTACTTGTTCTTGAACTGTTAATTTATCTATATCTGACAATCTTGAATTTATAGGTTCTTGATCTAAATTTATTCTAACAACTTGTCCAGCTTCAAGTTCGTACTCTACAACTAATTCCTCATGAACATTTACTTCTGAATTTTCTACAGTAGCACCAAATTTACTATTTGGTGCTAATCTTCTTGAAAGCTCATCATCAAAACGTCCTGTTTTGTCTACTCTATCACCTTGTACTAATATATTTTTATTGTTTTCAATTCCATCTCTTAGTTGTAAAACAATAACTTCTCCGCCACTAACAGTTAGATTTTCTCCTTCTAGTGGTTCAGTAAGTGAACGAGGATTTCTAACAAATACAGCATTTTTTAACATATATGGTTCTATTCCAGCTTTTTCACAAGCTTCTTCTATTTTTCCTTTATACTCTTTTGGAATTACTTGTTCTTCTTCTGTTTTCTCTTTTTCTTTATCAGCTTTTTCATCCTTTTTTTCATCAATAGAATTTTCATCTAATAAAACACTGCTATCTTTTCTCTTTACTTCTTCTAAAGCTTCTTTTGGATTATCTGCTACAATTTTTTCTCCATTTGCATTTTTCTCTGCCAATTCATCTAATGATTTTATATCTAATACCTTTTCTAATGTTCGAGTATCAATTGCACTTTCAAGAGCTTTCTTATTATTTTGTAATCTATTGTTTAATTTTTCTGCAAGTTTGAAAGATTCTGGAGCTTCTTTTCCATCTATTGTAAGTGCCATAACAGCTAAATCTCTACCAGTAGAATCCACTATTAAATTCATTTTAAAAGAACTTCCATCTGCTCTTGTAACATCTATTGGTACTACATAAGTACGTTTATTTCTTTTACTATCTATTACATCTTGTGAAACTGGATGTTCTGCTCTGTTTCTTTCTAAATATGCAGATAAAGTAGAAACATTTTGAGTATCTACAATTCCACCCATCTTTTTTAGATTATCAGATTTATCCCAAGTAATTGCTGACACAAAGGCCTGTTCAACATTGCTTAAGCCTGTCATAATATGTTTTTCTGCCATATTTTCCTCCCAAAATTATCCTAACTTTTTCTCTATTAAATTTGCTAATTCTGTAGCTCTTTCTGTTATATATTCTTGATTTTCTCCTTCTATCATAACACGAACTTTTGGCTCTGTTCCTGAAGGTCTAATCAAAACTCTTCCATTACCAGCAAATTCTTTTTCAAGTTTTTCAATATTTTCTAATATCTCTTTATCTTCTTTATATAATAATTTTTTATCACTTGCAACTTTAGCATTTATTAAAACTTGTGGATATAAATTTATTATTTTTCTAACTTTAGATGCCTTTTTATTTTCCTGTAATATAGCCTTTATTAGCATTAAAGAAGTTAATATTCCATCACCAGTTGGATTGTAATCCAATAAAATAATATGTCCTGATTGCTCTCCTCCAAGATTATATCCATGTTTTAGCATTTCTTCTAAAACATATCTATCTCCAACTTTAGTTTGCTTAAAACTAATATTCTCTTTTTCTGTAAATTTATTTAATCCTAAATTACTCATTACAGTAGCAACTAAAGTATCTTTATTTAAATGATTTTGCTTCTTTAACATATTAGATAGTATTGCCATAATTACATCACCATCTATAAAATCTCCATTTTCATCTACTGCTAAGCAACGGTCACCATCACCATCATAAGCAATTCCTAAACTCAAATTTTCTTGTTTTACTAATTCTTGAATTGCCTCTATATGTGTAGAACCACAATTTTCATTTATATTTATTCCATCTGGAGAATTATTTATTATTTTATGTGGTATTCCTAAAATAGTATATATCTTTTCTGCTAAATTATAAGTAGCACCATTTGCAGTATCTATACCAACACAAAAATCTTTTGGTAAATCTTTAAATTCGTCTTTAAATAAATTAGATATAAAATTTATGTATTCTTCAACATACTCACTAGCATTTTCTGAAATTCCTATTTTATCAGAAACAGCTACCATTTCAGATAATTTATCAGAATCTAATATTTCTTCAATTTCCTCTTCTATTTCATCTGGTATTTTCATACCTTTATTGCTAAAATACTTTACTCCATTAAATTCAAAAGTATTATGTGAAGCCGAAATTACTACACTTGCATCTGCATTCAATTTTTTAGTCAAATATGCAACTACTGGTGTTGGCATAACACCTAATAATTTTACATTTGCACCATAACTTAAGAATCCTGCTGTCATTGCACTTTCAATTAGTGTACCAGATATTCTCGTATCTCTTCCAATCAAAATTGTTGGTGCATGATTTGAATGTTTAGAAAGTACATAAGCACCCGCTTTGGCAACACGAAAGACTAAATCTGGAGTTAATTCCGTATTTGCAATTCTTCTAATACCATCTGTTCCAAAATATTTTCTCATTTTGCTCCTCCTAACCGCTTATATATGCTTTTATATTATATCTATATATTACTTAAAATTCAATATTTTGTGATAAATTTTAACGAAAAAAGTAACTCTAATCGTTATTTTTTACGTTTTGAGTTACTTTTTTATTCTTCTAAAATAATTTTGTATTTTTGGTCTTAGGATACAAATTTTCTTCAATGTATTCATCTGTTAATTTTGCATCCTCTTTTTCTTTTGCCTTTTCAGCTTCTCTTTCTTGTCTTATTTTCTCTTGTTCAATTGCTTTTTGTTTCTTAATTTCTTCTTTTTCTAATTTCCATTTTTCAAATTCTATTTCTTTCTGTCTTCTTAATTCTTCTTTTTCCAATTTTATCTTTTCAAATTCAATCTCTTTTTGCTTTCTTATATTTTCTCTCTCAATTCTCTCTTTTTCTTCTTCAATTGCTTTTTGCTTCTTTTGTTCCTCTTTTTCAAGTTTAATTCTTTCTTGTTCTAAACGTTCTTTAGCTTTTTTAGTAATATATTCATCATACTTTTTATTTAATTCTTCTGACTTACTTTTTAAAATTTCTTTTACTTTTTGCACAAAATTATTTCCATTTTCTTTTAACTTCTCAAGTTCACTTTTTAATACTTTACTTGACTTTTCTTTAAATTCGTTAAAGTGTTCTTTTGCTATTTTCTTTTTTTCTTCTTTATTTTTTTTATTTTGCTCTTTCTCTTTTGCTTTTCCTTCTTTCATTAAGTCTTTTATCTTCTGTTTCTCAACATTCTTCTCTTGTTGTTCCTTTAATTTTCTTTGTTTTTCTTTCTCTTTCTCAGCTTTCAAAGTTTCTTTTGCTTTTAATTTTTCTTCTTGTTCTCTAATTTTATCTTGTTCTTTTTTCTGATTCTCTATTTTTTCTTTTTCAGCTTCTTTATGTTTTAAATCATTCTTTTCGTTTAAATTACTTTGTTGAATATTATTTTTCAATTCATTTTTACTAGCCATTTTTTCTTGTCTTTTTGTTTGTTCTATTGCTTTATTTTCTTGAATTTTAGCATTTAATTCAATATCTTTTTTAATTTTTTCTTTTCTTGTAGTTAATATCTTTTCTTCTTTTTTAGAATTCTTTGCAAATTCAGTTGAAACTTCTCCAGTAAGAGTAGCAATCTTTTTTCTTTTCGTTAATAATTTTAATTTTGTTTTTATACTTTTACATTTCCAAACTATTTTATTAAAGATTTTATATATTCTAGCTTTTAAAGTAATTTTGCTCTTACTTTTTTCTTCTCTGTAATAATAATATTTTGATTCTTTCTTTGATGAATTTACCGGCATACAGTTTATACAAGTTCCTATTATTTTTCCACCAACAGCTTCTATATCATTCTTTACCTTGATTAGATCATCTTTTTTAGTTTTATTGTATAATGTTACAATGATTGTACTCTCTAAATTTCTCGCAAGTATTAAAGAATCTGTAATTGGTATGATAGGTGCTCCATCAAAAATTATTATGTCATAAAAACTTTTTAAGCTTTCTATCAATTCTTGTAATTTTGGTAAAGAAAGAAGTTCAGATGGGTTTGGTGGAATTGAACCAGCAGTAATTAAATTCAAATTTGAAATTTCCGTTTCTCTTATAAATCTACCAATATCTTCTGATATTTCCATTCCATTTCTATCTAATCCTGATATATAATTTGATAAGCCAATTCCATTAGAGATTTTAAATATTTCAGCTTGTCTGCCTCTCCTCATATCTGAATCTACTAATATAACTTTCTTTCCAATCTGTGCAAATGTTATTGCTAAATTTGCTGATATATAGCTTTTTCCCTCTGATGGAAAACAACTTGAAATCAAAAAAGTTTTTCCACCTTTTAAATTAGATTTTGAAAATTGTACATTAGTTCTTAAAGTTCTAAAACTTTCTGAAACAATTGATTTACTTTCTAAGTATGTAATAAGTTCATTTTGATTTTGTTTTTTTCCTTTTTTGTTTTCAAAAGGAATATTTATTAAATTTTTTAATCCTATATTTCTTTCAATTTGACTTTCTGATTTTATAGTATTATCCAATAAATGATATATTAAAATGTATACTCCAGAAATTACTATACCTATAAACATAAAAATTACTATGTCTTTAATATGATTTATATTATATGGCACATTCGTTGCAATTGCTTTATCTATAATATAAACATTACTTATATTATAAACTTCTTCTACTTTTGTTGAAAATACTTTTGCAATTTCATTAGCTATTTTACTTGCTAATTCGCCATCTTCATTTTTAACTGTAATTTCGATAAGTTCTGTATCAGAAATTCTACTAACTGTTATAGAATTTCTAACACTAGTTTCACTTAAATTTAATTTTAAATTATCTATAACTTGCTGAATTAAAGTTCTACTCTTTATCAACTCACTATATGTTGAAACTAAATTGGAGTTAATACTAATTTCAGATTGTGTTATTTGGTCTGTTGTAGTAGTTGTCGTTTTTGATGTAGAATTATTTATTCTTCCTAAAATTAAAGTAGTTGATGCTTCATATTTAGGAGTTACTAAATAAAAACTATATATATTTCCTAGTATTGTAGTAAAAATAACAATCAATAAAACTATAAATTTATTTTTTAAAAATACTGATAATAACTCTTTTAAATCTAGTTCTTCCATTTTTTCTTCCTTATCATTAAAATTTATTTATTATTAAGTTTAAAAATTCTAGTTTTCGTTTTATTACAAAGAAAAAAAGACACAAATAAAAAAACTCATTTATTTGTATCTTTTGTAATCTTCGTGCATATTATATCAATGTTTTTCTATAAATTCAAGTAAATCATAATAACAAAATAAAAAAATTATAACAAAAAAAGACTAGTATTTTTATACTAGTCTTAATTTTTAATAATATCTTATACATTATAATCTGAAACTTTTTTGTATGCATAAACAGCTGAACCAACAAATATAACTGCTAATACTATAGCTCCTGCTACATTTCCATTTCCAGCATAAGGTAATTTGCTTGTGTTAGCTGTATTTTTTGCAGCATTTACATTTGTATTAGCATAATTGCTAACTGCTGCATTAACAGAATTTGTATTAGTTACATTAGTTGTTTTAGCTGTATTTGTTTTATTTGTACTAATATTTAAAGTAGTTGAATTTGTTGCACTAACATTAAGTGTTAATGAATTTCCTGTAAGAGATGTTGCATTACTTGTAACATTTCCAAAAACTAAAGCTAATAAAGCTACAACTATTAAACTAATTATCATTTTTTCTTTTTTCATTTTTAACATCACCCAATCTCCTATACTTATTATTAAAAATTTAACTCTTTTTATACATCTATTACTATTATAGCATAAAGTTTTTTCTTTTCAAGTTTTTTCTATACATTTTTCATTACATTTCTACATAATTTTAATTACATTTTGGTAACATTATATAGAAATATGTAATTTTTAGACATTAAATCTAAATAAAACAATATCTCCATCTTGCATTATATAATCTTTACCTTCAGAACGAACCAAACCCTTTTCTTTGGCTTGTACCATTGAATTGTTAGCTTTTTCAGTTAAATCTTTGAAAGATATTACTTCTGCTTTTATAAATCCTCTTTCTATATCTGAATGAATTTTTCCAGCTGCTTGTGGAGCTTTAGTTCCCTTTTTTATAGTCCAAGCTCTAACTTCTGGTTCACCAGCTGTTAAGAAACTCATCAATCCTAACAAATCATAACTTGCCTTAATTAGTTTATCAAGTCCAGATTCTTTTAGTCCAAGTGCTTCTAGCATTTCCTTTTTATCTACATCTTCTAATGAACTTAACTCTTCTTCTATTTTTACACAAAGAGGAATAACTTCAGCATTCTCTTCTTTAGCATATTCTTTTACTTTTTTTACATTTTCATTTTGATCTGGATTTGCTAAATCTTCTTCTGAAACATTTGCAACATACATAATTGGCTTCATTGTTAATAAAAAGCTTTCTTTTAAAACTTCTCTTTCCTCTTCTGTATATTCTAGTGTTCTAGCAGATTTACCATTTTCCAAAGCTTGTTTAACTTTTTCTAAAGTATCAATTTCAAATTGATATTTTTTATCTCCTTTTACAAGCTTTTTAGCTCTTTCCAGTCTCTTATCTACTGTTTCCATATCTGCAAAAATCAATTCTAAATTTATTGTATCAATATCTCTAATTGGAGAAATTGAACCATCAACATGAACTATATTTGAATCTTCAAAACAACGAACTACTTCTAATATGCTATCTACTTCTCTAATATGAGATAAAAATTTATTTCCTAAACCTTCACCCTTACTTGCACCTTTTACTAAACCAGCAATGTCTACAAATTCAACAACTGCTTTTGTAACTTTTTGTGGTTTATATATTTCTGCTAATTTATCTATTCTTTCATCTGGAACAGCAACAACGCCAACATTTGGTTCTATTGTACAAAACGGATAATTTGCACATTCAGCACCTGCTTTTGTTATACTGTTAAATAGTGTACTTTTTCCAACATTTGGAAGTCCTACAATTCCTATTTTCATTTTTCCAATCATTCCTTTCGTTTAAAGACACAATAAAATGAATAAGTTTCCTTTTGGGATATTATTCATTTCGTTATACTTATATACTTTTTATATTTTAATGGAGCCCACTATCAGACTTGAACTGACGACCTCTTCCTTACCAAGGAAGTGCTCTACCGCCTGAGCTAAGAGGGCTTATTTTTATTCCTCCACATTTGAAATACATCTAATAGCTTTTTTTCTAATTCTTTGTATTGCATTGTCAACAGCTTTTACTTGCGAATCCAATTTGCTAGCAATACTCACATAAGATTCTCCTTGAACATAAAAATTAAGTACTTGTCTTTCAAAATTGCTTAAATTTTTATCTATTTTACTCTCTACATCCTCAAAATATTCCCTTTTAGTAATTGTTTCAAGTGGATCTTCTACAAGCTTTGTATCCAAAATATCTATAACAGCAGTTTCATCGTTTTCATCATAAGCAGATGTATTCAAAGAAAAAGATGAATTTAATGGTATATGTTTTTGTCTATTAGATGTCTTTATTGCTGTAATTAGTTGTCTTTCTATGCATAAATTGGCAAATGTCTTAAATGAATTTTGCTTTTCTGAGTCAAATGATTTAATAGCTTTATATAAGCCTATCATTCCCTCTTGAACCATGTCTTCTTTTTCTGCACCAATAATAAAAAATTTATTAGCCTTCATTACAACAATTTCATTATACTTTTCTAACAAAAAATCAAGTGCATTTTTTTCGCCTAAACGCACTTTATCAATTATTTCTTCATCTGTTAAATTAGAGTATTCACTTTTAAAAGAATATAATTCTTTCTTTGACATTAAAACTGTTCCTCCTAGTGCTGTATATAGTGGTATTATATGTAGAAAATTCAGTAATGTCAATAGTTTTCCCTAATAATTTACAAAAAAAGATTGCGAAGAATTTTTTTATTCTCCACAATCTTTTTTACTATTTAGCATAATCTATTACTCTTGATTCTCTAATTACATTTACCTTTATTTGTCCTGGATATTCCATTTCATTTTCAACTCTTTTAGCAACTTCTCTAGCCATTATTACCATTTCATTATCATTTACTTTATCAGGTTTTACAATTAAACGAACTTCACGTCCAGCTTGAATTGCAAATGATTTTTCAACTCCATCAAATGAATTAGCTATTTCCTCTAATTTTTCAAGTCTCTTAATGTATGACTCTAAAGTTTCTCTTCTTGCACCTGGTCTTGATGCTGAAATAGCATCAGCTGCTTGTACTAATACAGCTTCTATTGATAAAGGTTCTACATCTCCATGATGTGCTTCAACAGCATTGATTACTAATGGATTTTCTTTATATTTTTTCAAAATATCAACACCAATTTCAACATGTGTTCCTTCCATATCATGGTCTAATGCTTTTCCAATATCATGTAATAATCCTGCTCTTCTAGCTAATTTTGCATTAACTCCCAATTCATCAGCCATTATTCTTGCTAAATTTGAAACTTCTATAGAATGGTTCAATACATTTTGACCATAACTTGTTCTATATTTTAGTTTACCTATTAGTTTTATTAAGTCAGGATGTAAATTATTAACTCCAGTTTCTAATGCAGCTCTTTCTCCTTCTTCTTTGATTATAGCTTCAACTTCCTCTTTTGATTTTTCAACCATTTCTTCAATTTTTGCTGGATGGATTCTTCCATCATCAATCAATTTTTCTAATGTAAGTCTTGCTACTTCTCTTCTAAGAGGATCAAATCCAGAAATAATAACAGCTTCTGGTGTATCATCAATTATAAGGTCTATTCCAGTAAGAGTTTCCAATGTTTTAATGTTTCTACCTTCTCTACCTATAATTCTTCCTTTCATCTCATCATTTGGAAGTGATACTACTGATACTGTTGTTTCAGAAGTATGATCTGCTGCACATTTTTGTATTGCAAATCCAATAATTTCTCTGGCATTTTTTATAGCATCTTCTTTTGCTTTCGCATCTGCTTCTCTGATTATTGCTGCTTTTTCTGCTGTTATTTCTTTTTCTAAATCACTTAATAATTGTTCTTTGGCTTGTTCTTCTGTTAATCCAGAAATTCTTTGTAATTCTTGTTTTTCACTTTCAACTAAATTAACTAATTCCTGTTTCTTTTCTTCATTTTCAGCAAATCTTCTTTCTAAATCTTTTTCTTTGCCATCATAAACCATTGCTCTTTTTTCAAGATTTTCTTCTTTTTGAATCAATCTTTTTTCTTGAACTTGGATATCGCCCCTTCTTTCTTTTATCTCTTGATCTAATTCATTTCTAATTTGTAAAACTTCCTCTTTTGCCTTAATCAATTCTTCTTTTTTCATGTTTTCGGCTTCTATTTTTACGTTTTCTAATAATCTTCTTGCTTCGCTTTCTGCACTTTGAATTTTAGATTCTGCAATTTTTTTTCTAATATATACTCCAACCGGTATAAAAATTACAGCTGAGACTAAGAAAGTGGCAATAATAATTAAAATTATCTTCATAATCATTTACCTCTTTCTATTAAATTTTCAATGTACAAATAAATTATTTTATAAACATATTCAATTTTTATATAACTATAATTTATATTGTAATGTATTTATCAATACATCTTTATTTTATATGTATTATGGTAAACTGTCAAGAAGTTTTATTATATTTCTTAATATTTTATATTACTATTTTTATCTTCACAAACAAAAAGGAAAGTTTAAAATTAAACCTTCCTTCATTTTATAAATTTTATTACAATTAGCTGTATTATGCTCTTGGGTGAGCTTTATGATATATTTCTTTTAAATTTTCATTTTGGAACTGCATATATACTTGTGTTGAAGATATATCAGAATGTCCAAGCATTGTTTGAATTGCTTTTAAATCTGCTCCATTTTGCAATAAATGTGTTGCAAAAGAATGTCTTAAAACATGCGGTGTTATATCTTTTGTTATATGTGCTTGTTCTTTGTAGAATTTAACTATTTTCCAAAAGCCTTGTCTTGTTAATCTTTTTCCATTTACATTAACAAATAAAGCTCTATTTGACTCATCTTTTATTAAAATTGGTCTTGCTTTTTGAATATATTCTGTTAAGGCTTTCATTGACATTGAGCCTAATGGAATATCTCTTTTTTTGAAACCAGTATGGCAATATACATAGTTTTCTTTTAAATTTACATCATCTATATCTAGAGAAATTATTTCTGTTACTCTCATTCCAGTTGCATAAGCAAATTCAAGCATTGCTTTATCTCTAATTCCTTTTAAATCAACATTTTTAGGTTGTTCTAAAAGTAACTCCACTTCTTTTGAAGTTAATATACTTGGAGCTTTTTTCTCAACTTTTGGTGATTGAACTCCAACAGTAGGGTCTTTCTTTATTTTTTTAGTTCTTACTAAAAATTGATAAAAAGAACGAATTGTTGCTAAAGCTCTTGAAATTGTAGAAGTCTTTTTGTTCATATCTTTTAAATATTCAAAATAATCATTTATATCATCTGCATCAACTTTTAAATAGTTTTTTCTGTTTTGTTCTATGTATGTTTGATATTGTGAAATATCTCTTTTGTAAGATTGCAATGTATTAGAAGATACCTTCTTATCATTTTCAAGAAACTCTAAAAAAAGTTTTATTTGCTTATCCATTTGCTCATTTCTCCAATCATACTTATTTGTCGTTTTTATTAGTTTTTATGTAAAATTCATAATTTACATAAGATATATATGTTATATCAAAAGAATTTAAAAAAGTAAAGCTTTTTAGAAAAAATCTTTCAAAAAAATCAAAAAATTTGTCGATATATACACTTCTATAAAACTAGCAATTATCGATAACATTAACGAAATCAACATAATCATAGTATGCTTAAATAACTCTATTTTTAAATTGACACAATTTTTTTTAATGTTTACATATAATTGT
This sequence comes from uncultured Clostridia bacterium, assembly GCA_934141445.1. Classification (GTDB taxonomy): domain Bacteria; phylum Bacillota; class Clostridia; order TANB77; family CAG-508; genus Scatovivens. The sequence continues at coordinate 4,219 of CAKPCF010000025.1, read as the reverse complement.
ATACCACTATTAGCAACTAGGAACATTGCACAAATTAAAACTATATTTTGCAATAACATAGTCGACAGACTAAATATAATTCCATTTTTAACGCCCAGGCTTAATATTATTGCAGTAATAGTATAACCTATTGAAAAGCCTTTATATAAACAAGCAAGATATACTAAGAAACTTCCTATTATAGTACAACCTAAAAACCAAATCAATAATATAAACAGACAATTATTTTTCAAACATTCTAATAATAATATTATTTTATTTATACTATGAGAATTTTTTATATTATCAATTAAAGTCTGAATATATGAATTTATATTTGAAATTTCAGTTGTATTCTTCTTTTGAATATACAAAACTCCTATGATTATCCCTATAATAAAAGTTATACATAATAATTTATATTCTTTTTTATATTTTTCAAAATGATTAACTAAAATCAGTTTACACCTTTTCATATAAAGAATACCCTTTCTAAAGATTTTTTCTTAACAAAGTGTATTCTCTTTTTTATAAAAAAGAACATAAAAAAGTTATTTATTTTATTCTACTTTTCCGTAAACTCCGCCACCGCCTTCAACTATATGCATTTTTCCATCTCTTGCATTTATAATATTATGAGCAATTTTTTCACCAACAGCGGCTTCAATATCATCATCTGATAATTTATGTAAAATTGTCATTTCAGTTCCAAACTTGTTTAACAATTTGTCTATTGTTTTACTTCCTAAACCAGGAATAAAAGTAAGTGGTATTTGATATACATAAGGCGGACGATTAGCTGGACTCTTTGTCTCAGGCTTATCTTTTATGATTTCAATTCTGTCAAAAACTCCCATTGTTATATTTTTGCTGTCACAAGTATCACATTTAGTTACAGGAGCTGGTCCTTCAATTCTTTTTCCACAAACTTCACAATATGTTCTATGGTATTTTCCAAGTTTTGGATCTAGTCCATAATTGCAAACAATTCTTCTTCCATCTTGATTCTTAAGAGCCATTAGCAATTCTTTATAACTAATATCTTCTACTTCGATAGCATTATATTCTCTTGCTATCTTTGGAAGAGAATGTGCATCTGAATTTGTCAAAAATGTTTTTTCTTCTAATTCACTAATTTCATCAGCTAAATATGTATCTGAACTTAATCCAAGTTCAATAGCTGGTATATGAGAATATTTTTCTTTAAAAATTCTCTTTAAACTTCTTGTACAATTTCCATAAAAGCTCTTATGTGGTGTAAAAGCATGTGCTGGAACTAAGATACCATTATTGGCTTCTACTATATCGATTAACTCATAAGCTGAAATGTTTGCTCTTTGAGAACTCAATGTCATATTTTTAATATGTTTGCTCATTTCCTTTGAAAATGCTTTTATATCTTTCAAAGTTGGAAAATAACATAAATTATGTGCACTTCCAGTTTTTCCATCTTCGTTTATCTCTGAAGTTTCAATTTCACTTCCTAAAATTATACAAACTTTATCTTGATAAATAATTCCTCCATCTTCTATCTCGTAAGCTTCACCTGTTTTCAAGAAGTTCTCAATATCTTCTATAACATAAGGTGATGCACAATCTATAATTCCTACTATATTTATACCTTTTCTTTCTACACATTCTTTAGCAATATTAGCAAAATTTAGACTTCTTGCTGCTGTAATTTTTATTGGTTTTCCATTTTCGCTTCTGCCTATATGAACATGTAAATCTGCAAAAACTTTATACATTTCTTCATCCTTTCTACTATATGTTTTATTCTTTTTGTATTATATTTCTTTTTTTGACAAAATTCAATCATTTTCGTTAAACATTATACTAGTATTTTATTTCATTTATGTAATACTTTTAAACATACAAAAACAGATTTTAATAATTAAAATAATTACTAAAATCTGTTTCATTTTTTATTAAAAGTAAATCTGTAAGCCGGGTTCTGTCGTGAATAGTCATTTATCTAGAATATATATTGCTATATATTTCAAGCCACTCAAATCGAGAAAATGGCGAGCAGCCTTAACTTTCTCTACAAGGTGTTGCTCCAGATAGGGTTTACACAGCCAATGTATCACTACACTGCTGGTGGGCTTTTACTCCACCTTTTCACCTGAACCAGTAAACTGGTTGTTATTTTCTGTTGCACTTTCCCTAAGGTTACCCTCGCTTGACGTTATCAAGTATCTTTGCTCTATGGAGCCCGGACTTTCCTCTCGCTAGGCTTTTCAGCCTTCGCCAGCGACTATTCAATTTACTCTTTTATTATTTTACTCTGATTGAAATTCTTTGTCAAGGATAAATCAAAACATAATCTTTCAAAATTACCAATCCTTATTTTCCCATTTTCCGCTATCTAGTCTTTTTTTATTTATTATAGAATCATTACCATTTATATATAAAATTTTTTAATTTTCATTTTCAACATATTTCATATATTAAGCTGAATTTTCTTTTTTTCCTATTTTGTAATTACTAAAGGACAATTAGGTGTTGCATTTTCATTAATTTCGCATGCTTTATTAACAGTAACTTTTCCCTTTAATGCTGTACAACTATAGAATGCACTATCTCCTATATACAATACATTTTTCCAATTTAATCCTTGTATTCCTTCAAGTGTTAATTTTGTGTTATTTTGCATTGCAATATCTTCTATTCTTGTTATATTTCCCTTTACTATTACTTCTGATAAATTTCTACATCCAGAAATAAAATAACCTGGTATTCTTGTTATTCCTTTTCCTAATGTTATACTTTCCAAATTTTCACAACCATTAAATACTGTATTTTCAACACTAACAACAGTATCTGGAATCACAATTTTTTTAGCTTTAATAAATCTAAAAGCATTTTGTTTTAGTGTTGTTACTCCATCATTTAGAGTTAAATTCGTAATCTTACTACCTTCAAATGCTGAAATTCCAATAATTTGTACATTATTTGGTATAGTTAGACTCTGAATATTCGTATTTTTGAACGACCTCCTACCAATCTTATTTATCTTTTCCGGTATTACTATATTACTTAATTCAATATTATTATAACAAAAGTCATCCGGAATTTCACTTATATTTATTCCTGTTTCAAATTCTATTGTTGTTAAATTTGTACAATTCATAAATGCGCCTTGTGATATACTTGTTACTGTATTTGGTATTATTACTTTTGTTATTGATGTACATCCTGCAAACGCATTTTTTCCTATACTTGTTACTCCATTTGGTATTGTTATTTCAGTTACTTCTTCCCCTTTACTTAAAAATTTTGTGCTTCCACTATATTGATTATCCGCTATTATATTTCCTATACTAGTAATATCACTTACTCTTGTTATTCCTGTATTTGTAAATATTGAACCACTTATTGCTATTTTTTGATTATTCGAATTATTTATTATTCCTAAAAACTCTCCTGTCAAATAGGTATCATTTTCAAAACAATTTTCTCCTATTGTTGTTATTTTTGAAGCACTTAACCACTTAATTACATCTGTCTTCTCATTAGTAGCTGTTTTACCTAAGTTTGTACAATCCTTAAAAGTTTCTTTACCTATCTTTTTCAATTTATCAGTATTTGGTAAATTAGTAATTAACTTACATTCTAAAAAAGCATAATCTCCAATTTCTTCAAGATTTTTAGGCCAATGTGTTATTGTCATTTTATACTGACTCCAAAACGCTCCATAGTCAATAGACGTTATTGAATCTGGTAAATATACTTCTTGAAGCTTGTACCCCCAATCAAATGCTCTATGTCCTATTTTTTCTAAAGTAGGTGGAAATGTTATGTTTTTCAAGTTACCATTTTGAAGAAATCCATACATTTCTATACTTTTACATCCTTTTCCATTACTACTTTTAAATTCTACTTCTTCTATTCTTCCACAATATTGAAATGTTGCATATTCAATTTTTTCAATAGTTTCCGGTATTACTACTTTTCCTGATATCCAACTACTTCTAAATGATTCTTCTCCCATTTTTTCAATACACTCATTTAATTCTAATCCAGATATACATGTATTTGCAAAAGCTAATTTCTCTATGATTTTCACTTTACTCGGAACTACTAATTTATTTTTCATCCCCGTACAAGCTTGAAAAGCACTTTCTCCTATTGTCACTAGTTGACTTCCTGTTTCCCCTTCTTCAAAAGTTAATGCATCTATGCCTGTACATCCATAAAATGCATTTTTCTTTATTTCTGTTATATAATAAGGTATTGT
>CAKPCF010000024.1 GCA_934141445.1 uncultured Clostridia bacterium | reverse complement strand
TTAAATGGTATAGAAAATTGTAGTCAACTGTATTATATTTTTATAAAAAGGTCAACAATTGGTGATTATTCAGCAATCGGAAAACTAGGTAGCAAACTTCAACAATTGTATTTTTTACAAACAACAAATGATGAAGTGTTTAAGCTTGGCAAACAACTTTCAAACTATGATTTGCCAAACTTGAATTATCTAGGTTTCTTTGGAAAATATGATGCATCTACAGCAAGCTGGTTAGGAACACCAACTTTTAGAGCTGATTCAGTCAATTTTAATGCGGAGTTATCTGATATATCAGCATTATCAATGTTAACAGATACAACTAAAAAAGCAGTGAAATATCTTTATATAGATAATAATAAAATTGAAAAATTAGAAGCTTTATCAGATTTTTCAAACTTATATTATTTGAGAGCTTACAACAATCAAATTAAATCACTTAAAGGATTAGAAAATAAGACACAATTGACATATCTGCAAGTTTCATATAATAAATTAGATGATGTTTCAGATGTAAAAGGAGCGGAAGATGTATTAAGTGCTATTGCAGGCAATCAAACTTTGTATTGGATAGATTTAAAAGGTAATAAAATAAAGTGGATTAGCCATTTAAAAGATTGTTCTAATTTACAGTATATATATTTAGACGATATAACAACAATACCAGATGATGATATGGCTTTGATAAAATCTTTGATATACAATGCTAAAAATACAACATATGCATCTAAATATAGTTTGAGTTTGACTGATGATAATATCACTAAATTAAGTTTGGATTCTCAAACAATAACAGACTTACAATTTAAATCTTTAAGGAGTTGCACTAAACTTACATATTTAAGTTTGAGTGATACAAAATTTGTGAATAGTAGTGGGAAAACATTAACTGAAACAGAATTAAATAATTTATTAAATGAAGTTATTTCTAATTTTACAAAGCTAACAGAATTATCACTATATAATATAAAATTTAGTGATTTTAGCTTTATAACCAAACTTACAGAAATAACTATGTTAGACTTAAGAGATACATTAGTAACAACTGAAGGAAATAAAGGATTAACCTTAGTGGAAAATAATACGAAACTTGGAATTCTTGCTATAAATAATGATGATATAGATTTAAGTAAAATTCAAAAGACTGTTAATAGAATTTCAGAAAGTAGTTTAGCAACACAAAGTGAAGGAAAATCAAAACATATATTTGATTCTTATACTTCTAGCTTAGTTTGTAATAGTACTAATGTTTTAAAAACATTAGAGAAGTGTACAGATTTAACTAATTTAAAATTTGGACAGCAAAGTTATCCTTATAAAAATTCAAATTTAAATATAGACTTATCAAAATGTATAAAATTAAAAAATATAACTTTTGGAGCAATGACACTAGGAAATGTAAATATTCCAGATGAAACAGAATATTTATATGTTGGACAAGGAACGGTAATTGTGCAATTTACTGAAAATTCAAATTTACAAACAGCTTATTTTAGACAAAATGCAAGTACTATACAGACAGTATTAAATGAAGTTGGAAATAAATGTAAAAAATTAGTGGATTTAGAAATTTTAATAAATGTAAAAGTATCAGATTTTGGTGTATTGCAAGGTTGCGAAAATCTTGAAGTCTTGAAAATAGGTGGCGCAAGTTGGAATGGAAAAATAAATTATAATGATATAAATACATTAAATGGTTTGAAAAATTTAAAAAATCTTAAAAAATTAGATTTACATTGGATGACAATAAAAAATCTAGACTGTGTAGCAGAACTTACACAATTATCTTCTCTTACTATTTCTGATACCAACCTTATAGATATTTCTGGAATATCAAATTTATCTAATTTAACAAATGTTGATTTTCATAATAATGCAATAACTGATGTGGAAAATATAGGAAATCTTAGCATACTAAGTTCACTTACTTTAAATAATAACTATATTTCAACAGGATTACAAGTTTTCTCAAATTTGCATAATTTAGAATCAATTAACATAAGAAATAATTCAATTACAGATACATCAACATACTATGATGAAAATGGAAAAATGATAAGATACAATGTATTAGATATTTTTGTTGATTTAAATAAAAAATATAAATTAAAAAAATTATACATTTCTGGAAATAAGGGAATAATTGATAAAAGTTCATTAACACAAAGTGGAACAAACTGGACCGTTTTGGAAAAATAAAATTTTGATTTAATTTTAAGCAATAAACTATTGCAAATATCTATATCAAAAGGTTATAATAATATTGTGTTTATATATTACTAAAGAAGGGAGATATAAAATGAAGGACAAAAAAATTATATTTTTAATTGTTTTTGCCATAGTGTTGATTATCGCAGTAGTTGCAATTAACAAGAATAAGAAAAATAATGTTCAAACAAATAATGCTATAAGTGATATAAAGTACAATGAGGAAACTGGAGAATATTATATAAAAAATGAAATAACAAATGAGATAATAGCAAGTGGAGAAGATGAAGCAAGTTTACAAATATATATAGATAATCCAGATTATAATCCAAATCCATTTGGAACAAGTGACATGGATGCAGAAGGTATAGAGTAGTTATTTTATAGATAAAAGGGCTAGTAATAGCCCTTTTCTTTTATGCAAAAGCTTATTAAAAATATATTTGAATAAAAGTATTTTGTTTCAAATTACAAAAATTTCTTTAATCTTTCAATATTATTTTCTTGCAAACGAATAAAGCCATCTAAAATATCTTTAACTTCTTGTGGTGCTTGAGGATTTTGATTTAAAAGTTTTACACCTTTAATTATTCCCATATCATTTCCTTGAATTAGTAGTTCTGAAATTTGAGAATTACTTTTATCTTTTAAAGTATTCATTTGAATTCCCATCCAACCCATCATTTTTGTGCCAACTTCTACATCATCAGGTATTTCACCAGCTTGTTCAAATTTTGCATCAATTTTGTCTAAAGAGTCACGATATCTATTGTATTGAAAGCTAAGTTCATCTTGAAAATTTTGCTCAGAAACCTTGTCTGACACTTCTTCAATGGCAGACATTCCCATAGTAATTCCTTTATGAAGTTCATTTAAAATTGTTAAATCGTCCATAATTCCCCCTTGCAAAATGAACATATAGTTCATTTGATAATATAAGATTTGATTTTTAATTATATTTAATATGCACAATTATTAGAAATATATGCATTTCCTGAAAATGTGATTTTTATATGATAAAATGCTTCTAAAAATGTGATAAAACATGTTGTAAATCTTTCTAAAAATGTGATAAGATTTTTAAAAGAAATATAGAGGGAGTTTTTAGTACAAATGGGAAATGAAGTAAAGTGGACAGAAGAACAAAAATCTGCAATTTATGAAAAAGGTGAAAATATATTAGTTGCGGCAGCTGCAGGTAGTGGTAAAACAGCAGTTTTAGTTGAACGAATAATACAAAAAATTATAAAAGATAAAGTTGATATAGATAAACTTCTAGTAGTTACATTTACAAATGCTGCTGCATCAGAAATGAGAGAAAGAGTATTAGAAGCAATTTATAAAAAATTAGATGAAGATCCATTTGATGAAAATTTGCAAAGACAAATTGTATTATTAGGTAAGTCAAATATTTGTACAATACACTCATTTTGTCTAGATGTTATTAGAAACTATTTTTATGAAATAGATTTGCCTGCTAATTTTAGAATTGGCTCAGAAGAGGAAATAGAACTTCTAAGGCAAGAAACTTTAGATGATATTTTTGAAAATGCTTATGAAGAAAATGATGAAAATTTTGCTAAATTAGTTGAAGCTTATGCAAATTATAGAGGAGATGAGCAACTTAAAGAACTTGTACTTAAGATATACAAATATATACAAAGTTCACCATTTCCAGAGGAATGGTTGCATCAAAAAATATCATTATTTTCAAAGCAAACTGAAGAAAAAGATTTTTCCGAAACTGAATGGGGAAAAATTTTACTTCAAGAATTAAGAGAAGAGATATATGATGCAATTTGTAATTTACAGATAATTGAAAAAAATATTTTTTATCATTCTGAACTTGAAAAACACACATTAGTAATTCAAAAAGATATAGAAAAGCTAAAAATTTTATATGAATACACAGAAAAATCATGGAATTTAACTTATGAATTTGCCAGTACCTTTAAATTTGATTTATGGCCAAGAGATAAAGTGGTAATGGACTTGAAAGATAAAGCAAAATCTGCAAGAGATATTGTTAAAAAGAAAGTTCAAGACATTTTAAAATCAATCATGATTTATAATTCAGTAGAAGCTTTTGAAGATATTTATGCAATGTATGATATTCTTACATACTTAGAAGATATTATTTTAAAATTCGATAAAGAATTTAAAAAGAGAAAAAAAGATAAAAATATGATTGACTTTGGAGATATTGAGCATTATGCTTTAAAAATATTAGTAAAAAAAGATGAAAACGGAAATACAGTGCCAACAGATATTGCGAAAATGTATCAAGAAAAATTTGAAGAGATTGCAATTGACGAATATCAAGATAGTAACCAAGTTCAAGAATATATACTTTCTACAATATCCAAAGGAAACAACATTTTTATGGTAGGTGATGTAAAACAGAGTATATATAAATTTAGACAAGCTTGCCCAGATTTATTTTTAGATAAATATGAAAGATATACTAAAACGAAAACTGGAAATGGACTAAAAATTCAATTGTTTAAAAACTTTAGAAGTAGATGTAATATTCTAGATTTTACAAATATAATATTTGAAAATATTATGAGTAAAGATTTAGGAGATTTAGATTACACAGAAGAGGAATACTTGAACTTAGGAGCTAGTTTTGAAGAAGCTGAAAATTCTTATGCAAATTCTGAACTTGCAAAAACAGAAATGCTTTTAATTGATATGCAAGATCCAGAAGAGGAAAAGGATATTTGGAAAGATGAAAATAGTGAAGAAAGTACAAATTTAAATAAAGAAAAAAATGAAGTTGATAGCAAAAAAGAAGATGATAAGCAAGAAGATGAAGAAAATAGTTATAAAGTATTAGAAAAAGAAGAACTAGAGGCTAAATTAGTTGCTAAAAAAATAAAAGAAATTTTAGAAAGTGGAATTTGTGTAATAGATAAAAAGAAAGGTCCAAGAAAAGTTACATATAAGGATATTGTTATTTTATTGCGTTCTACTTCTAGATTAGCTCCAATCTATGAAAAAGAGCTAATTAACAATAATATACCAGTATATAGTGATGCAAATTCTGAATATTTAGATACTTATGAAATTCAGACTATTATCAATACTCTAAAAATACTTGATAACCCTATGGACGATATTGCTTTAGTATCTGTAATGCGTTCTGAGATAGGTGGATTTACAGATAATGAGCTAATAGAAATAAGGCTAGAAAATAGAGAAGGAAGCTTTTATCAAAGTTTGGTAGATGCTAGTATAAAATTAAGTGATGGTATTCAAGAAAAAGTAAAAAGATTTTTGAATAATATAGAAAAATGGAAAAATAAGAGTAAATATTCAAGTTTATCAGAACTTATTTGGCAAATTTATACAGAAACAGGATTTTATAATTATGTTTCTTTAATGAATAATGGAAGTTTGAGAAAAGCAAATTTAAAAAAATTGTTTGAAAGTGCGAAGTCTTATGAAAATTCAAGCTTTAAAGGTCTTTTTAATTTCATAAGATTTATAGAAAAAATAAAAATTGGTAGTGGAGATTTGTCACCAGCTAAAATGATTGGTGAAAATGAGAATGTAGTTAGAATAATGAGTATTCATAAAAGTAAAGGTCTAGAATTTCCAATTGTATTTTTATCTAGTACAGGAAAAAGAATAAACCTGCAAGATTTAAATGATAATATTTTATTACATCAAAAAATTGGACTTGGTCCAGAATATATAAATTATGCAAGAAATATACATTATTCTACAGCTGCAAAACAAGCTATCAAAATTTTATCAAGAAAAGAATCAATTTCAGAAGAAATGAGAATTTTGTATGTTGCATTAACTCGTGCAAAAGAAAAACTTATAATTACAGGAATTGGTAAGGAAATTCAAAAAGAACTAGAAAAGAAAGATGAATTGCTAGAAATATATCATTCAAGAGAAAAGATAAATCCAATATTACTTAAAAGATATATTACATATCAGGATTGGATAGAGCTAATACATTTGAATGGTAAATTAAAAGAACAAATGAATTTAACTATTATTCCTAAAAAAGAATTGATGAATGATGAAGTGACTGAAGAACAGGAAATAAAAGAGTTTCCTTTTAATACAAAAATAGATAATAACGAAATAGAGAAAAGCTTAAAATACAAATATCCTTATGAAATTTCTACACAATTGCCTTTAAAAAGTACTGTAAGTAAAATAAAAGGAATGCAAGAAGATACAGAAACTTTTGAATTAGAAACAGATTTAGTAAATGAACAATATATGTTTGAACTACCAAGTGGTGTAAAACAAGAAGAGGTGACTAACGAATTTCTTATTAAAAATAAATTGAATTTAGAAAATCAAAAGCCTAAGTTTTTAATAGAAACAGAAAAAGTGACAAATAGTGAAAAAGGTACTTTAGTACATTTTATATTACAAAAAATTGACTTTAAGAAAAGCTATACAATGGAAGAATTAGAAAAATTTATAAATAGTTTTGTACTTAATAATAGTATTTCACAATTGCAAGCAGATAATATAAATAAAAAGAAAATTTTAGATTTTTTAAATTCAGGTTTTGCTATTAAATTAAAAAATGCAAAAAGAATTTATAAAGAAAAGACTTTTTGCACTAAATTAAAAGCAAAAGATGTTTTTAAAAATGTAGATTTCCCAGAAAGTGAAAATGAGACAAGCATTTTAGTACAAGGTATTATAGATTTATATTTTCAAGATGAAAATGGTGAATGGATATTGGTAGATTATAAAACAGATTATGCTACAAACGAGAGTGAATTAGTAGAAAAGTACAAAAAGCAGTTAGAAATTTACAAAAAAGCCTTAGAAGATGAATTGGGAGAAAAAGTTTCACATACTTATATTTATTCAATTTATCTTAATAAAGAAATTGAGCTTTTTGCATAAAATTTCAATAACTTGTTTTTATATTGTTTGAAATACCGCGTAAGCGACTAAACGAACAAAGTGAGTGCGAATGGAGCAATCATCATATAAAATAAAAAATTGAAGATTGCGACACCAAGGTATAAAAACAATATAAAATCAAGTTGAATAAATGAAAATATTCTTCTACTTTTGCTTTACAAAAAATCGTGAATATTGTATAATAATTATGATTTATAGGAGAAAAGAAGGGAAAAAATATGGCTAGAATGAAAACTTTCTTTACATACTTAGTATTGCTTATTGGATTTTTTCTATTATCAATTTTTTTAGAAAATGGTCTTATAAACAATATGTATGCAAAAGTTGATGGAAAAGTAGATAGCAATTTAATTACTGATGGCGGTACGTCAAATATAACAATTGCGGTTGAAGAAGCAAAAGCAAGTAATGTAAATGGTAATTTAAAGATAAAAATAACTAACACATCAGGACATTTTATAGAAAAGTGTTGTGCTAGAGTAGATTTATATAGTAGACAAAACTTATTAGCAGCAACAAAATATATAGAATTAAATAATTTTGAAGCAGGTGAAACTAGAAACTTTGAAATTAAATTTAAAGCTAAAGAAATTGCTAGATATGAAATTACTTTATTAGAGAGTGCACCAGATAAATCAAATATTATAAACATATTAGGCTGGGAATTTGATTTAAGCAATGTATTTGGAATGGATTTAACAGGATTAAAGAAATACTTTACAATAGATTCTATTAAATCAGGAGCATCAACAGCATGGCAATTTGCAATAAAAGTAGCAAATTCATTACCAACATGGGCATGGCTAATTGCAGCAGGAATTGTTATTTGGCATACACCAAAAGGTTTCTTGTTTGGAATATTCCCATTTTAATAGAATAGATTTAACAAAAATAGATATATAAAAGCACTTTTTTATATATCTATTTTTAGAAAGAAGAGGTTTTTTATGGAAGCAGTAATTTTAAATCATCCTTTAGTAACACACAAATTATCAATTTTAAGAAGTAAAACAACAGGAACAAAAGAATTTAGAGAAATTGTTGGAGAACTTGCAGAATTTCTTTGCTATGAAGCTTTAAAAGATGCTGAATTAGAAGATTGTGAGATTGAAACACCATTAGTAAAAATGAAAACAAAAAAATTAAATGAAAATAAATATGCATTTGTACCTATTTTAAGAGCAGGAATTGGAATGATTGATGGTGTATTAAATGTAATACCAAATGCTAAAATTGGGCATATTGGATTATACAGAGATGAAGAAACTCTAGAACCACATAAATATTATTATAAAGTTCCAAAAGATATTGCGAGCAGAGAAGTTATAATTGTTGATCCTATGCTTGCTACAGGTGGATCTGCTTGTGATGCTATTAAAATGATAAAAGCAGATGGTGTAAAAAAGATAAAATTTTTATGTATGATTGCTGCACCAGAAGGAATTGCAAAATTACAAAAGGAACATCCAGATGTTCAAATTTTTGCAGCAGCTTTAGACGAAAAACTTAATGAAAAAGGATATATATTACCAGGTTTAGGAGATGCAGGAGATAGAATTTTCGGAACTAAATAATTTTGCTAAAAATGAGTTTTTTATTTAATATAATATTAAAAAATTGATATATAATATAAAAATAAGCTAGATAAAGAAAACAAAAGAAAGGTAGAAATACTATGGAAAATAAAGAAAAACTTTACAATGAACTTAAAGAAAAAGCTTTAAATATAAGAAGAGATATTATAGAAATGGTATATATGGCATCATCAGGTCATCCTGGCGGTGCTTTATCCATTGCTGATATATTAACAGTTTTGTATTTTTTAGAAATGAATATTAGTCCACTAACGCCAAAAGATGAAAATAGAGATAGATTTATTTTATCTAAAGGTCATGCTTCACCAGCTTTATATGCTACTCTTGCTGAAAGAGGATTTTTTTCAAAAGAAGAATTAAGAGGCTTTAGAAATATAGATAGTATATTGCAGGGACATCCAGATATGAAATCTATTCTTGGAGTTGATATGAGTACAGGTTCACTAGGGCAGGGCTTGTCTGTTGCTAATGGTATGGCTTTGGCTGGAAAGTTAGATAAAAAAGATTATAGAGTATATTGTTTATTAGGTGATGGCGAAATTGAAGAAGGACAAATTTGGGAAGCTGCAATGTCTTCAGGACATTATAAATTAGACAATTTATGTGTAATTGTAGATAATAATAATTTACAAATTGATGGTGTTATTTCAGAAGTAATGAATTCATATCCAATAGATAAAAAGTTTAAAGATTTTGGATTCGAAGTTATAAAAATAAATGGCAATGATTTTAAGTCAATTATAAATGGCTTTGAAGAAGCGAAGAGAATAAAAGGAAAGCCAACGGCAATTATAGCTAAAACAATCAAAGGAAAAGGAGTTTCTTATATGGAAAATGTTGCTGGATGGCATGGTAAAGCTCCAAATGAAGAAGAGTATGTTCAAGCAATGCAAGAGCTTATAATGAAGTAAACACAAAAGAAGGGGGAAAATCATAGATAATATGATTAAAAATGATATGAATGAAGATATAAAAATCGCTACAAGACAAAGTTTTGGAGATGCTTTAGCAGAATTAGGTGAGAAAAATGAGAATATTGTTGTTTTAGATGCTGATTTATCTGGTGCTACAAAAACAAGTGAATTTGCTAAAAAATTCCCAAAAAGATTTTTTGATATGGGAATTGCAGAACAAGATATGATTGGTACAGCAGCAGGTTTTGCTACTTGTGGAAAGATTCCTTTTGCAGCAAGCTTTGCAGTTTTTGCAACAGGTAGAGCTTATGACCAAATTAGAGCTAGTGTTTGCTATCCAAAATTAAATGTTAAAATTTGTGGAACTCATGCAGGAATAACAGTTGGAGAAGATGGAGCAACACATCAAATGCTAGAAGATATAAATTTGATGAGAGGACTTCCTAATATGACTGTATTGTGTCCTTCAGATGATATTTCAACCAAATGGGCTGTTGAAGAAGCTAGCAAAATAAATGGACCAGTTTATATAAGGCTTGCAAGACTTGCAACACCTATTATATATGATGAAAATCAAGTGTTTAGTTTAGGAAAGGCAATTCAATTTGGAAATGGAGTAGATGGCACTGTTTTTGCAACAGGAGTAATGGTAGCAGAAGCATTAAAAGCACAAAAAATACTTGAAACAGAAAATATAAATATTCGTGTAATTGATATGATTTCAGTAAAACCAATTGATGAGGATATAATTGTAAAATGTGCAAGAGAAACTGATAAATTAGTATCAATCGAAGACCATAGTATAATAGGTGGAATTGGAACAGCAATATCAGAAGTTTTAATTGAAAAATATCCAATAAAATTAACAAGATTAGGAATGAAAGATTGCTTTGGAAAATCAGGAAAAGCAAGTGAATTAATGAAATATTTTGATTTGACAGCAGAAGCAATTGTAAATGAATTTATAAAATAATTTTTACAATTGATTTTATAATATATTGTTTTTTATACCTTGGTGTCGCAATCTTCAATTTTTTTATTTTATATGAAGATTGCTCCATTCGCACTCACTTTGTTCGTTTGGTCTCTTACGCGGTATTTCAAAACAATATATTATAAAATGTAATAAAGTGTTTAAACTCCATTTTATGGTATTGCAATTTTTTTAGTTTACTGATATTATATTATAGAATTATAATAGCATAAATTATACAATTTTTTATAGGAAGGTGCTAAAATTTAAATGATAGAATTTAAAAATGTAACAAAAATATATAATACAGGTACTGAAGCAGTTCATGATGCAAGTTTTACAATTGAAAAAGGTGAATTTGCATTTTTAGTAGGAAGTTCTGGTTCAGGAAAATCTACTTTAATAAAATTAATTTTAAAAGAAGAAGAAGCTAACAAAGGAAATATCATTATAAATGGAAAGGATATAACTTTTTTAAAACCAAAAAGAGTACCATTTTTGCGTAGAAGTATGGGAGTCGTTTTTCAAGATTTCCGTTTACTTCCAGATAAAACAGTATATGAAAATGTAGCTTTTGCAATGTATATTGTAAAGGCAACACCTAGACATATTAGAAGACAAGTACCAATGGTTCTTTCATTGGTAGGACTTAGCAATAAAGCTAAATGTTATCCAAATGAGCTTTCTGGAGGAGAACAACAAAGAGTTGCTTTAGCTCGTGCACTTGTAAATAATCCAACAATGATAATTGCAGACGAGCCTACTGGAAACCTAGATCCAGTAACAGCCTGGGACATAATGAATTTGTTAAATGATATAAATGCAAGAGGAACAACTGTTGTTATGGCAACACACGCACAAGATATAGTAGATAAAATGAAAAAAAGAGTAATACAGATAGACAAAGGCATAATTGTAAGAGATGATAAAAAGGGTGGTTATAGTAGTGAGATACAATAGTTTTACATATTTAATTAGTGAAGGTTTTAGAAATTTATTTAAAAATAAAAAAGCAACAATGTCTTCTCTAATAACAATGATTTGTGCAATGTTTTTATTTGGAGCTTTTTTTGCTATTGGAGAAAATGTAAATACAATAATGGAGCAAGTTCAACAAGCTCAAGGAATGGAAGTCTATATAGATATTGATGCTACTGATGAACAAATAAACGAACTTGGAAATAAAATAAAGAATTTAGAAGGAGTTAATTCAACTAAATTTAAAACTAAACAGCAAGCTTTAGACTCTGTAAAAGATGAATTTAAAGAATATCAATCTTTATTAGATGGTTATGAAGGCGTTTTTCCAGCTTCATACATAGTCACTTTAACAGATTTGAGTTATAGTGAGCAAGTAAAATCAGAAATTTTACAAATGGAAAATGTTGATGACATAATGAGCAGTGACCAGACAATAACACTTTTAATAAAAATAGCTAAAGGTGTTAGAATTGCAATTATTGTTATATTTGCTTTATTGATAGTTATTTCAGTAACAATTATTTCTAATACTATAAAATTAACAGTTCATGCTAGAAGAAAAGAAATTTCAATTATGAAATATGTAGGTGCTACAAATGGCTTTATAAGAGGACCTTTTATTGTAGAAGGTATAATAATAGGAATAATTGCGGCTTTAATTACGCTTTGTATAGTTGGACTTTTATATAATACAATAATTGAGAAAATAGAAGCTTCAATGATTTTACAACAAATGCAAGTTTCATTATTGCAATTCCAAGATTTGTCAAAATATATTTTAATTGTTTATGGAGCATTAGGAATAGGAATAGGAGCTTTAGGAAGTTCTATTTCAATGAAGAAGTATTTGGAGGTTTAAATCTTGAAAAATATTATTAAAATTGATTTTGTAATTTTAGTAATTTGCATAGTAGTTCCGATATCAGTGTATGCAGAAAATACCACACAGAATATAGTTCAAAATGCAGAGCAAAATTTGACTCAAGAAACCGAGACAACAAATACTACAGAAAATACTTTAGATAGTTTAAATATTCAAAAAAATGATTTAACAAATCAAGTAAAGGAAAAAGAAGCTCAAATTCAGTACATTCAAGAAGATATGTCTGAAACATTGTTAGAACTTGAAAAATTATCACAAGAAATTTCAGACAAACAATCTGAAATACATGAAATTGAGCTTCAAGAAGTAGAACTAAATAAATACATAAATACAACAGAGCAAGAATTAGAAGAACTGAAAGAAAAATATAATTTACAAAAAAATGCTTTACAAACAAGGCTTGTTACAATGTATAAATTTGGAAAGGTAAGTTATTTGGATGTTCTTCTAAATTCAAGGTCTTTATCACAGTTTTTATCAAATTACTATTATCTTACAATAATTACAAAGACTGATACTAGTTTGCTAAAAGCTGTCGAAGATAAGAGAAATAGTATTCAAGAACTAGCGAATAATTTAGAAACTAAAAAGAATATCTTAATGGTTTCAAGAGAAACAAGAGAAAAAACACAAATAGCATTGTCAAATATGAAAATTATTAAAGACAAAAGAGTTTCAGAACTTAGTGAACAAGATTTAGCTTTACATAAAGAAATTGAAGACTATAGACAACAAATTCAAGATGTAGAGTTTGAAATAAAAAAATTGGCACTGGCAAATGTTGGCGAAAAATATGTTGGAGGCACAATGGCATGGCCGGTACCAGGCTATACAAGAATTACATCACAATATGGAATGAGAACACATCCAATAACAGGAGTTTATAAATTACATACAGGAGTTGACATTTCAGCACCAATAGGGGCAACTTTTGTGGCTGCAAATGATGGAATTGTTGTAAAAGCTGAGTATAATACAGCATATGGAAATATGGTAATGATTGATCATGGTGGTGGGATTTCTACTTTATATGCACATGGAAGTGAAATTTTGGTAGAAGTTGGACAAACTGTATTTCAAGGAACTGCTGTTTTAAAAGTTGGTTCAACAGGATATTCAACAGGACCTCATGCTCATTTTGAAGTTAGAGTAAATGGTAGTCCAGTAGAACCACTAGATTATATAACTTCTTATAATAAAAATGAAAATGAATCACAAAATACAAGTGAAACAGTTGACTTAACAAATAACAACTAAATTACTAATATTTGAATTTTAAGAAACGGAGGAAAAGATGGATAAAAGACTTTTGAAAAATCTTGTAGCTTTGCTTGCATTAGCAATTATTATATTTTCAAGTATATATTCGTATGCTTCAGAAAAGAGTGATTTAGAGGATAAAGCAAGTGATGTTCAAGATAAAATTGATGCAACGAATTCTGAAATTGCTGGTGTAAAGTCAAAGATGACTGATCAGTTAAATCAGATAACAAGATTAAATTCACAAATAAGTGATTATGAAGATGAAATTGATACATTAGAAGCACAACTTGATGTGTTAAATAATCAAATTTCTGAAAAGCAAAAAGAAATAGAAGAAAAAGAAAAGAAATATGAAGAAAATCAAGAAACTTTGAAAAAAAGACTTGTTGCTATGTATAAAACAGGTAAAACTACATATTTAGATGTTTTGTTCAGCTCAAAGGATTTATCAGATTTTATTTCAAAATATTATTTGATTGAAAAATTAACTGAACATGATACGGATTTATTAAATCAAATAAATAATGAAAAAGTTGCAATAGAATCAGAAAAATCACAATTAGAAAGCTCAAAAAAAGAAATTGATAGTGCAAAAGAAAAAATTCAGACTAAAAAAGATGCTTTAGCTGTAACAAAAAAAGATAAGCAAAAGATTGTAAATAACTTAAGTTCAGAAGAAAAAGCACTAGAAGCTCAATTGGAAGAACAAGAAAAATATAAAAAGGAAATAGAAAAAGAAATTGCTGAACTTGTAAAGAAAAGCCAAAGTAGTAGTTCTAGTAATGTTACTATAAATCCAAGTGAAGCAGGTTTCATTTGTCCACTTGCTGGAAAAACAAAGAGAAATATAACAACAGGATATTTAGGTTATAAGGGACATACTGGTGTAGATTTTGCAATTGCTGGTGGCACACCTGTACTAGCTGCTAAGGCGGGTACTGTATATAAATCAGAAGCTAAGAAAGTTAATGGTAAATATGTAAGCTATGGTGAACATATTATTATTCAACATGATGATGGCACAATAACACTTTATGCACATGGTATGCCTGGTTCAAGACTTGTTTCAAAAGGTGATAGAGTATCACAAGGACAACAAATTATGAGTGTAGGAACAACTGGTAATTCAACAGGATATCATTTACATTTTGAAATATGGGTTAATGGTAAGAGAGTAAATCCAACGCCTTATTTGCCATAATGAAAATTGCTATGTGGATTTTTGTAAAAAATTCAAAATGTATAATAATGAATTTGAAAATGAATAGAATGTATAAAAAGGTTTATAGGTTACCTTACTAATAAAATCTAAATAAATTATGAGGAGTGTTAGTAATTTACTAACAAACAAATTGATGGATTCTTATGAAAAAAAACAATTAAGATATAAGTTTATATTTGCTATAATAGCAACTATTTGCCTTACAGTAGTTATTACAGCGAGTTGTACTTTTTCTTATGTTACAAAAAAATATTCAGCTGCAGGTTTAAAAGTAGATAAAGAAAGTTTAACAGGAGATTCAAGTGATACAATTAAAGCAATAACTACATCATTAGAAACATTTAAATCAGTTATTGATAAATATTATATTGGTGAAATTGATAATGAAAAGATTTTAAATGAAACTATAAAGGGATATGTAAATGGTTTAGGAGACAAATATTCTGAATATTATACTAAAGAAGAATGGGATGAATTTCAAGAATCTGCTTTAGGAAATTATTATGGAATAGGAATATATATGAGTCAAAATGAAGATGGCAATATAGTAATTGCATCTACAATAAAAGGAAGTCCAGCAGAAGAAGTTGGATTAAAATCAGAAGATATAATTGTTTCTATAGATGACCAAGACTTTTTAGGTAAAAAACCAGAAGATGCTTCAAAACTAATTAAAGGAAAAGAAGGTGGAACTGTTAAATTAAAGGTTGCACGAGGTAGCGAATATAAAGAATTTGAAGTAGAGAGAAGAGAAGTTAAAATTTATCATGTTGAAAGTGAAATGCTAGAAAATAATATTGGTTATATTTCTTTATTAACATTTGATGAAGGATGTGCTGATGAACTTAAAACAGCATTAGAAGATTTAAAGTCACAAGGTGCAAATAAGATTATTTTAGACTTGAGATATAATACAGGTGGTCTTGTTGATGAAGCTTTGCAAATAGCTAATTTATTTATCGATAAAGATGAGACTTTATTATATACAGTTGATTCAGATGGAAATAAAACTGAAACAAAAGCTCAAAATCAAGCTGTTGATACTACATCAGATATGGTTGTATTAGTAAACTATTATTCTGCAAGTTCATCTGAAATCTTAACAGGAGCTCTAAAAGATCATGGAAGAGCAAAGATTGTAGGCGAAAAGACTTATGGCAAAGGTGTTATTCAAAATGTATTTCAATTAACAGATGGAAGTGTATTAAAATTAACATTTGCTGAATATTTTACACCAAATGAAAATAAAATAAATCAAGTTGGAATAGAGCCAGATTATACAGTAGAATTGCCTTCATCAGATTCAAATGACACAACAGATACACAATTAGAAAAAGCAAAAGAACTTTTAAAATAGAAAATAGTATTAAAACCTCTAATTATTAAAGAAATGATTAGAGGTTTTGATTTTACATGTAAATATTGAAAATGGTGAAAAATTGTAATGGTGAAAAATATTAAAAAATTTTAAAAAAGTATTGACAAATTCAAAAAGATGAATTAAAATAAAGAAGCACTGTGAGGAAAGTGCTATCAATCATGGTGGATTTAGCGTAGTTGGTTAACGCGCCAGTTTGTGGCACTGGAGACCATGGGTTCGAGTCCCATATTCCACCCCATTTAATTTAATATATTGGACTGTAGCCAAGCGGTAAGGCACCAGACTTTGACTCTGGCATTCCGGTAGTTCGAATCTACCCAGTCCAGCCAATAAAAGTATTAAGATTTCAATTTTGAGGTTTTAGTGCTTTTTTATTTTGTACAATTTGTATTGCAAGAAAGCAAATACGCTTATTTTATCGTTTTTAGTTGATTTTTGAGAAAAATGTAGTATAATGTAGTTGTTCGAAAATGAATTGGTGAGCTTATGGAGGTAACTAAACATGAGCGAAGAAAAGAGAATTGTGATTCGGTTTCCTAGAATGATTACAGAGGGAGCACGGCAACAGTTTGAATCTCTGGGATTTGAATTTTGCAAATGTGCTCAATTAGATGATGAACTGTTTGAAACAGCTATTTTGCCGAGAGGGTGGCGATATCAAAGACATGAAAAGGAGAAAAACTACTATACGATAAAAACACCGAAAGATGTGACAAGAGTGCTTGTCTATTTTAATAAGGGTTCACTCTTAAGAGGGCAAAACCCACAGGCGACGATTAGGTTGCTGAAGAGATTCTGTTGGGACTACAAGTTTGATAGTGACGATAGATTTTATGAGGTGATTGTGCGCGACAATGAGAGGCAAAGCATTTTGAAGAAGTGGAGCATTGGAAATAGCCATTACAATGGCATTGAGTTTAAGAATGCTGTTAATGAGGCAAAAGCGTTCCTTGATAAGGAGTATCCGAACTGGAAAGATAGTTTGGCCTATTGGTCGGATTAAAAAAGAAAGCTGTGGCAGGTGTAAAAGCCTGCCACGGCTTTTTTTGTTATATATTTTATCTATGGTCTAAAGCATATCTAATACAGTTTACAAGTAGAGTATTAACACTAACATCATTTTCTTTTGCTATACTGAAAATTTCATCAGCCATTTCATCTGTTGTTCTTATAATAATTCTACGATTAGTATTTTTAGTTTTCTGAATAACGAATTTGTCTTCTGCCATTTTAATCACCTCTTTAATATTATTAAATTTGATATATATATTGTACACAAAAATAGAAAATAAAAATACTGCCAAAATATGGCAATATATATAAATGATACTAAAAAACATAAAATATGATTTACATAAATTATATATATAAGTCAAAAAATTATGCAAACTATAAAAGCGAGCAAAAGTTTTGTGTATAAAATATGAGAAATAATATAGTAAAATAAGTTATTCACAGAGTTATCCACATTATCCACAGGTAGCAAAAGTGGATAACTTTTATAAAACAAAATACATTAAATTAACATAAAATAAGAAAAATGTAGATATAAGTTATTTTTTTAATAATTGTGTAAAAAAATGTAAAAATAAAAAAATGAAAAAAAGTTTAAAAAAAGTATTGACATTGTATAAAACTTTTGCTAAAATAAAACTCGTTCAAGGGAACACAAAAGTTTAAATTTTTTATTAAATATAACTTAAAAAGTAGAAGTAAAAAATAAATAAAAAATTTAAAAAATGTATTGACAAATAATAAAAAGTTTAGTAGAATATTACTTGTCAGTTACAGACAAACAAAATGGTCGCTTAGCTCAGCTGGGAGAGCATCTGCCTTACAAGCAGGAGGTCATAGGTTCGAGCCCTATAGCGACCACCATTTTTGGCCTGGTAGTTCAGTTGGTTAGAATGCCGCCCTGTCACGGCGGAGGTCGACGGTTCGAGCCCGTTCCAGGTCGCCATAAAAAATATCTAGCATTTTACTAGATATTTTTTATATAAAGGCTCGATAGCTCAGTTGGTAGAGCAGGGGACTGAAAATCCCCGTGTCAGTGGTTCGATTCCACTTCGAGCCACCACTGAATAAGCATTTGCTAGTTTTTAGTAAATGCTTATTTTTTTGTTTGCCACTCTTTTGCCACTCTACCTATGAAATAATTTTATCAAATTGATTGGCAACTGCAATATTGTTCGATTATACTTATAAAAAGTTATAGCGATAAGCATTTCAGAAGATTTTGCTTATTGCTTTTTTTATTGTTTATCACATTATTAACACATTAGAAAAGATAATTTAAACATATTGTAAAAATATATATTTATTGCTATACTTTAAATATATTGTTACAAAGGAGAAAGAACAAATGACAATAGATACTTTGATGGCTTATTCTGAAGTATATGAAATACTAGAACTATTAGATGAAGATTCTAGAAAAAAAGTACCGGAAAGTATTAGAAAATTTTTGAAAAATGAAAGATTAAAAGAGTATAAACCTAAAATAGATATAGAGACACCTTTGATAGAACAAAATTTAAAAAGAAAAACAATAGTATTATTAACAATGATTAACCTTAATTATTGGTGTACTACACAGCAGGAAAAGCAAGAAGCTTTAGATGAAATTACTAAAAATGACAAAGAAAGTCAAGAATTGCTAGAAAAGTATAATCCTGATAATTTATTTAAGAAAAAGCAAGAAGATATATGTCAGAACACAGAAATTGTAGTATATAAAAATCAAAGTGCATTAAAAAGATTTTTAGATAAAATTATTAGAATAATAAAAAAGAAATAGGTGTTATATGGATAATTATAGAGAACAAATGGATAAAGTGGTTTTGGAAAAACTAAAAGATAAAATCCAAAATTATCTTAAAAGTGAAGGGTTTGAAAATTCAGATTTTATAAGAGAAAACTTAGACAAAGTAGATGGTTTATATGTTGAAAATTTAATTGAAAGAAGCAATGCTAGAATGATTAGCAGAGGTCAGAAGAAAATTTCAGTTGAAAAAAATGGACAACAAACATATCGAATAAGGCCAAGTGAAGTTGCTATTGATAGAAGTTTTGCTAGATTTGATGAAAATAATATTCCAATAGGTATTGATTCAAAAGTGCGAAAACTTATAATGACACAATTAACTCATGAATTATTACATTCGGGTTCACGATTTGATGGTCAAACTGGAATTGTCTGTACAAGGCAAAACACAGGTCTTAATGAAGGCTTGACACAAATGTTTACTGAAAAGATATGGGAATATACAATTAGTCCTAATTCTGATTTTAGATATAAAGATTTAAAAAAGGTGGCAAAAATTTTAGATGCGACATTTGGTGAACAAATAAGCATGGATGCATATTTTAATCATTCTAATGCTTTAGAAAATGCATGTAATGGTATCACACAAAAAAATACATGGTATAGTGATATAAATAAATATTTAACCGATATGTATGATATGATGAAAGCAGTTTCAAAAGAAAATAGTGATATATATTATTCAACTATTATGCAACAAATTGAAACTGAAATGTCAGATAGGGTTTATGATATGGTATGTGCTGACATTGTAATTCCGAAATTGAAAACTTTATCAGAAGATGAACAAAGGACATATTTACAAAGTATAATGGAATCGCTTAAAGATGAGCCAGATGTATTAGAACGAGTTTCGGAAACGATTACTAGATATTCCAATATGCCAGAACAAGATTTACAATTACAAAGAGAAGAAACTGATAGAGGACTAAAACATGTTGAACAGAAAAAAAGTGCAGCAGAATATATATATAAAATGTCACAATTGGGAGCTTGCAATCAGGCTGTAAGTATATCTGAAGATGGAAAAGAAATTAGAACTGCACAACAACCACCTTTTTTTATTGAAGATGAAAGTTTAAAAGAGAAAATATTGGCTCAAGTGTATTTTGAAGAGATGCAAATGCCAAAAGAAAAATTTAGAGAAAAAGTAAGTAATTTTTATGAAAAAGGAGAATTGAACTTTAAATTTAGCAAAAAAGTAGATACTCCACTTGCTAGAAAAAAAGTGTTTTCTGCTATGAAAGTAACAGCTAGGGAACAAGGATATGCCGTACTAAATTCGTTAGATGAATGTGAAAATGGAGATAGTATACAAGTACAAATGATAGAAGCACAAAAAGGAAGAAAAATTAGTTTTCAAGATTTGAAAAGTGCATATGAAAAGTTAGAGACTTTTTATAAAGATGATGATTATACAAGAGTGTATGTTAAAAATAGAATAACAGGAGAAGAAATAAGAG
The DNA here is from genome assembly GCA_934141445.1 of uncultured Clostridia bacterium. Lineage (GTDB taxonomy): Bacteria > Bacillota > Clostridia > TANB77 > CAG-508 > Scatovivens. The sequence goes on along the minus strand of CAKPCF010000024.1, from coordinate 7,291 downwards.
ATCCACAGTTACAGGCAATGGGAAGATTTGCAGCAATATGGGTCGGAGCAGCAGGAATAAGATGGACATTAGATGAAAAATTAAGCGGAACTACATATGCTTTTAATGATTCTAATGAAAGAGTATTTTCTATGTTAGGAGAGTTAAATGGTAAATCTTTGACAGAAAAGGGCAATATTGATACAGAAAATATTTATAGAACAGCATTGGCTGATAGCTATCAGCCAGCTTCAGAAATAGTTAGAGCACTGTTTGCTAGTCCCTCAAAAGTGAAATTTGTATACGATTTTTATAAGATGCAATATCCAGATAGTAAATTAGAAACAACTTTAGCTAAAAGTACTGATGAAATTTTATATGGATCTTCTAGAGGAGAGAGAATGTTGGCTGTAAAGGTAGATGAGATGATGAAATCAACTCGAGAAATAGGAATTAAAAAAAGAGAAAGAAGTTCATTATTAGGAAATATAAAGAATGCGATAAAACAAGGAAAAGTAACTACAAAAGAAATTAGTGATGTAACTCAAGATATTAAAGCAATTAATGAAGCTAATAAATTAAAAAATATGCAACAAACAGGACAGACTCTAACTTCAGATGAAAAGAGAACATTGGATGAACATATAGCTCAAATGCAACAAGCACAAACAAAATATAGCCAGCCACAAGATGAGAATGAAAGAAGCGAGATTGAATAAAAATTTGTATTGAAAAAAATAAAGTCTTTTGATTTTAAAGAATGTTATAAGTATTGCATCAACAGAAGGTGGATATAATTCTTCTTTCCATACAGTAGCTGCTTTAAAAGAAGATGGAAGTTATGCAATTTGCTTTGATGGAGAAGCAGATGGTGAGTAATCAACTACGATTTTAGAAGAATAAATTAATATTTTTGAAATAAACTTATAATTAAATAAACATTTGTAAATTTTACAAATGTTTATTTTTTTTTTATTTATTTTCTATACTTTTGTAAATTTATTTGTTATAATAAATTTATTGGAGAAGGAGATTATGAATATGTTAAATAACAAATTAGAAAAAGTAAATATTCCTACAACTGAAGGAAATTTGAGCAACACTTCAACTAGTGCAAGAACTTTAAATGAATTTGAAAAAAGTTTAAAAGTACAAAATATATCATCTTTAAATTTGCCAAGAACTAGATACCAGCGTTTAGATAGAAGTATGTCAGAAACTTTAAGTAATGTTTTAAGCAATTATTTGAAAATTAACTTAAATAATTTTCAAGAAATAAGTGGTGCAGAAGGTTTTTCGAATAGTGGCGCAGCGTTTAAATGCTTTTCAAGAATGAATGGAGAAGGAAATTTTATTGTTGCTGATAATAAAGTAATAGAAACATTTAAGAAAAATGATCAAAATTATGATTATTCTGAAACTCGAAGGGAAAAAAGTGGCGATAGAAAGGTAAATATTCATACATCAAATGGCATTTCAAGAATTTTAATATTAGATATGCCAAGTAGTATGACTAGTAAGGCTATTAGGGATTTTGAAGTTTTTTCAAATTTCTTTATTCAACCACGTAAAGGTATGGAAATGGAAATGGGAAAGATGACAAATGAAGAAAAAGCTGCGTATGTATTGGAATTACAGCGTTTAGGAATAAAGCCACAAGAGGATAGTCAAAATTCATTTTCTAAGTTATCAGTTGAACAAATTGATACAAAGAAACAAAGAGGTGAAATAATTAGAACTTATGGCTATGCTCATGTAGCAAAGACAAGAGAAGGAATAGAAAAAATCTTTGATGCAGTACAATTTGTAGATAATGAAGAAACTCCTAGAGCTATATGGTCTGTTATCCAAACTGAAACAGAAGATAAGCCTAATGGAAAAATGTTTAGAAGAACTGCAGAGGGAAATTATTTAGATTCAAGTTCAGTTGAATTTGTAAATGGTAAACCTAAATATGTTTTAAGAGATTATGAAGCTATTATGAGAGAACTTGAAAAACGTGGATATGATAAAAATGCAATCAGATTAGCAAGAGGCAAAATTGAAGAGCTTTCAGATAAAATGCCACAAGAAATAGAAAGTATTTATGTTCATGCTGAAAAGCAAAAAGAAACTGTTAGAGAAACACAAGAATTTGAAGAGGATTTGATACCAGGTTATTCAAATTATGGAAGAATGTAAGTTCTTTTACATAAAATTTCTCTAATAAAAATGAAATAATTTACAGATGTACAAAAAGTATTTTAAAAGTAAAAAAGTTATGTTAGAATAAAAATAGATTATAATAAACAAAGGAGAAATTATGGCAGAACTTCAAAAAAATAAAGAGATAAATAAAAAAGATACAATTAAAGAAGAAAATAAAGTTTCTAATAAAAAGAATAATGAAGAACAAAAAGAAAAATTACATAAAAATGTTAGAAGACTTGGAAATTTCTTATTAACAGTAATAGTTACTTTAATTGTTGGAACAGGTGCACTTGCATATTATTTAATATATACATCAAACCCTGATAAAAATGGATTGGAAATTTTAGCAGGTGAACTTCAAAATACAGTAAAAAATGAAACTAATTCTGAAAATACAGTTTCACTTGGAAATATAATAGATACAGCTGTTTCAGAAGTGACTAATAGTACTAACAGTACATCAAGTACAACTACAAATACAGTAGCTACTAGTGATGCTACTTCAAGAAAAACACAAAATGAAAATTTGATTGTTTTATATGATGGACTATTATTAGATACAAGTAAAATGGGATTAACAGAATTAAAATATATAGATAATTCAAGCTTAGATAAAGAGAAATATGTTATAACATACTATAATTATTCAAATTTTAAGTTTAAAGATTCAGATTTAGGAACTTTATCATCACAAATATATGATGGATTATTAAAAATAGAAAATGTTGGAAAAGTTGCAATATCAGAGGAATATAATGCTATTCCGAGAACTGTAAAAGTTGTAAATTCAATTCCAACAATTGTTGCTGATAATAATCCTAAGTTGACAAATTATGATTTGAAAAAAGCAATTATAGTTGATTTAGATGGAAATGGTACAGATGAGTATATACTTGTACTTGGAAATTCTTCTACTGGATATTCAAAAATAACATTAGTTGATTCAAAAGGAACAAAAGTTGCAGATTTGGCTTATATAGAAAAAAGTAAATGGGAATCAGTATCAACTGAAGAATATCATTTATCAATTAGCAATGTTGAAGTAATTGATGTTGATAATGATGGTATTATGGAAATTTTAGTAGAAATTCCTAAATACGAAGGAGAACCTGCTATTAGTTTATTAAAATATAAAAATGGTGAATTAACAGGTAAAAAGAATATTGAATGCTCTTTATTACCATAGTGAATAATAGATATAGTTCTTAAAAAAGTAGAAAATTGTTCTATAACATATTTCCTACTTTTTTTAGTTTGTTTTACTTTTGGAGTTTACAATAACGAAAAAATGCGATATAATTATAAAATCAAATTGAAAAGGAGAAATAGCAATGAGTGAAAATACAGTTGAAAATGAAGAAGTTGAGTTAAATAGACTAATGCAAGTTAGAAGGGACAAATTAAAAGAATTACAAAATGCAGGTAAAGATCCATTTCAAATAACGAAATATGATAGAACAAATACAGCTGGAGAAATCAAAGCAAATTATGAAAATTTTGAACAAAAAGATGTATCTGTAGCTGGTAGAATAATTGCAAAAAGAATTATGGGAAAAGCTTCTTTCTGTACAATTCAAGATTCAGATGAAAAAATTCAAAGCTATGTTAGTATAAACGATTTAGGAGAAGAATCATACAAAGCATTTAAGACTTTTGATATAGGAGATATTATTGGTATAAAAGGTTTTGTTTTTAAAACAAGAACAGAAGAAATATCTATTCATGCTAAAGAAGTGGTATTGCTTTCAAAATCATTAAGAGATTTGCCAGAAAAGTTCCATGGTTTAAAAGATGTAGACTTAAGATATAGACAAAGATATGTTGACTTAATAATGAATCCAGAAGTAAAAGAAACATTTAGAAAAAGAAGTCAAATTATTAGCGAAATAAGAAATATTTTAAATGAAAAAGGATATTTAGAAGTTGAAACTCCAATATTAAATACAATTTCTGGTGGTGCTACAGCTAGACCATTCATTACTCACCATAATACTTTAGATATCGATATGTATTTAAGAATTGCAACAGAATTAAATTTAAAGAGATTAATTGTTGGTGGATACGATAAAGTATATGAGATTGGAAGAATTTTTAGAAATGAAGGAATGGATATTAGACATAATCCAGAATTTACATCTATAGAATTATATGCAGCATATCAAAACTATCATGATATGATGGATATAACAGAAGAATTATTCCAAAAATGTGCTATGAAAGTTTGTGGAACTACAAAATTAACATATCAAGGTACAGAAATTGATTTGGGTGGAAAATGGAAAAGAATTACAATGATTGATTCTATAAAAGAAGCTTGTGGAGTTGATTTCAATACAGTAAATTCTGATGAAGAAGCAGTTGCTCTTGCAAAAGAAAGAAAAATTGAAATCCCAGCAGGTAAAGAAACAAGAGGCCATATTATTAGTTTATTTTTTGATGAATATGTTGAAAAAACAATAGTTCAACCAACATTTATATATGATTATCCAGTAGAAATATCTCCACTTGCTAAGAAATCATCAATTGATCCAAGACTTACAGAAAGATTTGAAGTATTTATTGATGGTAGAGAATATGGAAATGCTTTCTCAGAATTGAACGATCCAATTGATCAATATGAAAGATTTAAAGAAGAAATTGCAGCAAGAGAAAATGGTGATGATGAAGCTGGAATGATGGATGAAGATTATATAAATGCTCTTGAATATGGTATGGCACCAACAGGTGGTTTAGGAATTGGCATAGATAGATTAGTAATGTTATTAACAGATGCAGCATCAATTAGAGATGTATTGCTATTCCCAACAATGAAACCACTTTCTAACAATGATTAGTGAACTTTAGAGATAAATTTATTGAGAGTAAATGGGGTGGAAATAGTGATGATAGATTTTACAAAGTGTGTAGAAGAATTGAATAATTATAAAGGTTCAGAAAAAAAGAAAACACTATTATATAATAATAAAAAATATTTAGTAAAGTTTCCAGACCCTATAAGAGAGAAAAATAAAAATATCTCATATATAAATAATGCGTTTTCAGAATATATGGGAAGCAATATTTTCAAAATAGTAGGATTTAGAACACAAAATACAATTTTAGGAACATATACTTATAATGAAAAGGAAAAAATTGTGTGTGCTTGTGAAGACTTTACAGATGAAAATCATGTTTTATATGAATTTGAAAACCTAGCTTTGAGCACAAATCCAGACAAAAAAATAGAAACAGAGTTAGAAGATATTTTAGCTGTTATAGAAGAAACAAAAATGATGATACCAGCTGATACAAAAGAAAAATTTTGGGATATGTTTATAATTGATGGTTTAATTGGAAATACAGATAGACACAATGGAAATTGGGGCTTTTTAGTAGATTCAAAAAGTAATAAAATAGAATTTGCTCCAATATATGATTGTGGTTCTTGCTTGAACCCTATGTTAGAAGATACAGAAATAGAAAAACTTAATGAGATTGAATTTAAAAATTTAGCAATAAACTGTTATTCTTGTATAAAAGAAAATGGAAAAAAGATAAATTATATATCATATATAAAAAGTAGAAAAAATGAAGATTGCAATAAAGCAATATGTAGAATCTTCAGAAAAATTGATATAAATGAAATAGAAAAATTCATTGAGAAAATTTCATGTATGACTGAAAAAAGAAAACAATTTTATAAAGAAGTAATAAAAATAAGATATGATATACTAAAAGAAGTATATGATAAAATAAATTAGCTATAAAACTGAAATTAAACTATTTTTAAATAATAAATAAAAAGCCCTCGTGGATTGGGAGTGTCCCACATTCCACGAGAGGCTTTTTTGTATGCAATAAACATATTGAAATGCCATTGTACACAAACAGCTAGAAGAAGTAATTAGAACTTCTTACAGCTGGCGAAAAGAGAATTGATGGCATAACGTTTTTTCCAGACTTCACTTTCCGTGAAACCATGAGATACCAGTTCCTCCATTGCACGATGGAGGTTACTGAAAGCCTCATAGAGACTGCTGAAATCCGAAAACTCGAATTCCATACTTTCGATGTTTTTTTTGTTGATAGTGTCCACCTGAATCCAACACTCATCAAATTCACGGAAAATACGATCATTTTCCAAAATAACTCTTGGAGTAATGGCGGTACTTCTGTTTTGAGCAGGTGTTGCTACCGAGAGAGTGCTAGAATTTTGGATGGGCTCATTCGTACATTCAAGACTTTGCACCTCTTTCTGGGAGTTATCATTTTGAATTGTGGTTGTGCTTTCTGCTACATCTTTAGATGTGTCAGGCAAGCTAGTAGTAACATTAGTAGTTGAAGTTTGAATAACATTCAAACTTTGAGCAGTTGCCACGTTGATATTGGGCCATGCTTTTCTTGCTTCTAACACAAACTTATTGAACTGTTTAGCATACGGCCAAAGCAGTTCTGCATACTGACGAGGAAAACCAGCCTTACGCAGACCTCCATAAACTGATTTTTCTTCTGACTGTGAAGTGAGGTACATAAAGCTCTCAAAGTCGCTTTCTTTAAGTTCTGAACAATGGGCAAACACAATTTCCGCAATTCCGCCTTTGATGATATCATTTTTGAAACATTTCAAGAACTTTTGATACTCATCATCATTATCATACGGATGCCGGGGAATTGCCATAAAATTTTTATCAACGTTGCTTACTCTTGCTGAGCGTAATTCATTGGCAACTTTGATGTTGAATTCCGGATCAATCTTCATGACAATCTCCGCTTCTGTTTCATTTAGCAGAGCTTCCATTGGTTTTTTTTCAGGTGGAGTTAATACCAACTTTAACAGTTGATATTTAAGCTCCTCAGCGCTGAGTCCAAGCATCGTTTGCATCTGTTGAGTTAAGTTGATTTTGACACTGGCAGGACATTTGCCAATCAGATTGTTGAATTTGCTCCGTGGGGTAAAACATACGATCATACCCAAAACCTCTTTTCTTTTTTCAATGTGCTAAAAGTTTACGGACATATTTATTATAACATAATTTACATAATATTGCAAATTTTACTGAAATATGGATAGTGTCAATTTTTTTCGGGAAAAATTTTATAAAAAATTCTTCCATCAAAATTCGTGTTTAATAAACTCATTAAA
>CAKPCF010000023.1 GCA_934141445.1 uncultured Clostridia bacterium | reverse complement strand
AACAACTGTACTGTATTTTAACACCTTTATTTGCCATTGTCAACACTAAATTACTAATTTTCCATTTTTTTCATAAAATATCTTTTAATTTAACTTTTTTACACTTTTAAAGAATATATTTCAATTCACTTTTAGCTAGTTACTAATTACTTTATTGCAGCTTCCAAAGCTATTTCTATCATATTATTCAATGATAATTCTCTTTCTTCTGCTGTCAATTGCTTATTTTCTAAGTCTTTATAGTTTGAATCTACAACAGTTAACAAACAAGCTGCTTTCTTATTTAATACCTTTGCTGTATAAAATAAAGCAAAACTCTCCATCTCTGAAGCAACTATATTATATTCTTTTGGTAATCTTTCAACATACTGTTGTGGATTTGGTGTATAAGCATCAAAACATTCTGTGCATGCTACATTTGCTTTTACTAAATCTATATTTAGATTTTTAGCAACTTCTTCAATATCATCACAAAGTAATTTATCTCCATTTACAAAGTTACATTTTTCGTTATTCATATTATATGCAAAGTTTCCTTCAGTATAACTGCCATCAACTAAAATTGTATCTAAAAGTTTTATATTTGGACTATATGCACCACATGAACCAATTCTAATAATTTTTTCAACATTATAAAATTTATACAATTCGTAACTATATATTCCCATACTTGGCATTCCCATTCCAGAAGCCATTATAGTAATTTCTTTTCCTTTATATTTTCCTGTATATGCATATATATTTCTTACATCATTTACTAAACGATAATTGTTCAAAAATTTTTCAGCAATATATTTAGCTCTTAATGGGTCTCCCGGCATTAAGACTGTTTTTGCAATTTCACCTTCTTTTGCAGAGTTATGAATAGCCATTTTATTAACATACCCTCCTTTTTTCAATATCAATATGATATTATCATATCATTATTTTCTTATCAATATTTTATTCAAAAATTCACAAGTTATTTATATATGTTAGAAGCTTTTCTATAGTAGAAAGTACAGAATACTTTAGCGACATATAAATATAGAAAATACTTATTGTTTCCTATTATAGAAAAAAGAGCTTTTAATATAACAAAAATTATATTAAAAGCCCAATATTATTTATTAACTCTCTCTATTATGCATTAGTCTTCAATTTCAATATATTTCTTTTCAGGTAATTCTTTCTTTTCTTCTTTCTTTGGAACTTCTATTCTTAAAGTACCATTTTTGAAAGAAGCTTTAATGTCTTCACTTTCAACTTCATCACCTACATAGAAACTTCTTGAACAAGATCCCATGTATCTTTCTTTACGTACAAATTTGCCTTCTTCTTTTTCATCTTTATTTGTATTTATTGTTGCATTAACTGTTAAGTAACCATCTTCAATAGACATTTTAATATTTTCTTTTTCATAACCTGGTAAATCAATATCTATTACATATTTATCTTTTTTCTCTTTAATATCAGTTTTCATTATTTTACTTTCATCATCTGTAAAGAATGGGTCTTTAAACATGTCTCCTATAAAATCAAATTCATTATTTCTTCTTGGTATCATCATCATATAAATCAACTTCCTTTCATTTATTTTTTGTGTTGACACCATTTAAGGTAAGCACATATTTACTTTTCAAAGATATCTTTTACTTTTTACATTTTCTATTATAATACATTTTTTAGCAAAGTCAATAGTTGATTGCTAATTTTCACATTTTTTTCACATTTTTTCTGTATTCTTACTCTTTAAAGCTTTTCACCAATTATATTACTTAAATTCTTAATTTTTTACATCTAAAATATTTTTTACAATAATTGCTTCCTTTTCAAATAATTAGTTGTTGATTTTTTATGTAAATTAGTGTATAATTTATGTGTACGCTTTTTAGTGAAGTGGGATAAACTTCGCTAAATTTTTCTTTAAACAACTATAGGAGAAACAACATGAATGTATTGGAAAAAGAAGCAAAAGTATTGTCATATGATGACAAAAGCTTATTGAATGTTGCATATGATGGAGCAACATTTCAAAAGAAAGCTGAAAAAAATCGAAAAACAGGTGATGCATACGATTATATCAATCTGTATCTTGCTCTAATAAGTGCAAAAGACAGACACTTGACTCAAGTTCCCAAATTTTATATCCGGGACTTAATCTCCGAAATTCAGAAACTGCCGAAAGAACATCGAAAGGCAATCGAAAAATTCTTCGGTCTCACAGGTGGTCCAAAGCATTACAAAAGAGTATGCCAAGTAAATGATTTTGCACTCCGTGCTATGTATGATGCGGCTGTACAAGCTGCAAATTACCTTCAGTCCATTGATTCCATTTATGTATGGCATCAAGAATGTCATGAGGTAATTCACAATGTAGCGCAAAAAGTATACGACCCAAAAGGCAAGTATACCGATGCACAAAAAGCAAAACTGGCTCATGTATATTATATGTACATTCGGACTTATCAGTTCATGTATTATGATGTTGACAAAAAACATCTTCTCTCTCATCAAGAGAAAGCAGATGAGAGCAATTTTTTTGGAACCGCGGACATTATCGTTCAGGATTGGGTTGACTTCTTCAGATATAATGTAAAAGATGGAGATATTATTCCAGAAATGGTAGAGTACTTCATCAGTTTACTTCCTGATCAAATCAAAAAATTTGTCCAAGAGGACTGCCAACTCTTAGAGAACAAGTTCGTATGCACCGTGTTGGGTGCAATCCGTTTTGCAAAAGAGGATATCTTTAGTCATGGTGAATGGCTTAATGGAGACTGTTGTACTATCAGTGGTATGGCAAAGCTCAAGTTTGAGCGAGTATCTGACCTGTCCGCTATTTCGTGGCTCGTGTACAATTCCGAAACTTGGAAAGGCCAGCATGAAAGACTGAAAAAGGTCGTGTTACCAAATCAGGGAGTGTTCGACATCCAAGTGCAGGAGTTCGTTGGCAAGAGAACTTTCGTTGACAAGACAGAAGCTTTGATGTTCAAGAAGGCACTTGATGTGCTTTCTACTGAATACCCCGAGTTAAAGTTCCATGGCAACACCTGGGCAAGCTATGGTTTCAACCAGAAACCCAGTTATCTCGGTTTTTAATATTACAGTCATATCTGCTGGCAATCATTTCTGCTAGCACGGCTGTATATTAAGCATATCCCACTTATCAGCAGGGTCACATTTGCCCTGCTGATTTTTTCTTTTACAATCATCATATTTTCCACTTTGTTCTATATTTTCAGCGATATATTATTATCTTTAAATACATAAAAGACTATCTACAAATAAATGTAAATAGTCTTTTTATTATACCTATATTTTTCGTATTGTTTATTATATGAACAAATTAGCAACAAAATCTTATTTTGTTCTATGCACCTTTCATTTCAAGTCTTAATTTATCAGCAATCATTGCAATAAATTCACTATTTGTAGGTTTTCCTTTACTAGCTGAAACAGTATATCCAAATATGTTTTCAACTGCATCTAATTGACCTCTTCCCCATGCTACTTCTATTGCATGTCTTATTGCTCTTTCTACTCTTGAAGGTGTAGTATGATACTTTTTAGCAAGTTCTGGATAAAGTTGTTTTGTTATTTGATTTATAACTTCTATATCCTCAACTACCATCATAATGCCATCTCTTAAATATTGATAACCTTTTATATGTGCTGGCACACCTACTTCGTGGATAATGTTTGTTACCATTGCTTCTAGATTCTGTTCTTTGTTATCTTTATTATCTACTTCTATGTATGCTGGTTTTATTTCTCTTGCTAAATAGTTTGTCATTTTTGTTGGTTGATATTGTTGATATTTTTTGAAATCTCTAATTCTTTTTACTAATACATCCATTTCGAAGGGTTTAACAATATAGTATTGTGCACCAGTCATAATTGCTTGTGTTGTAATCTTGTCTTGTCCTACTGCAGATAACATTATACATAAAGGCATTTTTTCCATTGTTTCATTTAGCTTTTCAAGTACGCCAATTCCATCTACTTGTGGCATAATAACATCAAGTAAACAGACATCTGGTTTAATTGTTGCTATTTTCTGTGCAGCTTCCAAACCGTCCTTTGCAGTGCCCACAATTTCCATATCTTCTTGCTTACTAATACAGTCTACCAAAGTGGAAACAAATTCTAAATTATCATCTGCAATAAAAATTCTGATTTTCTCCCTCAACATAATCCCTCCTATATTCTCCTAATGTTTACAAAATAAATTATATGTTTTCTTTCGCGGGTGTGCAAGTTTTTTTATTGAATTTCTGCCACTTTCGTATAACATCATTTGACAAAATTCGACAAAAATCTTATCTTTTTTGTCTTTTTACTAAAATTTTATATACGCATATCTTCATTTTACTTTCAATTTCTTCATTCATATTTATAATTTTTTCATATAGATAGTATAAATCAATCTTTGTATCCATACCTATACACAAATATACTTTTCACCTATCTTTTTCATATTTTTAATTATAAAATTTAATTCATTTTTCTGCTTTTCTAGTTCTTCATAAGCTTCTCTTTTCATATCTAATTTTGCTTTTACATTTTCCAAGTATTCAACATCTCCAATACTTATCTCTTTTTGCTTACAATAATACTTCAATTTTTCAAAATCTGAATATGACACTTCTATTTCAGCACTAAATCCAAAAATCATTTCTTTAAATTTTACATTTTCTAAAGCCGTTTGAAGAGCTAATGTATATGCCCTTATCAATCCACCTGTACCTAATAAAATTCCTCCAAAATATCGTGTAACTACAACTACTACATTAGCTAAATTTCTTCCTGATAGAGTTGTAAGCATTGGTCCTCCAGCAGTTCCAGATGGCTCTCCATCATCACTAAACCTTTCAGTAAATCCATCTTTAGTTGCAATACGATAAGCAAAGCAATTATGCCTTGCATCAAAATATCTTTTTTTTACTTCTTTAACTTTTTCTTCTGCCTCTTCTACACTTTCTACATAAAATACACTCGCTATAAATTTAGATTTCTTTTCTACTATTTCTGCATAACATTCTTTATTTTCAAGTGTCTTAAACATCTTTTACTGTATGAAATTTAATTTACTAAATATTTCATACTCTCCTTTCTAAATTATCTACTATTTAAAGTTTTATATTATAGCTATTTAGTACCGTATTCGTTTCAGATTGGTTTTTAATTTAGTCCAGCAATATACCCCGTAGAATATGCTATCTGCAAATTAAATCCACCCGTATATGCATCTACATCAATAATTTCTCCTGCAAACTTTAAATCTTTTACAATTTTAGATTCCATAGTTTTAGGATTTATCTCTTTTATTGAAACCCCGCCAGCTGTTACTATTGCCTCTTCTATTGGTCTGAAGCCATAAATTACAATTTCCAAATTTTTCAACAAATTAACTATTCTTTTTCTTTCATCTTTTGAAATCTCATTTACTCGCTTTTCAGGCATAATTTCTGATTTTTCTATTACATAAGGTATCAATTTTTGAGGTAATAATTTTTCTAAACTATTCTTAAATTCTTTATTTTTAAATTCTTCAAAGTCCCTTAATATTCTATTATCTAAAGCTTCTTCAGACAATGCTGGTTTTAAATCTATATGTAATACAATTTTATTTTCCTTCAATAGTCTATCTATATCTTTATATCTAACCAAGTGTGCAGATGAGCTTAAAATAGTTGGTCCACTTACTCCAAAATGAGTAAACATCATCTCACCAAAATCTTCATAAATCTTTTTATTTTTTTCATTATCTTTAATAGTAATTTTTACATTTCTTAATGATAAACCTTGTAAATATTTGCAAACATTTCTATCTGCCTCTAGTGGTACTATTGAAGGTTTTATTTCAGTAATAGTATGTCCAACTTCCTTTGCTAATTTATATCCATCACCATTAGAACCAGTTAATGGATAACTTTTTCCACCAGTTGCTAATATAACTTTATCAGCATATATTTTTTCGCCATCTTCTAGTTCAACACCACTAACTTTAAACTGAAATTTTTCTTCTTGTATTTCTTGTTTCAAAATTCGTTTTACTCTTACTCCATATTTTACTTTAATGTTATTTCTTTTTATTTCTCTTTCAAAACAATCCAATACACTTTGTGCTGAATCTGTTACTGGAAATATTCTATTTCCTCTTTCTTCTTTTACTTGTAATCCATTTTTATTTAAAAATTCTATTATATCTGTATTTGTATATGCTTGAAATGCACTATACAAAAACTTACCATTTCCAGGAATATTTTTTATAAATTCTGACATATCTGAAGAGCTAGTTATATTGCATCTTCCTTTTCCTGTAATCAATAATTTTCTTCCTAAAGATTTATTTTTCTCCAATATATATACTTCATTTTTTTCTTTAGCTGCTGTTATTGCAGCCATCATCCCAGCTGGTCCTCCACCAATTACTACAACTTTCATAATTTCACTTTACTTTCTTTTATCAATTTTTATTTATAATTCAATCTTTTGGGCAAGTTCATAAACAATCTTTTGTATGTTCTTAGCAATCTCTGGTTCATACTCTTCTTTTAATACTTCATTATTCGAAATAACTCTTATGGAAATTACTGGAACATTAAAATTATTCGCAATTCTATATACCCCAGCAATTTCCATTTCTTCACACAAGATATCATATTTTTCATTTAAAAATTTTATTATATCTTTATTTTTATTCCATGTATCTCCACTACCAACTGTACCATAATGTACTGACGTATCAGTAATACTTGGCAATAATTTTTTAAATGTATCAAGTAATCTGCTGTTAGCTACATGAAAAGAATTTTTTATTTCATCATCTGTCAAAAATTCTTTTAAATTTATATTTTCTTCAATTCTTTTACTTTTTTCATTGCTTTCTGTTGCAAAAGAATTTATTTGAATATAATTTTCAGCTACAACAATATCTCCCTTATGAATATTTTCACCATAACCACCTGCTGTTCCTTGATTTATTATGGCTATTGGTGCAAATTTCATTATAGCAATCGCTGTTACTGCAGATGAATTTATTTCACCAACTTTTGTTCTTGAAATGACTATATTTTTATCTTTAAATTTACCTTTAAAAAACACATAGTTTCCTATTACAATTTTTTCAGATTCTTCAAGTTTTTCTATTAAAAAATCAATTTCAGAATCCTCTGCTCCTTGTATAAGTATTATATTATTTTGCATAAATTTTCCTAAAATAAAAATTTAGGTTTTTAAAGGATACCTATAAACCTTCTTACATTTATTTATTCATATTTTGTATTGCTTTTAAAACACCAAGCTTTCCATATTCGTAAGTTAATCCGCCTTGTTGAAAAGCTATATATGGTGGTCTGATTGGTGCATCACATGATAGTTCTATTGATGAGCCCATTGTAAAAGCACCTGCAGCCATAATTACTTTATCTGTATATCCTGGCATATCCCATGGCATAGGAACAGATTTTGAATCTACTGCTGACCCTGCTTGAATTCCCTGTACATATTTTATCAAATCCTCTTCATTTCCAAACTCAATAGTTTGAACAATATCTGACCTCTTCTCATTTGAAGCTGGAACAGCTTTATAACCTAATTTTTCCATCATTTTTGCTGTAAAAATTGCTGTTTTCAAACTGCTTGCCACAACACTTGGTGCCATATATAAGCCTTGTAAAAAGCTTTTATTTATTCCAAGTGAAGGTCCTACCTCTTTTCCTTGTCCTGGAGCTGTTAATCTTTCAGCACAAAGTTCTACTAAATCTTTTCTACCTGCAATATATGCACCATTAGGAGCAAGTCCGCCACCTAAATTTTTTATTAAAGACCCAACCATTATATCTGCACCAACTTCTGTTGGTTCTTTTTTATCTACAAATTCACCATAGCAATTATCAACCATCACAATTACTTCTTTATCTACATCTTTAATTGCTTTTATTGCCTTCTCTATTTTGTCCATTGTTAAACTTCTTCTTGTTGCATATCCTCTTGAACGCTGAATTTCTATCAATTTAATTTTTTTACTTTTTAATTTTTCTACTATTGAAGGTATGTCAAAATCTTCATTAAGTAAATCAATTTGTTCATATTTAATTCCAAAAGATTTCAATGAACTATTATTTTCTTCTATTCCTATAATACTATCTAATGTATCATAAGGTTTACCACAAATGCTAAGCATTGTATCTCCTGGTCTCAAAAGACCAAATAAACATACAGTAAGTGCATGTGTACCTGAAATAAATTGATTTCTAACCAAGCTATCTTCTGATTTTAAAACTTTAGCAAATATTTTTTCAATTGTATCTCTTCCTATATCGCCATATCCATATCCAGTTGTACTATTAAAATGCATATCTGATATATTATATTCTTGAAAAGCATTTAAAACTCTTATAGAATTTTCAATACAATTTTCTTCTATTTTTTTAAATTCATCTATAAGTTCTTTTTCTGCTTCTATTGCCATATTTTCAATTTTTTCATCTATTCCAAATTCTTTATACATAATAAAACCCTTTCTCATTATTCATTTCCTAGATCAATACAATGTATTGTTTCTGTTTGTTCATACATATATCTTCCTATGAATTCTGGTAAATAATAACTATTTATTTCATAAGTTGGTTCAATGATTATATTTCCATTATCATCAATAACACCCCATTTGCCATCTTTATTTATTCCAGCAAAGCCATATTCATTCAATTCAGTTACCATGTCATATTTTGGTTCTATAATATTATTTCCTTCTTTATTTACAAATCCCCATTTACCATCTTTTTCAAATGCATATAATTTAGCATTAGAATAAACCTTAGTATTTTCAATGATATTTCCATATAAATCCAAATATACTCTTTCAGTTTGATTATAAACAACAGCAAAATTCTTGTTTACATTTTCCACAATCGCACCACTCATTGTGCATATTTCTTTTAAATCGCTCGAATAAATCATAGCATTTCCATCATTTTCCCTTGCTTCTATTGCATTTATGCCATCAATTTTTAAAATTAAATCATATTTAGCTTCTACAACTTCTCCTTTATTAGCATCAATAATACCACATTTTCCTTCTTGGTTAGTAAAAGTAAACAAGTTTTCAAATAAGTATGAAATATTTTTATAATTATTTGCTATATTTATATCCTTACTAATTATGCTATATGAATTATCCTTTTCACTAATAGCTATGAAATATGCTGAATTTTCAACTTCTATAATAGATTTATAGTTTTTCTGTTCAATATAATTTCCATTTATATCATACAATACATTTTTTCCATCTTCCTTTACTGAAATATACTCTCCAGCAATCTCATAAGCCTCATATTTAGGCTCTAATATTTCTTTTCCATTCTTAGCAAAGAATCCATATTTTCCATTTTTATTTACAATAAAAATTTTTGAATTTCTAGAATACATAATCTCTTGGTAATTTAATTCAATTAGCTTTTTGCCATTTTTCAAAACACCTTTTTTACCATTTGACATTACAATTAAATATGTAGCATTTTCATTATATTCTAAAACCCTAGAAATTGATTCGTATTTAGTTTCTAAAACTTTTCTTCCATTTGCATTGTAATATCCATATAAAATTCCTGTTTTGCTTTTTATAGAAACTATATATCCAGTGTTTTCATATCCATTTTTATCTTCGCAATATTCATCACCAATAATTGAATAGTATAAAATAGGTACAACTATTTTTCCATTTGAATCTAATACACCATATCTATCATCTTTTTTTACTAAAATTCTACCAGGTCTATTTTTTAAACTTGAAATCTCTTCATAAATTGGCTCAGTTAAGACTTTTCCTTCTAAACTAATTAGTCCATACAAGCCATCTTTTTTATATTTTAATACATTTCTTTCTAGTATCAATAAACTATCTTCTGATGTAATTAAACCGGAAACATCTGGATAATTTGTAAAAATTTCCTCATCTTTTGAATTTACAATATGTCTTTCTTCTCCATTAAAACATATAAATACATCTTTTAATGGATTTGGAATATAGATGTCTGTATATTTAGGAGAAATGATTTCATTGCCTTCTCTATCAATTATTCCAACTTTATCAGCATTACTATACAATACAAAATATTTATAATCAGACGTTGAAATATTAACATCTTCTGAATACTTTTTATTCTTTAATATAAAAAATCCAACCACTAACAAAATTATTATAGTTATAACTACATATATTACTATTTTTTTATTTCTATTCAAAATATCAGCTCCTTGAATTTATTTTCCGATATTATTATAACACATTTTATCTGATTTGTGTCAATTTTAATCAATATAAACAGTATCCTCTTCTAATTCATTATTTTTTTATATACCGTTCAAAAAAATATCTATAAGATAGAAAAAGTGCCAAAAGTTTAACCTTTTGACACATCACAATAAATCAATTATGCATTTTCAGTCATAATTGGTACTATTTGTTTTTTACGAGAAACAACACCTTTTAATAATGCTGTGTTATCTTCTAATTTAACTCCATAAGCTTTCTCTACAAGACTTGCATTTTTTCCTAATGCAATTACTTGTGAATTACTATTAACTATATCTGTTATTACAAGCATAAATAAATCTAATCCTTCTTGTTCGATAACTTTTTGCATACCAGCTTCTAAGTCTTTTTTCATTTTCATTACTTCTGGTATACTAGCTGTATTAACTTGATTTACAATAGATTTAACTTCTTTAAAGTTAATTTTTTTTGCATCAATTTTTAAAATTTCATCTATTGTAAATGATGATAAATCAGTTCCAGCTTTTAACATATCTAAACCATATACTTCTGGATCTAAACCTGATATTTTAGCAAGTTCCATAACAGCTTTTTTATCTTCTTCAGTTGTTGTTGGTGATTTCAATAATAAAGTATCTGATATAATTGCAGATAACATTAAACCAGCTATTTTTTTATCAACCTCTATTCCATTTTCTTTATACATTTTGTATAAAATTGTTTCTGTACAACCAACTGGCTCTGCTCTATAATACAAAGGATATGATGTTTGTAAAACTAATTTATGATGATCTACAACTTTTAATATATTCATTTTATCTAAATTAGCAATAGATTCATCTGGTGAATTGTGGTCTACAAGTATTACATTTGAACCTTCTTCTAAACTATCTATATATTTTGGTACTTTAATTTCAAGATGATTTAAAACATATTCTGTTTCTTTATTGATATTTCCTAATCTACAAGCTTCTACATCATTTCCTAATTTTTTTTCTAAATTTTCCATTACTAAACTTGATGTTATAGTATCTGTATCTGGATTTTTATGTCCAAAAATAAATGTTTTTCCCATTTTCTTATTTCCTTATTAAAAAAATTTAAGTTTCTAAAGTAAAACTTATAAAGCTACTTACGCTAATATATTACAATAAAATGTTAAAAAAAGCAATATTTAAACTCAATTTTGATGTTATAAGTTTAAAATATTGCATATTTTAATTTATTTCCAATTTTCTGCTATTGCATCTGCTATCGCTGAAACATATTCAGTTTCTTCTTCTACTAATTTTTGTAAATCTGTATCTATATAACCCATTTCAATTTGATAACATTCAATTCCTTGATTTGAGTCATAATAAATATTTTTTCCATAAGCAGTATTTCTGCCATCAACATAAGCTCCAGTTGCAATTCCACCAACTTCTCTAATTGTATATAAATATGGAGTGTCTTCTGTAATATTGTATATTTCAAAGTTTTTCTTCTTAGCAGTTTCTTCCATATCTTTTATTAAACTCTTAGTATAATTTTTTACATATACACCATCAGTTTCTTTAAAACTACTATTGTTTGAATAATCTATGCTTGTTTGTTCTACTATTGTATTTGCAATTTTTCTAGCCAATGACAAATCACTTTTACATGGTGCATAAACCTCAACTCCAGAAAGTTTACTTGAGCCATCATTAACATGTAATGAAATCATAAGTTTTGCTTTTGAACTGCAAGCAATATCTATTCTACCATTTTCATCATACATATTAGTTGAAGTATAAGTATCTGTATTTTCATCATCTCTTGTTAATTTTACTTTAAAGCCTTTTTCTTCTAAAGCTTGTTTTAAAATTTTACTACTATCTAATGTTATATTTTTTTCCTCATATCCACCAGCTTTAACTCCTGTATCTTTACCACCATGTCCAGCATCAATAACTATATCATAAACATCATCTGGTAATACTGACTGCTCTACATCTAATTTTAAACAACTTAATTTTATATTGTCAATTGTTGTATATTCTGAAAATCCTATTTGTACTTTATTGTTTTTTGATTCTCTCGAAACTGTATAATATTCAATACTTGGATATGAACTGTTATTAGTAAAAGTATAATAATTTGGATTAGTACTATTATTTAACTTTAATCTAAGTTTTAAATAATAGTTGCCTTCTCTAATATCATCTAAACATATTCCACTGTTTATATTTCCAACTGAAGAAAAAATCAATTTATTATCTTCTACACTACCTTGGATTGCATATTCTTGTTCTGAATTTTCATCTACTAAAACAAGCTTTGCATTTTCAAAATTGTCTTTACTAATTCCATCTACTATTCCTGAAATTTGAAAATGTGTACCATAAGTATAAAATTCTGTAATCTGAGCATTTTTTTCTTGAAGTTCTCCAAATATTTTTGTTTCATAAGCCCTTCTTTTATTTTCAGCTTGTACTCTTTTTGCAGTCTTTATAGAACTATTTATCACAAGTATTAACAAAACAAATATAATAAATAGTAATATAACTCTTCTTCTAAAATATCTATCATTTATTTTTTCTACAATATTACTACGTTTTTTTGGCATTGGCATCAGCCTTTCTTTTAATCTATTTTTTCTGCTATTAAATCATATTGTGCAACATCTGTGATTTTACAATTTATCCAGTCTCCTATATTAAGAACATCATTTGATTTTATAAATATTACACCATCCTCATCTGGAATATCCATGTAACTTCTACCTATATAATACATTCCATCATCTGTTTTACCATCTATAACAGCTTCATAAATATTTCCAATTTTCTCTTCTAATTTTATTTTCGAAATTTTATTTTCGAGTTCCATAATCTTATTATATCTAGCTTGTTTGGTTTTTGGATGAACTTGTTCTTTTATTTTGCTTGCTGGTGTTCCATCTTCTTTTGAATATTTAAAAACACCTAATTTTTCAAATTTTGCTCTATTTACAAATTCATATAATTTGAAGAAATCCTCTTCTGTTTCTCCAGGAAATCCAACTATAAAAGTAGTTCTTAAAATAACATTTGGAATTTCCTTTCTGATTTTTTCTATTAAATTTTCTATACTTGTACTATCACTTTTTCTGTTCATTCTCTTTAATACAGAATCAGAAAAATGTTGAAGTGGAATATCAAAATATTTGCAAATTTTATCATTTTCTTTTACAACTTTTATAAGTTCATCTGTTATACTTTCTGGATAAGCATATAAAAATCTTATCCACTTAAAGCCTTCTATTTTGCATAGTTCTTGTAATAATTCTGCAAGTCTTGGCTCTCCATACAAATCAATTCCATATTTAGTTGTATCTTGTGCAATTACTATAAGTTCTTTAATTCCACTCTTTGCAAGTTTTTTAGCCTCTTCTATAATATCTTCAAATTTTCTGCTTACATAAGGTCCTCTTATTGCTGGTATTGCACAATATGTACATTTATTATTACAGCCTTCTGCTATTTTCAAATAAGCTGTTGTACTACCAGTAGAAACAACTCGTTCCATATAGTCTAATGTGTTTTTAGATTTTACTTCTGCTCCAATAAGATTTGCAACTTTTTCCCATAAATTATCATATTCATCAACACTTAAAAATAAATCAACTTCTGGTAATGCTTTTTGTAACTCTTTTTTATATCTTTTTACAAGACAACCCATTACAATTAAATATTTGCAATTTCCATTTTCTTTATAATTAGCCATTTCTAAAATTGTATTGATTGCCTCTTCTTTTGCAGAACCTATAAATCCACATGTGTTTATTACTATAATATCAGCCTCTTCTGGATTATTTACAATTTCCATATTTTCTTTTTTAAAAACGCCAATACACATTTCTGTATCAACTAAATTTTTACTACAACCTAGTGAAATAAAACCTACTTTCATATCTTTCTCCAATTATTTAATCTCTTTGCATCAGCTTTTTCCTTATGTTAATATCTTTTACAATATCATTGCTAGTATTATAGAAATAACAGCTCCTGGAATACCAAATAACCCAGTTAAAGCTACCATCCACCAAGTTACTATTACTCCTATTCCAAAATATGCAAGTACAGCTAGTATAAGCCCTCCTATAATTGAGTTTATAATAAACTTAATTGCTATCTTAAATGGAATAGCTATAATTTTTAATACTACAAGTAAAATCACAAAAGCTATTAAATATGATAAAATGTCCATAATTTATACTTCCTTCCATATTTTATTTATAATTACTACATATATGTTTTCTTGTAAGTTCTAATAAATTTAATTTTGTAAATTCTTCTATTTGTACTCTACTTCTATCCATTTTAGTATATGCTTTCATTACTTTTATAATTTTATTTTTATGCTCGTCAATATGCATATCTATAAAATCAATTAAAATAATTCCACCAATATCTCTTAATCTAATCTGTTTTGCAATCTCTATAGCAGCCTGTTCATTAACTTGAAAAATTGTTTCTTCTAAATTATTTTTTCCAACGAATTTTCCAGAATTAACATCTATTGCTGTTAAGGCTTCTGTTTTATCAATGGTAATAAATCCACCATTTTTCAACCATATTTTTCTATTATTTGCATCTTGTAATTCTTTTCTTATATTATACCAATTTAATATATTTTCTTTAGTAACTACTACTTTAATATCTTTATTTATTTCACTTAAAATAGCATTTACCCTATTTTTCATTTCTTCACTATTTACAACAATTCTATCAAGTGAATTATCTGCTAAGTCAATAATAATTTTCTTTATTATACCACCAGCATCAAATATCTTTTTAGGATATTCATATACCTCTTGTTTTTTTAACTTTTCCCACTTATCTACTTGTGCTTTTATATCTTCTTCTATTTCTTTTTCAGTAACATCTTCGCTAACAGTTCTTAAAATAGCTCCTGTATTTTCTGGTAAATACTTTTTGGCAATTTCTACCAATTTTTCTCTTTTTTCTTTATCAGTAATTTTCTGAGATACAGTTATAAAAGTAGCATTTGGCATATACACTATAAATCTTCCTTTTAAGCTTATATGTGTAGATACTCTCGCTCCTTTATTTAAAGTTTCATCTCTCTTTACTTCTACTATAATTGGCATTCCAGGTTTTATATAATCTTTTATTTTTAATGATTTTTCTGCCTCATCTATTTCTGGTTCTAACACTATATTTCGTTTTGGCAGAATATCTTTTAGATGTATAAAAGCATTTTTTCCATTTCCTAAATCTATAAAAGCTGCTTGTAAACCTGACAAAACATTTTGCACTTTGCCTATATATATATTGCCTTCTATAGTTCTATTATCTTCATTTTCTTCGTATTTTTCTAGTATTTGTTGATTTTCCAAATACATTATTGTTTTGTTGTCATTTTCTTCGTAAATAATTATTTCTTTCATACTTCCTCTTAATTATATAGGTTCATTGCAGTTTCTATTCCTTTTTCTAATATTGTTTCTACTGCTTTTTCACCCAATTCAATTCCATTTTTTAAAGTTTTCATTTCTTCTTCCGGAATATTTCCTATTACATGTGAAATCATGTCATTGCCATTAGAAGGTTTTCCTATGCCAATTCTAACTCTTGGAAAATTCTCATTTTTCAAATTATATACTATTGACTTCATACCATTATGCGTACTTGCTGAACCATTTCTTTTAATTCTAATTTTACCTGGTTCTATATCTATATCATCATAGATAACAAGTAAATCATTTTCAGATAATTTATAGAATTTCATAAATTCTATTATTGATTCTCCACTATTATTCATATATGTTTGTGGTTTTAGTAAAATTACTTTTTCATTTTCAATAGTACCACTACCATATAATCCTTGAAATTTTGTTCTTGAAATTTCTATATTATATTTACTTGCTAATAAATTTATAACATCAAAACCCATATTGTGTCTAGTGTTTGAATAATTTTCTTCATTTTCTGGATTTCCTAGTCCTACAATCAATTTCATTTTCATTAACTCCTATGGTCTATTATAAAATAAACCTGTTATTTTTTCAATGTATATGTATAAGAAAAAATCTTAAAAATACATAAATTCTTCATTTTCTTTTATTAAAGATAAAGAAGAACTTTATGTTCTTCTTATACTTTAGACTCTTTTATTTTATATTTTAAATCATTCCATACTTCTGTAACTCTTAAAAATTCTTGATAATGTTTCTTTACATTTTTATCATATTCGTCAAGTTCACCTATTAAGCATGAAAAGTCACAAGTTTCAAAAGCTGTATTGATTTTTGGTATACTTTCTTCTAAATTTTTTCTTGTATCTTTTATTATTTGCTTATAATTCTCTTTTTCTGTTATATAATACAAAAGAGGTTTATACTTTGTCCAACCCATAGTTGTTTTTAAAAATCTTTGTTCAATTCCATTATCATCTAAAGCAATTCTTCTAAATGTTTTTGGATATTTTTCTTTCATTAAAGAAGTATACTTTAAAAAACAATCATGAAAATGATATACTGGAATTCTCATTACTTTTGCATCTTTTAATCCTAATGCACAAGAGAAAAATGTATCTTCACCTCTTGCTCCTGGTGGATTGTAAAATGCAGGAATTTTATCTAAATGTCTTAGATTCAAGCATATACCAGAACCCAATACAAATGTCTTTTTACCAATTTCCTCTAAGTATTCTGTTGGCTTTGTATGTTCTGCTATATCTCTTTGTGCATATTCAATATTTGTATTATCTTTTCTAGTTTTTTGAGCTTTCTCCCAATTTATTACTTCATTTTCTAAACCATCTATAAACTTTTTGTAATCTTCTTCTTTAATAATATCATTATACTCTATATAAGGTAATGGATTCATAAATCCACATCTATATCCCATTGTAACATCTGCATCTTCTATATGTTTTATATGTTCAGCAATATTGGCCTGTTTTATCCATTCAAGTTCTTTGTCATTTTTTACACTAGCTAATGGATATTCATCATCATCCCAGAAAAGTAAATAATCAATATCCCTTTTTAAGGCATAATATAAGATTGTATTTCTTGCTTTTCCATATCCCTTACCTAATAGTAAATTTGCATCTTCCTTAGAAATATCATATTTTGAAATAATTTTCTTTTTATCTTCTTCTATATCTTCTGGTGATATATATTTTATATTTATATGCTTATATACTTCTGGAAGGATTCCATAAAAATCTATTCTTGTAGTAAATTGATATGCCAAATCATACAATATAAAAATTGTAAGATTTACTTTCATATCTAGATTTTCTACTTGTTCAACTAAATATTTATAATAACTATTTACTATTTTACAAATATTTGCCCTACCAGTTATAAAACCTATTCCAAAATTTATATCCTTATTCATTTCTCCTCTTTCTGATAATTTATATAAACACTATATATAAATTAAATCATTTAATTTTTACTTTTCAAAAACATCATATTCACAAGTTCTTACTAATCTATTCATTATTGCAATTCCTATTCCTGTCTTTGGAACTCCTTCTATCAATATTCTTTTCGGTTTTAATTCATCTGCTTTTCTTAGTGCAGAATAAATATTTTTTGCAAAACTTGTTAAATCTTCTTTTGAACCTACACTTATGAATTTTTCTTCATCTACATATAATTTTTCCTTATGCTCTTCAAATCCAATAATTACAACATCTTCATTATACTCTTTTATAAATTTTTTTAAATAAAAAATTTGATCTAATTCATTTGAACAATTAACTAATTTACATTTTGTTTCTGGTGCATAATGCCTATATTTCATTCCTGGGCTTTCAATTTTCTCACTTTTTTTCACTTTTTTAAATATGTTGTCATCTAACTTCACATTACCTACGACATTTTTTATATCTTCAGGAGTTATCTTTCCTGGTCTTAAAATAACCGGTATTTCATTTATAACTTTCACTACTGTAGACTCTAGTCCAATATTTGTTTCTCCACCATCAACTATTGCAGAAACCTTTCCCTCTAATTCTTTTCTTATATCCTCTATATTAGTACCACTTGGTTTTCCAGAAATATTAGCACTCGGTGCTGCTATTGGTACTCCAGAAAGTTGAATTATTCCTCTTGCAATAATGTTATCAGGCATTCTTACTGCAACCGTATCCAATCCAGCTGTCACTATATCAGGTATAATTGGTTTTCTTTTTAAAATAATTGTAAATGGTCCAGGCATAAAATTGTCAATCAATTTTTGCTCTACCTCTGTTATATCTTGAGTAATCTCATTTATTTTTCTTTTATCAGCAACATGAACTATCAATGGGTTATCTGAAGGTCTACCTTTCGCAATAAAAATTTTTCCAACAGCATTTTCATCAAGTGCATTAGCTCCAATTCCATATACAGTTTCTGTTGGAAAAATTACTAACTCACCATTTCTTATCAAATTACATATTATTTTTAATTCTTCTGTATCCGTTCTTTCTTTCCAATTATAATACATATCAAATCAACCTCATCCAATATATTATACTATACTTAAATCAGAAATGTCAAACCAGCAGTTTTATCAAAATATCAATATTATTCAATCCAATATTTACATCAAACAATTTATGCCTAATATAATAAAATTTACTTAAATTTGGAATTTTCTTCTTTAATTTAAGTAAATTTTTATTTTTCTTTAGTTTTTGTATCCATATTTTTTATGAGTTTCTATTATTTCTTTCAGCTTTTTTTCTTTTAACTTCCCTTGTAATTTCATAGAATCATAATAAAATTCAATATATTCTTTATCAAATCTTGACACATCTTCTTTCCAAGGTTTTACACTTCCAGCATAATGAATTATCAGCGGTTTCTCTGTTAATTCATTATATCTTATATCTTTAGCTACAAGATTATATTTATTATCAACAATTTTTATATCATCACAAAAAACTTTATTTATAAAATCTTGATCAGGATAAACTAAAACTTTATGTACCTCTCTTATTTTTTGAGCTATATCTTGTTCTGTATACATTTTTCTAATTTTCTTTACATTTATGAGTAGCATACCAGAATTGATATATGGATAATCAGAAGGTAAACCTAATCTATCTAAATCTTTTTGCTTTATCCCTTTATCTCTACAAGCAATCCACATTTTACCTTCGAAATCAATATTATATAGTTCTGTAATATCTCCTGTACATATCATATCAGCATCAAAATATAATATTTTCTCTACCTCTTTAGGTAGTGTAAAAGAACAAAATAGTCTACTATATGCTTCCATTCCAAAAAAAGAACCTTCATCATCTGTAACTGGCATTCCTTCCAGTTGTTTTGTATCAAACACTATTGGAATTATTTTACCATTTCCCATATTATCAACAAAATTTTTCACATTATTTAAGTCTTCTTGTGTTAGTTCATTTTCAACATACATTAAATAAACGTTTAGCTTTTTAGATGAATAGTACAACAATGAAGCAAGTAACTCTTCTGTATGTTTTAAAAACTTTTTATTTACTGATAATAATATATTTATGTTTTCCATTATATCTCATCCTTTCTATACTATATTTACATACAAAGTTTTTATATTATCATTTATTATATTTCTTTAAAAAATATATGTCTATTATCAATAGTATCTTTACAAACAAATCCATTTTTTTCATATAACTTCATTGCTTTACTAAATTCACTATATGTATCTAATTGCAATTCTGTATATCCATTTGCCTTTGCAAATTCAAATAATCTATCCAATAAATTTTGAGCAATCCCCTGTTGTCTAAATCCAGAATGTATATACAAGTTTTTCACTTCTGCTCTTTTTTCACTCATTTTTCTTAAACTTATTGTTCCAACAACTTCATCAAATTCATTTATTGCAATCCAACAGTTTCCATTATTCTCTTTATAAAATTCATTTTCAAATTTCAATATATGTTCTTTCCATTCTTTAAAACCATGTTCATGTATAGCAACATCAATTATCAACTGTCTTGTTTTTTCTTTATACTTATTTTCGAATTCTATAACTTGCATAATTTTCCCCTTTACAAATACCATTCTAGAATAGTATTATATAATATTTTATTCAAAAAAACAATCATTATTTACATTTTCATTACTCTTTACAGCAAAAAAAGAAGTTGCACTTTAACAACTTCTTTACACATCATGTCTAATATGTTTTTCATCTATTTCTTCATTTAAATCTGGATCATGGTCACATAGAAGTCTTTGTTTAAAAAATTCTTTATATCCCATTGCAATTATAGCAATAATCATTAAAGCAAATGATAAAGCTTTCCATATTCCACTATCTAATAATATAACTGCAAACATTCCTAAAACAGCACTTAATCCATATAAAATTAAAACTGCTTGTTTCTGTGTAAAACCTTTTTTTAACATTTTATGATGTAGATGTCCTGCATCAGGTTCAATTATAGCTTTTAAAGATTTACCATTTTTCAACCTTCTAAATATTGCAAATACCGTATCAAACAATGGTAAAGCAAGAACTATAAGTGGTGCTACAATTACTATTGCTGTATACGTTTTTGCTACACCAAGTATTGATATGATTGCTAAACTATATCCTAAAAAATTAGAACCTGTATCTCCAATAAAAGTTTTCGCTGGATTAAAATTATATGGTAAAAATCCTACTAAAGAACCACATAATGCAGTTATTAAAATTATTGATATTAAAGGTGAACCATTTAATGAAAATATCATAAGTAATGATATACAAGATATTATTGAAATACCTGTTGATAGTCCATCTAATCCATCTATTAAAT
Source organism: uncultured Clostridia bacterium (assembly GCA_934141445.1). Taxonomy (GTDB): domain Bacteria; phylum Bacillota; class Clostridia; order TANB77; family CAG-508; genus Scatovivens. The sequence goes on along the minus strand of CAKPCF010000023.1, from coordinate 8,404 downwards.
TTAAAGCATTTGTGATTCCTACTATCCACCCAACTGTAAGTATGTTATATGCCCATTCTGGAAAAAAGTTATCAATAAATGCAACATCAATTCTATCAATTCTAATTCCACAGCATATAACAACAATTGCAGCAATAATTTGAGCAGTTAACTTTACTAATGCTTTTACACCTTTTACATCATCATAGAAACATGTTAATCCTATGATTACAGCACCAACGAAAAATCCTATTAGCTTTAGATATAAGTTATCAGCTTCTAGATTTATATTTTTTTCAATTAGCATTACAGCTAACAAATATATTACAGAAACTAGAAATCCTAATATAACAGCTAATCCTCCAAGTCTTGGCATTACAATTTTATTTATTCTTCGTTGATCTTTCGGTGTATCAACAGCACCAAGTTTTTTAGCAATTCTAATCGTATATGGTGTTGCCATAAATGATGTAACAAATGCTATTGTAAATGCGATTGCTATATCTCCCCACATTTTCAATTCCGTCCTATTACTATTTCATATTTTCTTTTTCTATTTCATTTATCATTTGTACTCTTTCTAAATATCTTCCTTTTAAAAACTCTGAACCTAACCAAACTCTTATCATTGAAACAGCTTTGCTAATATTTATATAGTCTGCTGGTAAAGCAAGTATATTTATATTTGAATGTTCTTTAGCTTGTTTAGCAGTAGATTCATCATAGCAAGCTGCACATCTAATTCCTTTAAATTTATTTGCAGTAATTGCCATTCCAAAGCCTGTCCTACAAATTAAAATTCCACAATCACATTCTTTTGAAGTAACAGCTTGTGCAACTTTTTTTGCATAAATTGGAAAATCAGTTCTTTCTTCTGAATTTGTTCCAAAATCTTTGTATGGTATTTGATTTTCATCTAAATACTTTTTTATTTCTTCTTTAAGTTTATATCCTCCATGATCACAACCAAGTGCTATCATATTATCCCTCCTTTGTACCAATTGCCCACAATATATCACAGTTTCTCTTATAATACAATAATATTCTAACCTAAATATGTGAATTTTTTGTGAAAATCTACTAGTTTTTTTATATTTTACCAATATTTTTTGATAAATCACTTGCAATTTCTAATTTATCGTGTTAAAATGTTTAAAGTAAAATTTACTATGGACTATACGGAGGTGAAATTATGCCAAATATTAAATCAGCTATTAAAAGAGTAAGTGTTATTGAGAAAAAAACACTACAAAATAACATGGTAAAATCAGCTTACAAAACAGCAGTTAAATCATTTGAATCAGCTGTTGAAGAAGGAAATAAAGAAAAAGCTGAAGTTGCTTTTAACAATGCAGTTAAAAAAGTTGACCAAGCTTGTTCAAAAGGTGTTATTAAAGCAAACACAGCATCTAGAAAAAAATCAAATTTAGCAAAAAAATTAAATACTGTAAAATAGATAAAACCCTAGAACCAATAAGTTCTAGGATTTTATTTTTATCATAAAGATGTGTTTTTTAAGCACATCTTTTTTGTTACCAATATTTACCTTTGAACTGTTAGATTAAATCTGTTAGAATATATTTAAGTTTATAAGTTATGTACATTTGGAGGTAAATATGGTATCTTCTTTCTTTAAAAATTTAAAAAGTCAATTTGATAAATTAGATAAAAGAACTTTAAAAGCTATTTATATTAGTAATTATATTTCTATTTTTATATCTTTAATTAGTATTTTTATTTTGTTTTACTGCTACAAATTTAATACTTCTAGGCTTTTGATTTTTAGTAGCATATCCCTTTTCAAATCAGGTGCTTTAATTAGCATATCAGCTTACATATTTGGAATCACAATAAGTCAATATAAAATTACTCATACATAAAATACAAAAAGCAGACAAAATCATTTTATTTTGTCTGCTTTTTAATATAATTATAAACAATTTACACAATTTATTTTAAATTCCAAATTGCATCTCCTGCTTCATTTACACTTCTTTCTCCTATTGTTGATGATTTCAAACATACTACTGGTCTAAAACCAGAAACTGTGCCAGTATATCTATCTGCATATATTGAGCCATCACAAACAATTATCATATTTCCAGATAATGATGGATTAGCCATCCAATATGCACTAGTTCCATTTATTTGACTTGTAGTTGGATAGAATAACTTATTGCTATATCCTGTCATATTTTGTATATCATTTTTGGTACATCTTGATGTTTTAGCATCTGATGTTCTTCCAACATAATAACTATCATCATCTGAATAATATTTTGTATACAAATAATTCTCTGGATATAATTCATTCCATGCACTAATCCATAATTCAATTGTTGGACTTCCAACACTAAATAAAGCATAATTGTTATCACAAAATTCACTCCAATTGTTTTCATTTAATAATATAGATGATACTTTTGCTTTATAGTTATCATTATTTCGATATTCTTTTCCAAAATTAAAATTCATTTTGTTAACAACTAAGTTTGAAATATCACTAATTCCTTTGCTTTTTAAACTTGATTCATTTTGCCAAAATCCAACATAATCATTATATTTAGAAATTCCAGTTTTTTCTTGATTTATATTATCAACTCTTATATAATCACTTGATATTAAAAATACATTGTCTTTATCGTTATAAAGAATTTTCCAGTTTGAGGTATTGTTAATCGAGTAATTAACCTCTTCTCCATAATTTTCTTTTGTTACAACATCTGCCATTCTTTCACCAACTACATTTATACCATTTATAGTAACTCCTGTACTATCATCACTTCTTAATTCAACATAATATATTTCATTATCATTTGTTATATAGACTACTTTATAATCATTATTCTCAATAATTTTTTCTTCCGCTTTACTTTCGCTTATTTCAGAATTTGCATCATTTTTATCTGATATAATTTTAAATCCATTCTTTTTCAATTCGGTATTTAAAATTCCATAAGTAAAATCTGCATTTTCGCCTGTAGAAATTTTATATAATGAATCAATTTGAATTCCACTTAAAGTCATTTCTAGTGTTTCTCGTATTCTAGCTATATTATTTTGGTTTACTGCTTCTCTAGACTTTCCCAATATTCCATTTTCTCCAATTGTCAAATTCAAACTTATCCCTGCAAGTATTAACATTACAATTATTGTTATTACGAGTGCTATTAAAGTGATACCTTTTTCTTTAAAAATATCATTTTTCATCTTCATTTGTTTTAATTCTTTTTGCACACTAATACTCATACTTTCCTCCATCATTCGTATATTCTTATAAATTATTGAATGGATATAAATAATATGTACATTTTCTTTCAAATTTGTACTTATCTATCTTTTTCAATATATATTGTTTACAATATATATTCTTTTTATTTATTTTTCAATAGTTAGCTTAATTTTTTAATAAAATTGTAATATTGTTACTTACATTTAAACATAAAAAAACAAGTCGACTTATCAAAAAATCGGCTTGTTTTGGAACAAATAAATTTAATATTATAACTCTATTTATTTAGTTCTTCTAAGAACATTTTATTCAACATTTTCGGATTTGCTTTTCCTTTTGTAGCTTTCATAGCTTGTCCAACTAAAAATCCAAGTGCTCTATCTTTTCCAGCTTTAAAATCTGCAATTGACTGTGGATTTGCTTCTAATACTTGCATTACTACATCTTTTATAGCACTTTCATCTGAGATTTGAACCCATCCTTTGGCTTCAATAATCTTACTTGGCTTTTCTGCATTTTCAAACATTTCCTCTAAAACTTTTTTAGCAATTGCTGTGCTTATTGTTCCTTTATCAATTAAAGAAACTAATTCGCCTAAATCTTTTCCAGTAAATGGTATTTGATCTGGTTCTTCTTCTTTCTCATTTACAATTCTTGCAATGTCTGACATAATCCAGTTGCTTACAGATTTTGGATTCTTACATTCCTTTATTGCTTCTTCAAACATATTTGAATAATATTTTGATGCAGTAACAAATTTAGCAGCTTTCTCTGTAAGTTCAAAATCTGATATGTATCTCTTTATTCTACTTTCAGGCAATTCTGGTAAAGAATTTTTAATATTATCAATATATTCATCTGTAAGTTTTATTGCAACTAAATCTGGATCTGGAAAATATCTATAGTCTTGAGCATCTTCTTTATCTCTCATTGCAAATGTTTTTCCAGAAATTTCATCCCATCTCAAAGTTTCTTGCGCAATTGTACCACCATTTTCCAAAACTTCAATTTGTCTTTCTGCTTCATAATCAATTGCTCTTATAATATTTCTAAATGAACTCATACCTTTCATTTCAGTTCTAGTGCCATACTCTTTTGCACCTTTTTTTCTTACAGAAACATTAACATCAGCTCTTAATGAACCCTCTTGCATTTTACAATCAGAAACTTCAATATATTCTAATATTGATTTTATTTTTCTAATATAGCTGTCTACTTCACTACTACTTCTCAAATCAGGTTCTGATACTATTTCGATTAAAGGAGCTCCTGCTCTATTAAGGTCTAAGAAACTGCCTCTGCCGTATTCATCATGATTTAATTTTCCAGTATCTTCTTCTATATGAATACGAGTTAAGCCAATTTTCTTTTCTCCCGCTTCTGTATCAATTGTTACAAATCCTTCGTAGCAAAGAGGTAAATCAAATTGTGAAATCTGATATGCTTTTGGTAAATCTGGATAAAAATAATTTTTTCTATCATTTTTACTATTGTGTGCAATTTTACAATTTGTTGCAAGGCCAGCTTTTACTGCATATTCAACAACTTTTTCATTCAATACTGGAAGTGTTCCAGGCATTGCCATACATATTGGACAACAATGTGTATTTGGTGTAGCACCAAAACCAGTAGGACAAGAACAAAAAATCTTTGTTTTAGTAGATAATTCGCAATGTACTTCTAGTCCAATTACTACTTCGTAGTCATCTCTAATCATTAGCATTTACCTCCTTTAAAAGTTGGTTTATTTTCTTTAAAATTAGTATTTTGCTCATAAGTATAAGCAGCTCTAAATAGTGTCTCTTCTGCAAATGGCTTAGCTATTAGTTGGAAACCTATTGGCAATCCTTTGCTATCTAATTCACAAGGTACACTTATTCCTGGCAATCCAGCTATATTTACTGGTACTGTACAAATATCAGCTAAATACATTTCTAATGGATTATTTGACTTTTCTCCCATTTTAAAAGCTGTTGTTGGTGATGTAGGTGTTAATAAAACATCATATTTTTCAAATAGCTCATCATACGCATCTTTTATAATAGTTCTAACCTTTTGAGCCTTTTTGTAATATGCATCATAGTATCCTGATGATAAAACATAAGTGCCTAAAATAATTCTTCTTTTTACTTCTGGTCCAAAACCTTCACTTCTAGAATTACGATATATATCTTTCAAATTAGTAAAGTTCTTTGTTCTATATCCATATCTAATTCCATCAAATCTTCCTAAATTTGAACTAGCTTCAGCACATGCAATAATATAATAAACAGCAGTTGCATATTTACCAACATCTAAAGAACATTCTTCTACAATAGCACCCATTTCTTCATATTTTTTAGCAACTCTTAATATTGCATCTTTAACTTCTGAATTTATGCCTTCTCCTAAATATTCCTTTGGAATACCTATTCTCATTCCCTTTACATCATTAACTAATGATTTTGTATAATCCTTTTCTTCTATTTCCATTGAAGTTGAATCTTTTTCGTCATGTCCAGCAATTAAGTTTAATAAAATTGCTGAATCTGTAACATCTTTTGTGATTGGACCAATTTGGTCTAATGATGATGCAAAAGCAACCAAACCATATCTTGAAACTAAACCATAAGTAGGTTTTAATCCAACAACACCACAAAGTGATGAAGGTTGACGAATACTTCCACCTGTATCGCTTCCTAAAGCCCAAGGTGCCATGCTACTAGCAACAGCTGCTGCTGAACCACCAGATGAACCTCCTGGTACTCTTTCTAAGTCCCATGGATTTGCTGTTTTAAAGAATGCTGAATATTCTGTTGAACCCCCCATTGCAAATTCATCCATATTTAATTTTCCAAGATAAACAAGGCCTTCCTCATTTAACTTTTCTATAACAGTTGCATTATATGGTGCAACAAAGTTTTCTAACATTTTTGAACTGCAAGTTGTTCTTGTACCATCTATACACATATTGTCTTTTATTCCAATTGGAATTCCAGCATATTTACCAACTTTTTTCCCATTTGCTCTAGCTGTATCAATCTCTTTAGCCTTTTCAATTGCTGTTTCTTCTAATGTTGACACATAGGCTTTTACTTGACTATCTTTTTCTTTTATTCTATTAAAATAACTTCTTGTAAGTTCTTCAGCTGTAATTTCTCTTTTTTCTAATTTTTCAGCTAATTCGTGAACTGTAAGTTCATATAGTTCCATTGTAATCTCCTTTCTTAAATGTAAATTTATATAGCTCTTTAATTTATAACATTTGGAATATGAAACATTCCATCATCTTTACTTGGAGCATTTTGTAAAAGCTTTTCTGTATCTTTAAATTCTTTTACTTCATCTTTTCTAAATACATTATATTTTGAATTTGCTCCTATTGTTTCTTTTGCTTCTGAAGTATCAACAGAGTTAATCATATTTGCAAATTCTAATATCTCATTCATGTCTTTAGCATATCCTTCAATCTCTTTTTCAGATAAGTTAAGTTCTGCTAAATTTGCAATATGTATTATTTCTTCTTTGCTAATTGCCATTTTTGAACTCCTTTCCTTAAACCCAAAAGTTTACTGCACTTAAATTCATCGTATTTTTATAATGTTTTATTATATACTGAAACAATCAAAATTACAAGAAAAATAGCAAAAAAATGGCAACTCTTTAAAAGAAATTGCCATTTTAAACTTTATTTAATTCTATACTTTAGTATATTCCAATTCTAGCTAATATTACAAAAGCAAATGCAATAACTAATCTAATAACTGCATATTTTTTGATAAAATCTTTATGTTCATCAACTTCAAGTAAATCCTTCATACCAAAATATGTAAGAACTGTTGCAATAGCTGAAAACATTGTTGAAATTGGGCTTGTAATAATACTAATTCCACTTACTAAAACTGCTATAATTGAAATTGCTTCATTTATTATTATTGGTACAGAACATACAACTATTGTTGAAAGAACTGTTGTTAAAGATTTCTTATTCTCTCTATTAAATAAATATACCACAGCAGAAACCACAACAATATATATTGCTGGATTTAGAATAGATATAATTAAATTTTTAAAATTATGTCCTAATCCTGAATATTTACCATATTTGAATAAACTTAAAATTTGGCAAATTACACTAAATGCAACATATATAATTGTTAATATTACAGCTTTTGAAAATACATTTTCCTTACCAGAAGCTACATTTCTTATAGCTTCAAAAGGATTTGAAAACATTTCTTTTACGAAACTTGTTGTAGCTTTTGTATCTTCTTTAAAGTCTACTTTTTTTATAGTTTCTTTTACTTGGTTTACTGTTTCTTTTGTTTCTTTCTTAATTTCTTCTTTGATTTCTTCTGTTGAATTAGTCTTTTTATCATTTTCGTTTTCTGACATAATAAATCCCCCCTTTTTATATTATTCAAGTGTAATAAATAATATAACTTTATTTAGTATATAGAAAATGCAGGCAAATATATTATATTTCCTGCATCTTTTGTATCTTATTGTACTTTTTCTTCAACAATTTCATTACCATAGCAATCTTTAAAATGTTTTGTTGCAATTAGTAGAAAATCATTAACTACAAAACCACCAACAACAACGAAAGCTGCTGCACCTAAATATACATTTACACCTAAAATGCAAATTGCACAAGCTGTTCCATAAGCCATTAAAAATCCTGAACCTAATTTACCAGCATATAAACGATGTACACCTAAAAAACCTAAAAACCAACATAAAATCAATGTTGTTAACCAGTTTTTTGGTTTAACTTCTTTTTCTTCTTTTTTATCTGCCATCTTTTGTCCACTCCTTTAATCTTCGTTTTTTCTTATCATATTTTTATACTATATTGGTTATTTTGTCAATATTTTTATATAATGTTACAAAAATGATATAATTAAAGCTCTTTTTATTTATAAATAACTATTTTAAAACATCTATATTTTCTATTTCTTCTTTTGTCAATTCTGTAAATTCCATTATTTCATCTAATGGCTTGCCTTTAGCCAACATTTTTTTAGCCATTTCTATCTGTTTTTTTCTTTCACCTTCCGCTCTTCCTTCAATTATTCCTTGAGCTTTTCCCTCAGCTCTACCTTCTATTCTGCCTGTTTCTCTTTCTTCTCTTTTGATTGCTGCATCTTCCCATCTATTTAATGCAAAATAAAATGCATCATCTAGCAATGGCTCACTTTGGGTTGATTTTTC
>CAKPCF010000022.1 GCA_934141445.1 uncultured Clostridia bacterium | reverse complement strand
CTTTTATATTGCTCATAATCTCCCATATAGATTTTGTTATCAATTATCTTTTGAATAGTCGTGTCTTTCCATTTCTTTGGATATAATATTTTTTCTTCATTAAAGATATTTGATATTTGTTGAAAACTTTTTCCTTCTAAATACATTTTAAATATTCTTTCAATAATAGGTTTCGTTGTTTCATCAACAATCGTTTTCTTATTACCATCTTTCTTATATCCTAGTGGAGCAGGACCTGGCAAATGACTTGACTTAATTGCTCCATTAAGTCCAAATTTAGTTCTTTCCGATACAATTTCAATTTCTAACTGTGATAATACTGTTAGCATTCTTACAAAAAATCTTCCGTTAGCAGTAGAAGTATTAACATCATCTCTATCACAAACAAGATAACAATTATATTTTTCTAACTGAGATATTAGTTCTTCTAAATCACGAACTGAACGAGTAACTCTATCTAGTTTGTAGGCTACAATATAATTAATTTTTCCGTCCCTCATATCTTGCAGCATTTCTTGAAATGAAGGTCTATGTTCCATATCTTTTGCAGATATTCCTGCATCTTCATAAACCTTAAATACTTCATAACCTTTAAATGCACAGAGTTGTAGTAATTTTTCTTTTTGTTCTCCTAGTGAAAATCCTTCTCGTGCTTGATCCTCTGTCGAAACACGAATATAAACTGCTGCAATCATCCTTTCATTATTCATAATTTTTCCTCCTTTTCTTTTAATGAAAGGCACCAAAAAAGGTGTCACATAACAAGACACCTTATACTTTATATTGATTATTTACACGACAAAATAAACCAATATTATGGGAGTATATAAACTCTCAATTAATGCCTTGCTATGTATTCTGATAAATCAGCAATAGGGATTTTCTTCTTTAAATTCCCAATATAAAAATGTTTTTGTTCATTGAAGAATAAATATAGTGTATCTCCAATAATTACTTTGTGTGGCTCAACATACGCTAAATTTGTATGTTCCACAATTCTTAGGTGACCCTCAATAATCTGGTAGGGTCTGTTATTAAATTTGCAAGACCAATTAATTTTGGCTTTGAGTTCATCACTCATATTGATTTTCTTTTTAATTGTTTTAATCATATCACATCACACCTTTCTTTGCAATAACGCACAAAAAAACCAATCTTTTCAGATTGATTTAATCATTAACATCACATTGGTGCGACGATTTTATCTTATGGAGCGGGTAGTGGGAATCGAACCCACGAGACAAGGTCGGAAGCATTGCATTTTACCACTAAATTATACCCGCAAATATTTTTAATTATTTAAAGATTTTATATAAACATTTTTTTATAAAATAAAACAGAGTATTAAAACTAAAAGCTTTTCATACTCTGTTTTGGTGGGCAGGGATGGATTCGAACCATCGTACGCTCTCGCGGCCAGATTTACAGTCTGGTGCCATTAACCACTCGACCACCTACCCAAATATTTACATGTTAATTATTATAAAGTTAAACTTTTAATTTGTCAACCTTTTTTAATAAAATTTTATAATAAGCTCTTTTATAAGAGCTTATTATGGTGCGCCATCAAGGATTCGAACCTTGGACCCACCGGTTATGAGCCGGTTGCTCTGACCAGCTGAGCTAATGGCGCTTGCGTTCTTTGCTTAACGCTCTTACATTATAATTCAATATACCTGTTCTGTCAAGTTTTTTTCAAAACTTTTTTAAATTTTTTCATATTTTTCTTACTTAATTTTCTGAACCCCTTTATTTTACTTACTTTTTGTGATATTATATTTTGGTATTTTTAATAAAAAATTTATTGAAAGGCATAAAAATGAATATAAAATATTTAGAAAAAATAGAATTTTCAAAAATATGTGAAATATTAACTAGTTATTGTAAAACTTATATTGGGAAAGGTTTTGCAACTAATATTGAACCTCTTTCAACTGAAAAGGACATACAAAAAGCTTTAGATCAAACTTCAGAAGCTGTTATTTTGTTATACAGAAAAGGTTCTGTGCCAATTAGTGAAATTGCTGATATCACTGTTTCTTTAAAAAGATTAGAAACATTATCTTCTCTATCAGCTAAACAACTTTTAGATTTAGGAGAAATTTTACAGATATCTCATGAACTAAAAAATTATTTTTTCAATTCTGATTTTGATTTATCTGAATTTAAAAATTTAACAAATTTATTTTATAATCTATATACTAATGAATCCTTGGAAAAGACTATTTTTTCTAGTATTATAGATGAATATACAATTTCAGATACAGCTTCAGTGAAACTTGCTACTATCCGTAGAAATAAACGTGAAAAAGAACAAGAAATTAAAAATAAGTTAAATTCTCTACTTAGAACAAAATATGTACAAGAACCAGTAGTTACTATGCGTGCTGGAAGATTTGTAATTCCAGTCAAAAATGAATATCGTTCTGAAGTAAAAGGTTTTGTTCATGATATTTCTTCTAGTGGTTCGACTGTTTTTATAGAACCATTATCTGTATTTGATTTAAATAATGATATAAATAAATTAAATTTAGAAGAAAATCTTGAAATCGAACAAATATTAGAAAAACTTTCTAGTATGTTTTATGATTTAATAAACGAATTACAAAATAATGCAAATTTAATTGGACTTTTAGACTTTATCTTTGCAAAAGCAAAATATTCTAAAGATATAGACGGTTCAGCTGCAAAAATAAATCATGAAAAAAAGATTATCTTATTACAAGCTTGGCATCCTTTAATAAATAAAGATATTGCCATAAAAAATGATATTTCTCTTGGAGAAAATTACACTAGCTTAATTATTACTGGACCTAATACTGGTGGAAAAACAGTTACTTTGAAAACAGTTGGCTTACTTACTTGTATGACAATGTCTGGAATGCATATTCCAGCAAAAGAAAATAGCACTATTTGTTTATTTGATAATATTTTTGCTGATATTGGAGACGAACAAAGTATTGCAGACTCATTAAGTACTTTCTCATCTCACATGACAAAAATTGCTGAAATTTTGTCTATAGCTACTGAGAATAGTTTAATTTTGTTAGATGAATTAGGTTCCGGAACAGACCCTATCGAAGGCGCAAGTTTGGCAATTAGTATTTTAGAGAACTTAAATCAACGTGGTGCTCTAACACTTGCAACTACACACTATCCAGAAATCAAACATTATGCATTAAATACTCCAGGTTTTGAAAACGCTAGTGCAGAATTTAATATAAATACTCTAACTCCTACTTATCATTTATTGATAGGTGTTCCTGGTACAAGCAATGCATTTGCTATTAGTCAAAAGCTTGGAATTCCAGAAGATATTATTAAAAGAGCAAAAGATTTTCTTTCTAATGATGAAATAAATATTGAAGATTTGCTAAAAAACATATACGAAGATAAACAACTAATAGAAAAAGAAAAACAAGAAATTCTTGAAAAATCAGCCGAAATAGAAAAATTAAGAAAAGATTTAAAACATAATAATTCTTCACTAAAAGAGCAAGAACAAGAAATTTTAGATAAAGCTAAAGAACAAGCAAAAGAAATTTTGTTAGATGCTAAAGAAGAAGCAACTAATTTAATTCGTGATATTGAAAAAGGTACAACTGTAAAACATCTAAATTATGCTAGAAACAATATAAATACAAAATTAAATAATCTTCAAACAAAAAAGATTACAACTCCAACAGAAAAGACTTTAAAAGAAGATTCTATAAAACTTGGTATGTCTGTATTTATACCATCTTTAAATCAAACTGGCAATATAATAACAATGCCAAATAAAGACAAAGTTGTTCAAGTACAAGTTGGTATTATGAAAATGAATTTTAAACTTACAGATTTAGAAATTGGTAAACAAGAAAGCAAACTAGAAAAAAATTACTCTTATTCTAAAGAACATAAATTACATATTCAATCAGTTTCTCCTGAAATAAATGTTATTGGTCAAAATGTTGAAGAAGCTTGTTTTGCAATAGACAAGTACCTTGATACATGTGCTTATAATGGTCTTAATACAATTCATATTGTACATGGTAAAGGCACTGGTGCTTTGCGCAAAGGAATACATAAATTTTTAAAGAATCACCCTCATGTAAAAAGTTATCGTTTAGGAACTTTTGGAGAAGGTGAAATGGGCGTTACTGTTGTTGAACTCAAATAAACAAGTATATTTTTCAAATATATAAGAAATATTAAATTTGAAATTACTTAGACAAAATATTTTTAATATACTTTTCCAATAGTCTAAAAAAATCCGTATTAAAATTTAATACGGATTTTTTATAAACTTAAGCTTTTACAATAATTACATTTTTCTAAATACACCAATTACTTTACCTAAAATTTCACAATTTGGAACTATAATTGGATCCATTGTTGAATTTTCTGGTTGTAATCTTATATGATCTTTCTCTTTATAGAAAGTTTTAACTGTTGCCTCATCTTCTATTAAAGCAACAACAATTTCTCCATTTGTTGCTGTATTTTGTTTACGAACTAAAATATAGTCTCCATTTAAAATTCCAGCTTCAATCATACTCTCTCCTCTAACAGTAAGCATGAAACTTTCACTATTTCCAACAAAATCAAGTGGTATAGGAAATGTATCTGTTACATTCTCAACGGCTAATATTGGTGCTCCTGCTGTAATTTTTCCAACTACTGGAACTTCTACCATTTCTTTGTTTGTATAAACAGGCTTATCAAAAGTAGTTTGCTCCCCTTCTAAATTACCACCTTTTAATAATTTTAAAGTTCTACCTTTTTGACTTTCTTTTTTGATATATCCCTTTTTCTCTAAAGATTCTAAATAACCATGTACAGTTGCTGTAGATTTTAAACCAACTGCTTTTCCAATTTCTCTAACAGATGGTGGATAACCATTTTCAACAACTTGCTTTTCAATAAATTTCAATATTGCTTTTTCTCTTTTATTTAAGCTATCTGGATCTTTTCTTCTCATTATATACGCTCCTTATACTTATATTCCAACATATCGAACTTTTATTCGTTTTTACTAAAAATATATTATCATAAATCATTTGTTTTGTCAAACGAAAGTTTTGTTTATTTTATTCATACCATTCAAATACCCAATCTAAGATATTAACTGTATCTCCTTCTTTTACGCCATTATTTCTTAAAGCATCATCAATTCCCAATTTTTTCATCATTCTTTGTAAGTAAGCAAAAGATTCATTATCCTCTGTATTTACTCTTGACATTAGTCTATCTATAGTTGGACCTTCTACAAAGAATTCATTATTTTTTCTTGTTACTGTAAATGGTTCTTCTTCCTCTTCTAATGTATATAACATTCTTTCTTCTGGTTCTACAATTTCCTCTTTTGGAAGTGTTTTTATTACTTCAGCAACATGATTAAATAATTCATTTAATCCTTCACCAGTAACTGCTGAAATCTTGAATATTTCTAAATTTTGTTCCTTAGCAATTTTTTCAAGAGTTTCATAGTTATTTTCATCTTGCATACTATCAGCTTTATTGGCAACAATAATTTGTTTTCTGCTTGCTAATTTTTCACTATATTTTTTTAACTCTTCATTTATTTTATTAAAATCATCAGCAGGATTTCTTCCTTCAGTACCAGCAACATCAATTACATGTAATAATAATCTTGTTCTTTCAACATGTCTTAAAAATCTTATACCTAAACCTACACCTTCGCTAGCACCTTCAATGATACCTGGTATATCTGCTAAAACAAAACTATCTCCATGTTCTGTTTTTACAACTCCTAAATTTGGATCTATTGTTGTAAAATGATAATCTGCTATTTTAGGTGTTGCTGCTGTAACTCTAGATAAAATTGTTGATTTTCCAACATTTGGAAATCCTATTAAACCAACATCTGCAAGTAATTTAAGTTCAAGTATAATTTCCTTTACTTTTCCTTTTTCTCCATCTATTGCAAAATGAGGAGCTTGTCTAGTTGAAGTAGCAAAATGAACATTACCTTTGCCACCTCTACCACCTTTTAATATAAGTTCTCTTTGTCCGTCTTCAGACATATCTACAATTACTTTTCCCGTTTCTGCATCTTTTACAATTGTGCCCTTTGGTACTTTTACAGTTAAATCATCACCACTTTTTCCAAAGCAACGATTACCACTTCCATTTTCACCACTTTTAGCTTTAAATTTTTTAGTAAATCTAAAATCTACAAGTGTATTTGTATCTGGGTCAACTTCAAAATAGATGTCTCCACCTTTTCCCCCGTCTCCACCATCAGGACCACCTGCTGCAACATATTTTTCTCTTCTAAAAGTAGCTGCACCATCTCCGCCCTTTCCTGATTCAATTATAATTTTTGCATAATCTACAAACATTTTTTTATTATATGATATATCATTTTTTAATATATCATATCTCCTTTCTAATTCTTAAATCTCATATTTTATAATCATATATTTAATCTTCAAAATAATTTAGCATCATAGCCTTCTTTATTTTCTTCATGGTCTCTTTAGCTGTTTTTCTTGCTTTTTCTGTTCCTTCTTTTAATATAGCATCAACCTCTTCTGGATGTGCTTCATAATATGCTCTTTTTTCTCTAACAGGTCTTAACGTATCAGAAATATTTTTTGTAAGTTCTTTTTTACAAGCTACACAGCCCCTTTTTCCCTGTCTACATTCTTCACAAATTTTTGCGCATTCTTCTTTATCTGTAAATAAATTATGATAATATGCGACCATACATACATCTGGATTTCCTAAATCATCTTTTTTTATTCTATTAGGATCAGTCACAGCACTCATAACCTTTTTAGAAATTTCTTCTTCGCTATCAGATAAATATATAGCATTTCCTAAAGATTTACCCATTTTTTCATTTCCATCTAGGCCTTTAATTCTTTTACTACTAGATAAAACTGCTTGTGGTTCTATTAAAACATCTCCATAAACACTATTAAATTTTCTAACAATTTCCCTACATTGCTCTATTAAAGGTAATTGGTCTTCTCCCACTGGAACTAAAGCTCCTTCAAAGGCTGTAATATCAGCTGCTTGGCTAACTGGATATCCCAAAAATCCATAAGTTACACTTTCTCCAAATAATTCTCTCTTTTGTTCAATTTCGGTTTTTACTGTTGGATTTCTTTGCAATCTAGCTATTGTTACAAAATTTGAATAAAAAACAGTAAGTTCTGCTGTTTCTGGTACCATTGATTGAATATATATTGTTGTTTTTTTAGGATCAATTCCTACTGATAAATAATCCATTGCTACTTCTCTTACATTTTTTCTAACTTTTTCCGGATTATTAAAATTATCTGTTAAAGCTTGAACATCTGCAATCAATATATATGGTTCATAATTTTCATTTTCTTGTAATTCCAATCTCTTTTTTAAAGAACCAAAATAATGTCCTATATGTAATTTTCCTGTTGGTCTATCACCAGTTAAAATTCTTTTCTTTTCCATATTATCACCCTTATTCTTATAATACTTCCATTTTAATACTTTTCTATTATACTTTATTTTATGTAAAATTGCAATAAATTTAGAACATAAAAAAACAAACATACAAATTTATTCTTCATAAAAATGTATGTTTGCATCTTATATAATTATTTTAAAATTCTAATTGTGTTAAATATTGTAATCAAAGTTACACCAACATCTGCAAATACTGCACTAGCCATTCCTAGTATTCCAACAGAGCTTAATACTAAAACTAATATTTTAACAAATATTGCAAAAATCAAATTTTGTTTTATTATTCTGCAAGTTTTATTTGCAATTTCTATTGATTGAACTATTTTTTCAATATTATCTGTCATAATTACTATATCTGATGCTTCAATTGCTGAGCTTGAACCAACTCCACCCATTGAAAATCCTACATCTGCTAGAGCTAAAACTGGTGAATCATTGATTCCATCTCCAACAAATGCAACCTTAGATTTTTCATCTCTTTTTTCAATAATCTTTTCCATTTCTTTATATTTATCAGTTGGTAACATTTCTGCCTTTACACTATTGATTTTTAATGATTTAGCAACCTTTCTAGCAACCTCTATACTATCACCAGTAAACATTTTTGTTCTTATTCCCATTGAATTTAATTTGCTAATAGCTTCTTTTGTACCTGTTTTAATAGTATCAGCTAAAATAATTATACCAATTACTACATTATCTACTTTTACATATATATCAGTTGTTCCTTCATTTTTACTCTTATATCCAACAAGCTCACTGTTTCCTACAAGTACTGTTTGGCCATCAATAATGTATGAAATTCCTTTACCAGCAATTTCCTTATACCCTTTTACTTTTGAAGTGTCTAATGGTTTATCAATGCTTCTTAAAACAGATTTTGCTATTGGGTGATTTGAAAAACTCTCACCAATTCCAGCATATTTTAAAACTTCTTCATCTGAATATGTAGATAAAGTAACTATTTTTTCTACATTAAATTCACCTTTAGTAAGTGTTCCAGTTTTATCAAAAACTACTTCTTTTAAATCTTTTAATGAATCTATATAGTCACTACCTTTAATTAAAATTCCTTCCTTTGATGCTTTACCAATTCCAGAAAAATAGCTTAATGGTACTGAAATTGCTATTGCACATGGACATGAAATAACTAAGAATACTAATGCTCTATATATACTTTGAGAATATGTTGTACTACTAATCAATGGTAAAAATATTGCTACAATAATTGCAAGTACAATTACAATTGGAGTATAAATTCCAGCTGCTTTTCCAACAAAAGTTTCTGTTTTAGCTTTTTTATCTGTTGCATTTTCTACTAAATCTAAAATCTTTTGAACTGTACTATTTTGATATTCTGCTGTTACTTTGATTTCTAATAATCCATTTTCATTGATACTTCCAGATAAAACTGTATCTTCTCTTTTTACTTTTCTTAATTTACTTTCACCAGTTAGTGATGATGTATTTAAGCTAGCTTCACCTTTAACTACAATTCCATCTACTGGTATTTTTTCACCTTGTTTAATAACAACTACATCACCAATATGCACTTCTTCTGGTTTTACAACTTTAATATCGTCTCCAACTTTTAAATTTGCATATTCTGGTTTTATATCCATTAAAGATGAAATAGACTTACGAGTTTTATTTATTGCTTTTTCTTCCAAAATCTTTCCTATTTCGTATAATACAATAACCATCAATCCTTCAAAATGCTCACCTATAAAATAAGCACCTATACAAGATAATGAAACCAAAAAATTCTCATTGATTGAATGACTTTTTACTAAAAGTTTTGCAGCATTTTTTAAAGTTCTATATAATAAAGTAATATATCCTATTAAAACAACAATCATTGATATGATTTGCATTCCATCTATCTTTTCTAAATACAAACCTATACCAGCAATAATTGTTCCTATTATAAGCCTAATAACTTGGAATTTTGTTTTAGATGAATTTTCATTTTTATTCTTAACATCTTTACTATCCTTTGAAAGTTCCTCAACTTCTACTTCAGGTTCAATTTCTAGAACTTTTGCTATTACAGTTTCTTTATCAACACTACTTGTTTCATAGCTCAATTTTAGTTTGCTAAAGTTTACAACTACATTTTCAAGTCCTTCAATCTTTTTAAGACCTTCTTCTATTTCTCTAGCACAGTTTGCACAATCTAAACCTTTTAATAAAAATTCATATTTTTTTAAATCAGCATCTAATACTGTAACCTCTGGTTCTATTTCTAATACTTTTTTAATAACTTCTTCTTTTGATACTTTGTCTGTTTCATAACTTAATCTTAATGTATTAAAATTAACTACAACATTGTGTAAATCTTTATTTTCTTGTAAGCCCTCTTCTATCTCTCTAGCACAATTAGCACAGTCTAAATCTTTTAAAATGAAATTATACTTCTTCAACATGCTCACGCCCCTTTTCATAAATTGCTTTTATATGTTCATCATCTAATGAATAATATACTATTTTTCCTTCTTTTCTAAATTTCACTAATTTTGTTTGTTTCAAAACTCTAAGCTGATGTGAAATTGCAGAAGGTGTAGAATTTGTTATAATAGCTATATCACCAACGCATAGTTCCTCTTCTAGTAAAGCACTTATTATTTTCATTCTAGTAGAGTCACCAAATACTTTAAAAAGCTCTGCCATATCAAATATAACTTCATCAGATGGTAAGTCTTTTTTTACTTTTTCGACTTTTTCAAAATCTACTATATTTTGTTCTTCAAGTTCTTCTTCCACTTTTTCCTCCTTGTTTATTTGAATATCTGTTCATATATTCATTATATTCATAAGTTTCATTATTGTCAATAAATTTTTTTGTTAAAAAAATAAAAGCATTATAAATTATATAATCTATAATACTTTCCATTTTTTATTTTATATTAGTTCTTTTTTCTTCTAATTATCCAGCCGTCTTGTGCTTTAACAGGAATTCTTAAAATAACTTTTTGTTCTGCTCTACCAGGATTTACAGTATCAATTTCTTCCATTGTATCAGCATCCCATAAGTTTTCTATTTTAAATTCTATTGGTTTTATTTGTTTTGGAACTATCAATTCTAAAGTATCACCAACAGACAATTTATTTCTTATTTCAATTAAAGTTTTATCTTCTATATCTTTTATTACTTTTCCACCAAATTCGTAGTTAGCATTGTATTGTCTGCCTGAATAATCTTGAAAATCTTTATTATTTCTGTCATTAAAATAAAATGTAGTTAAACCTCTTGTTTTTGTTTTTTCCAATTCTACCATATATTTTTCAAAATCATAATGTTCTGGATCTTTCATATAATCATCAATTGCATTTCTATATGCATTGATTACTGTTGCCAAATAATATTCTGTTTTTAATCTACCTTCGATTTTTAAGCTATCTATTCCTAAATCAATTATTTCTGGAATTTCTTTAACTAAACATAAATCTTTTGATGAAAATATGTATGTTCCTTTTTCATCAGTTTCAACTGGCATCAAATTACCTGGCTTATTTGTTTCTTCAACATATACATTGTATGCCCATCTACAACTTTGTGCACAGTCTCCCAAATTTCCACTTCTTCCAGCTAAAAATTCACTTAAAAAGCATCTACCAGAATATCCAAAACATAAAGCACCATGTCCAAACATTTCTATTTCTAGATCCTTTGGTTTATTTTTCATAATATCTCTTATTTGTTCTTTATTTAGTTCTCTTCCTAAAACAATTCTTTTAGCTCCATTTTTATACCAGAAATTACATGCATGATAACTTACAGTATTAGCTTGTGTACTTATATGAATATCAACATCTGGAGCAGCTTCTTTTACTGCATCAACAACTCCTCCATCTGAAATTATAATTCCATCTACTTTTAAATCATTTAGTAATCTAGCTTGCTCTTTTATATCTTCATAGTTTTCATCCCAAGCATAAATATTGATTGCTGGATATACTTTTACTCCTCTTTCATGAGCATATTTAACAATCTTTTCTAAGTCACTATCTTGTACTTCTGAACGAGATCTTAATGAAAGTTTCGGTGTTCCACAGTATAAAGCATCTGCTCCATACATAATTGCTATTTTTGCTTTTTCAAAAGACCCTGCTGGGGCTAATAATTCTACTTTTTTCATCTATTATATCTTATACTTTTTATATAAGAGTTCTCCTTTTATTTATTTGAGTTTTTAGGTTTGACTCATAACCATCCAATTAGTATATAACTTAAATCACATTGTTCATTATATCATATTATGCAATTTTTGCCAATACCTATATCTATGCTCTTATTTAATAGTTATAAATTCATCTTGATATACTATATTGCATATTTAAATATGAATCATATTCACATAACTAAATTTCAGCATACATTTTTTTACATATTTATTCTTTATATGACAAATTTCTATGCTATTTCTTCGTTCTATTTGTCAAAAATATTCACAATTACATATTTTATAAATAATTAAGTTTCTTTCTGTCTATAACAAGTCCTAAAATTCTATTGTTTTTCAAATAAATAAAGTACTATAATTTATTTGTTGTCACAAAAACGGGAGGCATATATGGCAAATTCAAAAGATATTTTTAAATTAAATATAACTGATATTCCAGGAAATAATAGTAGAGAAATTTTAAATACATACATCAATGAACTTGAAAGTTATATACAAACACATTCACTTGATAATGCAAGCTTGCAAATTTATAATGCATATCTTAATGGTCTAAAATATTATCGTACTATTTCAAATCCTAATGGTATCTTCTTTGAAACAATATTAGACCTTGTTTCAAGGCAATATACTCTATTAGAAAAAAAATATCCTGGATTAAAACTTGAAGGAAGAATAAAATCAATTTTAAGTGCAAATGAAAAAATAAAAGATAAAATCTGTGAATATATTAAAACTGGACGAGATTTAAGTAAATTAAATTTTAGTTTAAGAGATTTTGTTGCTTTCAGATTTATTTTACCACCGGCAAAATTTGAAATGTTAGCTATACAAAATTGCTATAGACTACTAGGAGATCACATCAAAATTTCTCGAAAGCAAGGATTTGTTCCAGTACAAATTCGAAAAGAAAAAATAGAGCAGATAAAATCATCAACTGAATACTCTCTTAATCCAAAAGATTTGGGTATACACATACCAAAAGTTCGCTCTCCATTTTTCAAGAGAGAATTCGATAGCTTTGTAAAAGATTATATAAGATATCCTAAAAAAACTCTATATCAATCTTTACATTATTGCGTAAATGCTCCTAAAATAAAAGGAAATGAATTTGATAGTGCTATTGAATTTCAATTTAGAACAAGTAGAATGCATCAAAATTCAGAGCATGGTATATTTAGTCATGATGAAATATATAAACCAAATGAATTTTTTCACATTTTAAATGTTCCAACATTTATAAAGTCTACGGCTAATAAAAAAATACAAGTATACAACTTTGAAAAAAATATTCAAATTAAATATGATTCTTTCGGTAGAATATTTGATATTCCATACAAGCACTTTAAAAAGCTTTCTAAAGAAGATCAAGTTAAAATACTAAAAGGAACACACATACCTGTATTTAATTCATCTAGTTATTCTTGGGAAGTAAAAGAATTAAATTACTTACCTGCACTAGAATTTAAACGTTATCAAATAAACCATACTGACATACAAAAAAGTTTTAATAAAATATTAAAACATAATCAAATAAGCTCAAGGGAAAAAGAATAAAATAATATGTAGAAAACAATCTATCTATTACTATTTATATAAAGTTTAATATTAGATATAATTATAAAATTAAATAAAGGAATATTTTAGCAGTGCAGCCTTAATATTCCTTTATTTATTATTTGTATTATTTCAATCTACATTTAAATTTTTTATATATTCTTTTCCTTCATCTTCATTTAGTATTTTTATGTTTACTGTGTCCTTTTCTAATTTCTTTAAAATATTTACTGTATTATCTTTAGAACCCAAATCAATAACAACTAAATTATTAAAAAAATTCTTACTGTATTTTAACTCTTTTACATAATTTTCTATTCCATCTTCTACATTTTTTACTGCTAATATTAGCTTAACATTTTTGCAAATCTTACTATATGTATAATTTTGATATATGTCTTCTATTAAATCAATAACTCCATATATTACTAAACACCAAATAATTGTTTTTATAACAAAATCTAACATATTTTGCCTCCAGAAAGTAAATAATTTAACTTTTAATATATATTATGTAGATTTTAATTTTATGTTACTTGTAAAAAAATAAAACCCTATATTTAGGGTTTTATTAAATACATACTAAACAATATTAAACTAATTGTAAAAGTGCTACATCTGCATTGTCACCTTTTCTAGGTTCCATTTTTAATATTCTTGTGTAGCCACCAACTCTACCTTCATATTTTGGAGCGATTTCATTAAATAATTTATCCATTAAATCTACTCCTTCAACTTTATTGATTTTTGTCATCAATTTTCTTCTAGCATTTAATCTTGAAGGCATATCTTTTTGTCTTTTTTCAGTTGTTTCTTCTTTAACAACTCTTAAATATTCTTTTCCATTTTTGCTTGTTACTTTTTCTGTAACTTTATTGCCTTTGCTATCTAATTTAGCTTTTACAACTTTTACTTCTACTTCTTCAAAGTTTTTATGTTCTTTAACAGCCAAAGCGATAACACTATCAGCAATAGCTTTAACTTCTTTTGCTCTTGCTTCTGTTGTAACTATTTTACCATTTAAAATTAAATCAGTAGTTAAACATTTTAGCATTGCCATTCTTTGGTCAGTTGGTTTTCCAAGTTTTCTTGTTCCTGCCACTTCATTCACCTTCCTTAACTTAATCTTCTTCTGATGTAAAGTTTAATCCTAGAGCAATTAGTTTGTTTGTAACTTCATCTAATGACTTTTTACCTAGATTTCTAACTTTCATCATATCTTCTTGAGATTTATTTGCTAAATCTTCAACTGTTGCAATTCCTGCTCTCTTTAAGCAATTATATGATCTTACAGAAAGTTCAAGTTCTTCGATAGGCATCTCTAAAACTTTTTCTTTCTTAGACTCTTCTTTTTCAACCATAACTTGAGTATTCTTTGAAGCTTCAGATAAATCAATAAATAATTCTAAATGACTTACCATAACTTTTGCAGCTAAACTTAAAGCTTCAAATGGTTTTAAACTTCCATCTGTCCATACTTCTATTGTTAATTTATCATAATCAACCATTTGTCCTACTCTAGTGTTTTCTACTGAATAATTAACTTTTTTAACTGGTGTAAAGATAGAATCAATAGGTAAAACATCTATTGGATTATTATCTTTTTTATTTTTATCTGCAACATTATATCCTCTACCTCTATTTACTGTCATTTCCATATGGAAATCAGCACTAGCTGATAATGTAGCAATATGTAATTCAGGATTTAAAATTTCAACTGTTCCATCTGTTACAATGTCTGCAGCAGTAATTTCACCTGCACCTTTATGATTGATTCTGATAATTTTTTCATCGTTATCAAATACTTTTAATCTAACACTTTTTAAATTAACAATCAACTCAGGAACATCTTCTACAACTCCTTGAATTGTAGAAAATTCATGTACTACGCCGTTTATTTTAATACTTGTTATTGCAGCTCCTGGTAATGATGATAATAAGATTCTTCTTAAAGAATTTCCTATTGTCATTCCATATCCACGCTCTAATGGTTCACATATGAATTTTGCATAATTCCTCTTATCGTCTGCTTCAACACATTCGATGTTTGGTTTTTCAAATTCAATCATTTTTACCTCCTAATAGGTTATAAATCAACCCTTTTTAAAATTCAACTTTCTTTGTAAGCGTATCCTAAGTATAAAAATTATTATTTATTGTATAACTCAACGATTAAGTGTTCTTCAACTGGTAAATCAATTTCTTCTCTATTTACTAATCTTATAACTTTTCCACTTAATTTTTCACTATCTAATTCTAACCACTCTGGAACTGGTCTTGTTGAGCCATTTTCAATGTTAGCTTTTACAACTGGATTATCTTTTCTGATTTCTCTAATTGCAACAACATCTCCTGGTTTTACTAAATAAGAAGCAATATTTACTTTTCTTCCATTTACTTCTATATTTCCATGTGTTACTAATTGTCTAGCTTGTGCTCTAGAAGCACCAAAACCTAATCTGTAAACAACATTATCTAATCTTGTTTCTAATATTTGTAATAAGTTTGTACCTGTTATACCTTTTTTATTAGAAGCCATTTCAAAATATGATCTAAATTGTTTTTCACCAACACCATAGAATGATCTTGTTTTTTGTTTTTCTCTTAATTGTGTACCGTATTCAGATAATTTTGTTCTTTTTTGTCCATGTTGTCCTGGAGCATAATTTCTTCTTGTTACGCTACATTTATCAGAATAGCATCTGCAACCTTTTAAGAACAATTTTTGTCCTTCTCTACGGCAAATACGACATTGCTCATCTTTATATCTTGCCATGTGAATTTACACCTCTTTCTTAAATCTCTTATATGCTTTCGCATCTATATTTTCGTTTTTAATATCTAACTTAAAATTATACTCTTCTTCTTTTTGGTGGTCTACAACCATTGTGTGGAATTGGAGTAACATCTTTAATCATTGTGATTTCTAATCCAGCTGTTTGTAATGCTCTTATTGCTGCTTCTCTACCAGCACCAGGACCTTTTACATAAACATCAACTGTTTTTAATCCGTGTTCCATAGCTGCTTTAGATGCAACTTCTGCTGCTTGACCAGCTGCAAATGGTGTACTTTTTCTTGAACCTTTAAATCCAAGACCACCTGCACTTGCCCAAGATATTACATTACCTTGTGTATCTGTAATAGAAACTATTGTATTATTAAAGCTTGAATGAATATGAGCTGAACCTCTATCAATGTTCTTTCTCTCTCTTCTTCTTACAACTGTTTTCTTTGTACTAGCCTTTGCCATTTAGTATTCCCTCCTTAATTTATTTCCTACTAATTAAGCTTTTTTGCTTTTACTTACTAATTTTCTTGGACCTTTTCTTGTACGGGCATTAGTTTTTGTTCTTTGTCCTCTTACAGGTAGTCCTCTTCTATGTCTTATTCCTCTATAACAACCAATTTCTGTAAGTCTTTTAATATTTAAAGCTACTTCTCTTCTTAAGTCACCTTCTGTTTTGTATCCTTCCATAGCTTTTCTAATACTTGCAACTTCGTCATCTGTTAAATCTTTTACTCTAGTATCTGGATTGATTCCAGCTTCTTTAAGAATTTTTTGTGAGCTAGCAAGTCCAATACCATATACGTATGTTAGTCCTACTTCAACTCTTTTCTCTCTAGGTAAATCTACTCCTGCTATACGAGCCATAAATTTTAGCACCTCCAAAATAAATTTCTTTTCCTTTACAGGATTACTTGTGATTTGCTTTAAGTTGAAATGTATCAAAGCACACAAAAATCAGGTTAACCTCATTTTTGTATAACTTTAATAGTCTTAAAGCCATATATATAAACATAAATGTGAAATAAATTCAGCCGCTCCACATTCATGTTAATATCAAAAATTAAAATTAACCTTGTCTTTGTTTATGCTTTGGGTTTTCGCAAATTACTCTTACAACACCTTTTCTTTTGATAACTTTGCATTTTTCGCACATTTTTTTAACTGATGGTCTTACTTTCATTTCTTTCCCTCCCTAAACTTTATATAAAATATATTTTTTAGCTTATTTTGCTCTCCAAATTATACGGCCTTTTGTTAGATCGTATGGTGATAATTCTAATTTTACTTTATCACCTGGGAGAATTTTAATATAATTCATTCTAAGTTTGCCTGAAATATGTGCTAATACTTGGTGCCCATTTTCAAGTTCTACTTTGAAATTTGTATTTGGTAATGTTTCTACAACAGTTCCCTCTACTTCAATAACATCTTCCTTAGACAAGTGTTTTACCTCCTATAATTGCAATTTTTAAGCATTTCACTCTTATATTTCTTGCAATTTTTTACTATTTTTCAATAATAAGCTAGTATAGTATATAACACATTTATCAAATTGTCAATATTTTTGCTTCATTTTCTGTAATTAAAATTGTATTTTCATAATGAGCAGCTAAACTTCCATCTTGTGTTACAATTGTCCAACCATCATCTAATTCCCAAATATCTGGTTTTCCAACCATAACCATTGGTTCTATACAAATTGTCATTCCAACTTCTAATCTTGGTCCTTTTCCAGCTTTTCCTATATTTGGAACACCTGGGTCTTCATGCATTTCTCTTCCAATTCCATGACCTTGAAACTCTCTAACAAGACTAAATCCTTGACTTCTAACATAAGTTTCTACTGCATGTGATATATCTCCAACTCTATTTTTTGCTTTTGCAAATTTTAATCCTTCAAAAAAAGCTTGCTTTGTAACAGCAACTAATTTTTTAGCTTCTTCTGTTCCTTCACCACATATAAATGTTCTTGCAGCATCTCCATGATATCCGTTTTTTTCTACTACTAAATCAATGCTAACTACATCACCATCCTTTAGTATTTCTTTTTTAGAAGGTATACCATGTATTACTGTATCATTAACTGATACACATAGAGTTGCAGGAAAATCCGGAACTCCTCTTACTCCACTTGGATATCCTTTTTGTGCTGGTCTACCACCTTTTGATTTTATGAAGTTTTCTGCAAGTTTATCAAGTTCTGCAGTTGATATTCCTGGTTTAATATGTTGTTCTAGCATTTCATAAGTTTCTGCTGTTATTTTAGATGCTTCTTGCATTAGTTCAATTTCTCTATTTGATTTTATTGTTATCATATATTTCCCCCCTTTATCTCATTTCATTTTATCTTTTGACTTATTTTCTATTGCTTAAATATTCAATAACATCTTTAGAAACTTCTTCTTTCATTCTATTTACTCTTTGGCTCAATATTGTTGAATATAAAGCACCAGTACCTTTATAGTATTCTGCAACAGGAGCTGTTTGTTCAAAATATACAGCTAATCTATTCTTTGCTTTTTCAATTGTATCATCATCTCTTTGATATAATTTGCTTCCACATTTATCACAAATTCCTTCAACTTTTGATGGATGTAATACTGTATTATAAACAGCTTTGCAATCTGAGTTTGAACAAATTCTTCTATTTGTAATTCTTTCTAATATTTCATCTTCAGGAGTTTCTAAATTTATTACTATATCTATTTTACTTCCTGTTTCTGCTAACATTTGATCTAAGGCTTCTGCTTGTTTAACTGTTCTTGGGAAGCCATCTAATATCATTCCATTTTTTGTATCTGGTTCTGCAAGTCTTGATTTTATCATTGAAACTGTAAGATCATCTGGTACTAATTGCCCTTTTGTCATATATTCATTTGCTTTTATTCCAAGTTCTGTTTTTTCACTAATGTTTTTTCTAAATATATCACCACTTGAAATCGCTGGAATATTATATTTAGCAGATAAAATTTCTGCAACACTTCCTTTTCCTGATGCTGGAGCACCTAACATAATAATAATCATATATATACCTCCTAAATTAAATTCATATATAAAAAATATTTGATTTATATTTCTTATATATAAATTTATAAAATCTAAATTAGGCAGGCCCTAATGGACCTAGCCTAATTATTTAGAATTATTTTTCTAAGAAACCTTTATAATGTCTCATTACTAATTGTGATTCTAATTGTTGAACTGTTTCTAGTGCAACACCAACTACGATCAATATTGATGTACCACCAAATGCAAGATTTAAATTTGTAAATCTCATAAGCATTGGTAAAATAGCAATAACACTTAAGAATAAAGATCCAAACCATGTTAATTTACTAATTACACTTGTTAAATAATCTGTTGTTGGTTTTCCGGCTCTAATTCCAGGAATAAATCCACCATTTTGTTTAATATTAGTAGAAACTTCTGCTGGATTAAATGTTGCAAATGTATAGAAGAATGTAAATCCTACTATTAAAACTAAATATACTAGTGCATTTGCTAATGAATATCCCCAACCAACACTTGATGTAGATGTTGCAATTGAGAATTTATATAATCCTGCTAAAAAGCCTGTTCCTGTAATTTTATCAGCTGCAAAAATTTGAATCATCATAGCTGGAAATGTCATAAATGAAGAAGCAAAGATTATAGGCATAACACCTGCCATTGCTAACTTTAGTGGAATATGAGTATTTTGTCCACCATACATTTTTCTTCCAACTACTTTTTTTGCATATTGAACTGGAACTCTTCTTTCTGCTTCTTGTACGAATACAACTCCAGAAACTAAGATTATTGCTCCAACTATTACAGCTATTGCTGTTACAAATCCTACTGTACTAAAACCAGTATCTGTTACTATTAAATTCCATAAAGAAATTACAACAGATGGTAATCTAGAAATAATACCTATAAAGATTATAATTGAAATACCATTACCAATTCCTTTATTTGTTATTTGCTCTCCAAGCCACATAAGCATTGCTGTACCTGTCATTAAAGATACAACAATAAGTAGACCTGTTAAAAATCCTGGATTTATAAATATTCCAGAAGATTTATAAGAAATGTAGATTCCTAGTGCTTCAATCAATGATAATACTATTGTTAATAATTTAGTATATGTATTGATTTTTTGCTTTCCAACTTCTCCACCTTCCTTCATCATCTTTTCTAGTGAAGGTATTATCATCGCCAACAATTGAATAACTATTGATGATGTAATATATGGTGTAATTGTCATAGCAAAAATTGATAGTCTAGAAAATGCACCACCAGATATTGTATCAATTAAACCTGTTAAGGTTCCTGTTGCAGAATTCATTTGCTCAGCTAAAGTAAATGAATCTACACCAGGAACTGTTATATAACAGCCTAATCTAAATATTACAATTAAAATCAATGTGTACATCAATTTTTTTCTTACTTCTGGTGTTTTTAGAGCGTTTTTAATAGTCTTAAACAACTAAATCACCTCAATCTTTCCACCTGCAGCTTGTATTTTTTCTGCAGCTGCTTTTGTAAATCTTGTTGCTTTAACTGTTAATTTTTTCTCTAAGTTTCCATTTCCTAAAACAACGATTCCATCATTTATTTTTCCAATAATTCCTTCAGCTAATAAAGTTTCAGCTGTAACTTCTGTAGCTTTAGATTGATTTAACATATTTAAAGTTACTTCTGTGTAGTTTCTAGCAAAAACATTATTAAATCCTCTTTTTGGTAATCTTCTATATAATGGTGTTTGGCCTCCTTCGAAACCTCTTCTAACGCCACCACCTGATCTTGCTTTTTGTCCTTTATGACCTCTTCCTGAAGTTTTTCCAAGTCCTGAACCAACTCCACGTCCTACTCTTTTTTTAGTGATTTTTTTAACAGCTGGATGTAAATTTCCAAGTTCCATTTTTTTGCACCTCCTCTAGTTTGAATTTTCGTTATTCCGATTATATCATTTAATAAATCATTTTTAAATAACTTTATTGATTTTTTTCAAGAAATGAATTTTACAAATCATTTCTTGAAACTTATTATAAGATTTCGCTAACCTTTTTTCCTCTTTTTCTAGCAACTTCTTCAACAGTTGTCATACTCTTTAAAGCTTCGATTGTAGCGTAAACAACATTTCTTGGGTTGTTTGTTCCGATAACTTTAGTATTGATATCTTTGTATCCTGCAAGTTCAAGAACTGGTCTAACACTACCACCAGCGATAACTCCAGAACCTTCTGCAGCAGGTCTTAATACAACACTAGCACTACCAAATCTACCTACGAATTCATGAGGAATTGTTGTTCCTACGATAGGTACTGTTACTAAGTTCTTTTTAGCATCTTCAATAGCTTTTTTGATTGCATCTGGAACTTCAGCAGCTTTTCCATTTCCAACACCAATATGTCCTTGTTCATCTCCAACAACAACAACAGCGCTGAATCTAAATGTTCTACCACCTTTAACAACTTTTGCAACTCTATTGATAGCAACAACTTTCTCTTTTAATTCTTTTTCTTCCATAGGTTTATTTTTCCCTCCTTCTTCTAGAATTCTAATCCTGCTTCACGAGCAGCTTCTGCAACTTCTTTGATAACTCCGTGATATACAAATCCACCTCTATCAAATACTACAGTTTTAATATTTTTTTCTAAAGCTTTTTTAGCTATTAAAGCTCCAACTTCTTTAGCTGCTTCTTTATTAGCTGCTTTAGTTTTGATTTCTTTATCAAGTGTAGATGCATAAGCAAGAGTTACACCCTTTGTATCATCTATTACTTGAGCTATAATATTTTTATTACTTCTTGTTACTGCAAGTCTTGGACATTCAGCTGTTCCACTTACTTTTGTACGAACTCTAGCATGACGTCTTTCTCTTTCAGCTTTTCTATTTATCTTAGTAATCATTTTTTCTCCTTTCTAGGTTCTCTTCTAGGGGTATATCTAAACCCTTAATTGTTTCTTTAAGGGATTAAATATACCCCTAAAGCTTACATATAACCTGAACATTTAAAAAATTTATTTAACTGATTAGATTTTATTTCTTACCAGCTTTACCTTCCTTACGTCTAATAACTTCTTCAGCATATTTAATACCTTTGCCTCTATAAACTTCAGGTGGTCTCTTTGTTCTAATAACAGCTGCTGTTTGACCAACAAGCTCTTTATCCATTCCTTTTACAATGATTTCATTTGCACTTGGAACATCAAAAGTAATTCCTTCTGGTGCATCCATTTCAACTGGATGAGAATATCCTAGAGTTAAAACTAATTTATTTCCTTGTTTTTGTGCTCTATATCCAACACCATTTACTTCTAATTTTCTTTCAAATCCATGAAGTGTTCCTTCAATCATATTGTTAATCAATGTTCTTGTTAAACCATGTAAACTTTTGTTAGATGGTTCATCATCTGGTCTTTCAACTTTAAGAACATTTCCTTCAAGAGATACTTTCATATTTTTATGAATTTCTCTTTCTAATGTTCCTTTAGGTCCTTTTACAGTAATGTTTTGTCCGTTTAATTTTACTTCAACACCTTCTGGTACTGTAATAGGTTTATTTCCTATTCTAGACATTTAAGTCTCCTCCTTCTTTAATTATATATTTGGTTAATTACAATTTAAAAATTAAATCTTTTCGCCATATCTTAATTAGAAATTACCAAACATAAGCTAAAACTTCTCCGCCTATGCCTAATTCTCTTGCTTTTTTATCTGTCATAATTCCTTTTGAAGTAGAAATTAAAGCGATACCTAAACCATTTAAAACTTTTGGTAATTCATCTTTTGATGCATAAATTCTTAAACCAGGTTTACTGATTCTTCTTAATCCATCAATTACTCTATTACCTTTCTCATCATATTTTAAAGTGATTCTTATAATTCCTTGTGCACCGTCTTCGATTTCTTCAAAAGCTTTTATATATCCTTCTTCAAATAATGTTTCTGCAATAGCTTTCTTCATTTTAGATGTTGGAACATCTACTGTTTTGAATTTTGCACTATTTGCATTTCTGATTCTTGTTAACATATCTGCTATTGGGTCAGTTGTATTCATGTTTTACCCTCCTTCTTTATATTTTTGTTTTAAGAATGTTTTCCATTCTTTTGCTATAAAGCATTATTGGCAAAAGCATTTTACCAGCTTGCTTTTTTTACGCCAGGAATTTCTCCTTTATGTGCTAATTCTCTAAAGCAAACACGGCAGATGCCATATTTTCTAATATAAGCGTGTGGTCTTCCACAAAGTTTGCATCTATTATATTCTCTAGTAGCATATTTTTGTGGTTTTGCACATTTTACTTTTAATGATTTTTTAGCCATTTGAGACTCCTTTCTTATAATAAATCTTGCAACAACTTAACTTATTTTTCAATAAATTAGTTCTTGAATGGCATTCCTAAAAGTGTAAGTAATTCTTTAGCTTCTTCATCACTTTTTGCTGTTGTTACAAATATAATGTCCATACCTCTTAATTTATCAATTTTATCATATTCGATTTCTGGGAATATCAATTGTTCTTTAATACCCATTGAGTAGTTTCCTCTTCCATCAAAAGAATTTGCTGAAACTCCTCTAAAATCTCTAACTCTTGGAAGAGCTACATTAAATAATTTGTAAGCAAAATCATACATTTTTCCTGCTCTTAATGTTACTTTGCATCCAATTTTTGCACCTTCTCTTAATTTGAAAGCTGCAATTGATTTTCTAGCTTTTGTTACGATTGGTTTTTGACCTGTAATTAAGCTTAAGTCATTCATAGCATTATCTAAAGCTTTAGGATTATCTTTAGTTTCTCCTAAACCGATATTGATAACTATTTTTTCAAGCTTTGGAACTTGCATAACTGAAGTATAGTTAAATTTTTTCATCATTGCTGGAATAACTTCTTTTTCGTATTGTTCTCTAAGTATTTCCATCTTACTTAGTTCCTCCTTTCACATACTTTCTCTCATTTAATTATTTTATTTTTGCACCACATTTTTTGCAAACACGAACTTTTTCGCCTTTTTCTTCAACATATCCGATCTTTGTAGCTTTTCCGCATTTTGGGCAAACAACATTTGCTTTTGCACTATGTATTGCACATTCAGCAGAAATAATTCCACCTTCTTCACCTTGTTTTCTAGGTTTGATATGTTTTTTTCTAATATTAACACCTTTAACAACTATTTTGTTTGTTTTTGGTATTACTTCTAATACTTCTCCAGTTTTTCCTTTATCATTTCCAGATAAAATCTTTACTGTATCTCCTTTTTTAATTCTCAATTTGTTCACCTCTATTTCCTTTAGGTTTATTTTAATTTATAATTTCAATTTATAATTCGTATATAAATTAAAGAACTTCTGGTGCTAAAGATAAGATTTTCATATAATCTTTTTCTCTTAATTCTCTAGCTACTGGTCCAAATATACGAGTTCCTTTTGGTGTACCATCTTCACGAATAATAACTGCTGCATTTTCATCAAATTTTACGTAAGAACCATCAGCACGTCTAGCGCCTTTTTTGCTTCTTACAACAACTGCTTTAACAACTTCACCTTTTTTAACAACTCCGCCTGGTGTAGCTGATTTAACAGAAGCAACAATTACATCTCCTATTTCAGCATATTTTCTATGTGAACCACCTAAACATCTAATGCACATCAATTCTCTTGCGCCTGTGTTATCGGCAACTTTTAATTTAGTTTGTTGCTGTACCATTGTTTAGTCCTCCTTTTTTCTAACTTTTGAATTTTATTTTGAACTTATTTAATAACAGCCTTTTCAACAACTCTTACTACTCTCCATCTTTTATCTTTTGATAAAGGTCTTGTTTCCATAACTTCTACTTTATCTCCAGCTTTGCAGATGTTTTCTTCGTCATGAGCTTTTAATTTATATGTTCTTTTTACTGTTTTTCCATAAATTTCATGTCTTTCACTTGTTTCAACTGCAACTACAACTGTTTTGTCCATTTTGTCTGAAACAACTGTACCAATCATTGTTTTACGAAGATTTCTTTCTTCCATCAGGGATTACTCCTTTCTTAATTATTTATTTCCGTTTAATTCTCTTTGTCTTAATTCTGTTTTTATTCTAGCAATGTCTTTTCTAACTTCTCTTACTTTAAGTGGATTATCTAATCCGTTTGTTGCTAGAGAGAATTTTAACTTAAATAGTTCTGTTTTTAACTCACCTAATTCTTTTTCAAGTTCTGGTGAAGTCATTTCTTTTATTTTACTATTTTTCATTCTACTCACCACCTAATTCAGATTCTCTTTTTATGAATTTTGTTTGAACAGGTAATTTGTGAGCTGCTAATCTTAAAGCTTCTCTTGCGATATCTTCAGATACTCCTGCGATTTCAAACATAACTCTTCCTGGTTTTACAACAGCTACCCAGTATTCTGGAGCTCCTTTACCTTTACCCATACGAGTACCAGCTGGTTTACTTGTTACTGGTTTATCTGGGAAAACTTTTATCCAAACTTTTCCACCTCTTTTAATGTAACGTGTCATTGCAACTCTGGCTGCTTCAATTTGGTTAGCTTTGATCCATCCAGCAGTAGTAGCTTGTAATCCATATTCACCTTCGTTTACTACATTTCCTCTTGTAGCATATCCTCTGTTTCTACCTTTTTGTTGTTTTCTATATTTTGATCTTTTTGGCATTACTGGCATTAGTCTCTACCTCCTTTTGCAACTTCTTTCTTAGCTTTAAGAACTTCACCTTTATAAATCCAAACTTTTACACCTATTTTTCCATAAGTTGTATTAGCTTCATAGAATCCATAATCGATATCTGCTCTTAAAGTTTGAAGTGGTATAGTACCTTCTTTGTAGAATTCTGTTCTAGCCATATCAGCACCACCTAATCTTCCTGATACTGATGTTTTGATACCTAATGCTCCAGCTTTCATTGCTTTTTGCATACATTGTTTCATTGCTCTTCTGAAAGAGATTCTTCTTTCTAGTTGGTTAGCAATGTTTTCTGCAACTAATTGTGCATCTGTATCAACATTCTTAACCTCTACAATATTTAAATTAACATCTTTGTTAATCATTTTTTCTAATTCTGCTTTTAGTTCTTCTGAAAGTGCTCCACCTTTACCAATTACTAAACCTGGTTTTGCAGTGTAAACATTTACTTTAACACATTTAGCAGTTCTTTCTATTTCAATTTTTGAAATTCCACTAATAAATAGTTTTTGTTTAACATATTTACGAATTTTTTGGTCTTCAACTAGATAATCACTAAAGTTCTTTGAATCTGCATACCATTTTGAGTTCCAATCTTTAATAACTCCTACTCTCATTCCATTTGGATGAACTTTTTGTCCCATGTCGTAAATATCCTCCTTTCTTATTATTTACTTTCTCTTAAAACGATTGTTATATGACTTGTTCTTTTTCTAATTCTAACAGCTGAACCTTTTGCTGCTGGTCTTATTCTCTTTAATGTAGGACCTTGATTTGCATAAATTTCTGCAACATATAGGTTAGCTCTGTTCATAAAGTGATTGTTTTCAGCATTTGCAATAGCTGATTTTAATAACTTTTCTAAAATTTCACTTGAAGCTTTTGGAGCAAATTTAGCAATATTTAATGCTTCATCTACTTTTTTACCTCTCATTAAGTCTGCAACAATTTTAACTTTTCTAGCTGAAATTCTTGCATAACTTAAAGTTGCTCTTGCTTCTGCTACTTGAGCTTGCTTTTCTTCCACGGTTATTTCCTCCTTTATATTTTAAGTTCGCACTTTAATTATTTATTTTGTAGTTGTTGTTTTATCTCCAGCGTGTCCTTTAAAAGTTCTTGTAGGAGCAAATTCTCCTAATTTGTGACCGATCATTTCTTCTGAAATATATATAGGAACATGTTTTCTTCCATCATGAACAGCTATTGTATGTCCTACCATTTGAGGATAAATTGTAGATGCTCTTGACCATGTTTTTAATACTTCTTTTTTTCCTGTTTCGTTCATAGCTTCAACTCTTTTTAATAATTCTGGAGCTACATAAGGTCTCTTATCTGATTTTGACATTTTATTTCCTCCTTTCAGGAATTTTTCTATTCGTTAAGAAATTACTTTCTTCTCTTTACTATAAATTTATTTGTTTTATTTTTCTTATTTCTTGTCTTATATCCAAGAGCTGGTTTACCCCAAGGAGTTAATGGTCCAGCGTGTCCTACTGGTGCTCTACCTTCACCACCACCATGAGGGTGATCGTTAGGGTTCATAACAGATCCTCTAACTGTTGGTCTAATTCCTAAATGTCTTGTTTTACCTGCTTTACCTAATTTAATGTTTTCATGATCTGTATTTCCTACTGTACCAATAGTAGCTCTACATCTAATTGAGATTAGTCTCATCTCTCCAGATGGTAATCTAACATGTGCATAAGCACCTTCCTTAGCCATCAATTGAGCTTCTTGACCAGCACTTCTTACTAATTTACCACCTTGACCTGGGTTTAATTCAATGTTATGAATCATTGTACCAACTGGAATGTTTTCGATTGGTAAACAGTTACCTGGTTTAATATCTGAATTTGGTCCAGAAACAACTTTATCTCCATTTGTTAATTTTTGTGGAGCTAAAATATAAGATTTTGTTCCATCTTCATATTCTATTAAAGCGATATTTGCACTTCTGTTTGGATCATATTCGATACCAATTACAGTTGCTTCCATATCATCTTTTTGTCTCTTAAAATCAATTATTCTATATTTTTGTCTGTTTCCACCACCTTGGTGTCTAACAGTAATTCTACCATAAGAATTTCTTCCTGCATTTTTTCTTTTAACATCTAATAAAGATTTTTCAGGAGTTTTCTTTGTGATTTCTTCATATGTTGAAGAAGTCATATTTCTTCTTGATGGTGTATATGGTCTATAATGTTTAATTCCCATTTTTATTTCTCCTTTTATTATTTATTCTCCGGGTTATTTCCCGATAACTTTTTATTTCTATAATTAAGCACCCATGAATTCATCAATTGAATCTTTGTACTTCTTAGAAATTTTAACTGCTTTTCCACCTTTTCCTAGGTATGTTTTTTCAGATGCATTAGTATCTATTGTAACAATAGCTTTTTTCCAATCTGATGTTCTACCTTGGTGTACTCCAACTCTTTTTTCTTTTCCTTTTACAGTCATTGTATTAACATTTAATACTTTAACTTCAAACAATTTTTCAACTGCATTTTTTATATCAACTTTTGTTGCTTTTTTTGCAACTTTGAAAGTGTATTTTCCTTCTTGCATTTCCATGTTACTTTTTTCAGTAACAACTGGAGCTAATATAATATCTTCTGCTACCATCTTAAGCATACACCTCCTCTATTTTCTTAACAGCATCTACTGTTAAAACTAATTTTTTGTATTTTAATAAATCAAATACATTTAAAGTAGAAACTGAACTTGTTCTAACATTTGCTAAGTTTCTAGCAGATTTTTGAACATTCTCATTCTTTTCTGGAATAACAACTAAAGCTTTATCTTCAACTTTTAAGTTATTCATAGCATTAGCCATTTGTTTTGTTTTGATTTCTTTGAAATCAAATTTATCAACTACAACTAAATCATTTTCTAATACTTTTGAGCTTAATAATGATTTTATTGCTAATTGTTTTTCTTTCTTATTTATTCTGTATTTATAAGAACGTGGTTTTGGTCCTAATGCGATACCACCTTTAATCCATTGTGGAGCTCTTATAGATCCTTGTCTTGCTCTACCTGTTCCTTTTTGTCTCCAAGGTTTTCTTCCACCGCCTCTAACTTCTGCTCTTGTTTTAGTGCTTTGTGTACCTTGTCTTTGATTAGCTAAATAGTTAACTAAAACGCTATGTACAATAGCTTCATTTGGTTCAATTCCAAAGATTTCTTCTTTTAATTCTACATCGCTAACTTTTTTACCTTCTACATTATATACATCTATCTTAGGCATTTCTCTTTTCCTCCTTCCTTCTATTTAGATGCTTTTACGCTTGTTTTAATTTTTAAAATGCTTCCTTTATTTCCTGGTACGCTACCTTTAACTAAAAGTGCATTTTTATCTAAATCAACTGCAACAACTTGTAAGTTTTGTATTGTAACTGTTTCAACACCCATATGTCCTGGAAGTTTCTTACCTTTAAATACTCTACCTGGAGTTGATGTTGGTCCCATTGAACCTGGTCTTCTATGATACATAGAACCATGTCCCATAGGTCCTCTTGATTGTCCGTAACGTTTAATTACGCCTTGGAATCCTTTTCCTTTTGTGATACCTTGAATATCAACGCTTTCGCCTGCTACAAAAGTATCAACTTTTATTTCATCTCCAACTTTTACTGAAGATACATCAGATACTCTAAATTCTCTTAAGTGTTTCATTGGAGTAACTTTTGCTTTTGCAAAGTGACCTTTAACTGGTTTATTTACTTTGTATTCTTTTACTGCTCCAAATCCTAATTGGATTGCATCATATCCATCAGTTTCAACTGATTTAACTTGAACAACGCTACATGGACCAGCTTCAATAACTGTTACTGGAACTACATTTCCTTTTTCATCAAAGATTTGTGTCATTCCTACTTTTTTTCCTATTAATGTTTTCATTCTAAAATTCCTCCTAACTATTGGCTAATTCATAGGTAAATTAGCTTGGTTTTGTTTGATAAATTATAATTTGATTTCGATATCAACACCTGCTGGTAACTCTAATTTCATTAAGCTATCAACTGTTTTTTGTGTTGGATAAAGAATATCAATAACTCTTTTGTGTGTTCTCATTTCAAATTGTTCTCTTGAATCTTTGTGTTT
>CAKPCF010000021.1 GCA_934141445.1 uncultured Clostridia bacterium | reverse complement strand
AAATTTATTTTAACACTAATTTGATGGTATCTTATTTTTTATTTTATAATCCCGAAATTATTTTACACTAACTGAAATATGATTCTTTTTAACAGTTAAAGTATTTTGCATGAGAGATAATTTATATAGAAGTATGGCTTTGAATAATTTAAATAACATAAAAAAACAGCCTTATTGC
Source organism: uncultured Clostridia bacterium (assembly GCA_934141445.1). Lineage (GTDB taxonomy): Bacteria > Bacillota > Clostridia > TANB77 > CAG-508 > Scatovivens. The sequence continues at coordinate 31,129 of CAKPCF010000021.1, read as the reverse complement.
GAATGAAACAATGAGGCTGTAAGGAATGTGCAAACTCAAAGGTGGCATGCACCAAAAATACCATTGAAAATGGTGCTATTTGATTGACTAGTATGAAATGCTGGGATATAAAAATTAGTGGCGTTTAAAAAATTCTTCTGCAGGGTAAACCTTGTAAGGTACAAATGAGATGACTTGCTTTATATGTTTGTGCTTTTTGTACTTGTTGTTTGTAAGATAAGAGCCGAGGTGTCTGTCTACAGTGAGTAAGGTTATAAAACGTGCCATAGGCTTTCTAGCAGAGAAGAGAGCATTTGCGAGTGTTTGTGAACAGGACAAGCTTTGGAAGGCAGAGAAAACAACATCATTATTTTGACTTCTCAATTCTGCAGCCTCTGTATCTGTTGCTTGTGTGCAAAATTTAGTTGCATAAAAAACTAACCATGGCTCTTCTAAATACATTTCAAGTCTGCGAATTTCATTTTTATATTTTTGATTGAAAACATGAGGAAAATTACAGAAAGAAGGGTGTAGTTTTTTATAAGTAGAGTAAAGTTCAATTTGCAATGTTCTAAGTTCATCATCGCTTAAATAAAAGCAATCAGCTTTTGACTGATTATGGCAAAATTCGTACTGATTAAGTAAATCTTCTTGTGCCGAACAATGCTCTGTATCACTAGTACTAGGGGTCAGGAGCAAAATATAGTTGAGAACCGTGTTATAGTCATCAGCTACATATTGTTTAGGACCTTCAGCGCCAAAATCGAAACAAACTTTATCAATAAAGTTTTGCTTCAGATAAGCCAGGGTTTCGTTCCGAGTAAAATCAATTGCAGTATTCATGGTTATCTCCTTTTTTATATAAGTTGTTATTTTGAACTTGAATATTATAACATATAATTAGAAAAAAGTCAAAGATGATTTACATAATGTTTATAAAATTGAATTATTTTAATTATTTTTGAATAATTATAAATCAATTAAATTTATTTATATAGTACAAAATCAATTAAATTTAAGTTGAGAAAATCAAAATTTTAAAATAAATGGCGAAAAATAGCATATAAAAAAATTGAAATTTAAAATATAATGTGATAAGATATAATAACTTAAAAATACTAAATATTCTTGTAGAAAAGAAAGAGGTAGTTATTATGTTTGATTATACAGATAAAAGAATCATATATATAATTTTAGCGGTGCTAGTTGTATTATCTATTGCTAATATGTCTGCTGGAGAATGGTTAAATATTTTATTAACATTACCAGCTGTTATAATAGCAATTACTTTTCATGAATTTGCACATGCTTTTGTTGCAGATAAATTAGGAGATACAACTCCAAGAGCTCAAGGAAGGTTAACTCTAAATCCATTAAAACATTTAGATCCAGTTGGTTTTGTTTTACTAATGTTTGCACATGTTGGTTGGGGCAAACCAGTAGAAATAAATCCAAATAATTTCACAAGCAATAAATCTAAATCAGCTTGTGAAGCACTTATATCATTAGCTGGACCAGTTATGAACTTTATCATTGCAATTATAAGTACAATAATTTATTATGCTTTATATACATTTGCACCAGTAAATGCAACAACTGGAATTTTAATTATGCTTACTTATTTAACTTCAATTATAAATATTGGTATTGGTGTATTTAATTTAATTCCATTACCACCATTAGATGGAGAAAAAATATTTAGACATATATTGCCATACAAGGCACAAGAATGGCTGGACAGAAATGCTTATATTTTAAACATGATATTTTTAGGATTATGGTTTTTCGGATTATTAGGATATGTTGTAAGTCCAATAATCAATGTAATATATAATGCAATTTTTAAATTGGTAGGATTTGTATTTAAGTTGTTTTAATTGAAAGGGAGTTTTTAAATTGAAAGATATATATATTATGGGAATTGAATCAAGCTGTGATGAAACATCTGTAGCAATTGTAAAGAATGGTAGAGAAGTTTTATCAAATGTAATAAATTCTCAAATTAAAATACATGAATTATATGGTGGTGTTGTGCCAGAGATAGCGTCAAGATGTCACACTGAAGTAATAAATGAAATTATGAAAGAATCTTTAAAAGAAGCAAAAATGTCTTTAGGAGATATTGATGGTATAGCTGTTACTTATGGACCGGGTTTAGTTGGAGCACTTCTTGTTGGAGTATCTTATGCCAAAGGATTGAGCTTTGCAACAAATAAACCTTTAATACCTGTGAATCATATTGAAGGTCATATAGCAGCTAATTATTTAACACATAAAGACTTAAAACCACCATTTTTATGTTTGATAATATCTGGTGGACATACACATTTAGTAAATGTAAAAGATTACACTGAATTTGAAATACTAGGAAAAACTAGAGATGATGCAATAGGAGAAGCTTTTGATAAAGTGGCTAGAGTTGTTGGGCTTGGATATCCAGGAGGACCTAAAGTTGATAATTTGGCAAAACAAGGAAATCCAACAATTAAATTGCCTGTTACACATTTTGATAATTTGGATTTTAGTTTTAGTGGAATAAAAACAGCTGTAATAAATCTACATCATAAAAACCCTGAAATAAATAAAGCAGATTTATGTAGTAGTTTTCAAAAAGCTGTTACAGAAATGCTTATAACTAATTGTAAAAAAGCAATAAATGAATTAAATTCAGATAAATTAGTAATTGCTGGTGGTGTTTCAAGAAATTCATATATAAGAAATGCTTTTGATAATTTAGAAAAAGAAATGAAAATAAAGGTATATTATCCAGAACCAATATTATGTACAGACAATGCCGCAATGATTGCGGCAAGTGGATACAATAATTATATTGCAGGGAAAAGAGGAGACTTAAGTTTAAATGCAATTCCAAATTTGAAAATTGGTTCTAATTAAAGTTATATTAAAAAGAGATTTTGAGATTAAATAGAGCAACAAAGTAATAGGAGTAGGAAAAATGTCAATATATGTTATAGGAGATTTACATTTATCTTTTGGAGTTGATAAGCCAATGAATATTTTCGGAGAAAATTGGGAAAATCATGCTGAAAAGATTAAGAAAAATTGGTTAAAAAGAGTCAATGAAAATGATACAGTAATACTTCCAGGTGATTTTTCTTGGGCAATGTATTTAGAGGAAAGTGAAAAGGATTTTGAATTTTTAAATAGTTTGCCAGGAAGAAAAATTTTATCAAAGGGAAACCATGATTATTGGTGGACAACTGTTACAAAAATGTACAAGTTCCTTAAAGAAAAAAATTTTAATAATATAGATTTTTTATATAATAATAGTTATTTAATAGAGGATAAAATAATAGTTGGAACTAGAGGTTGGATTACTAACTCAAAATCGGAGGAAAACTATAGAATTTTAAAGAGGGAAAATGATAGATTGAAACTGTCTTTAGAAAGTGGATTGAAACAATTTGGAGGAGATAAAGAAATTTATGCATTTATACACTATCCACCATTTTTTAAAGAAATGGTTCCAGAAGAAATAAATTTTAGAGCTACTTTAGAAAAGTATAATGTGAAAAAGTGCATATATGCACACCTTCATGGAGATTCTCATAAGGAAGCTATAGAAGGTGAGATAAATGGAATATCTTATAGATTAGCAAGTTCAGATTATTTGAATTTTGATTTAATTAAATTGAATTAGAATAGATTTATAGGGCTAATTACTGAATGTTATAACAGTAGTTGGTTCTATTTTTATATTAAATTTATATTTATGATAGACTTTTATAAAATTTATAGATATAATTTTAGTAATCGATAAAAATAAAAGGAAGTTGCTTTTTGAGGATAAAATTAAATAGTATAGAATAATTTATTTAATTTTGATTCTTTAAAGAAAGGATTGGATATGAAATTTGATGTAACAAAAGAAAAAAACTATATTGAGAAGAAAGAAGTTGATATGGGCAATGAAAAAGGTATAACACTTATAGCATTGATAACATCAATAATAATAATGCTAATATTATCAGCAATAAGTTTGAATGCAACAATAGGACAAAATGGAATAATAAATAATGCGAGAAATGCAAAGCTAAAGCAAGAAGGAGCAGAAGTTGCAACAGAGATTCAATCAGGAATAGCAGCATTGGATATAGAATATTATGAAAAAGCAACATCAGATTCAGGAATAACAATAAATAGTTTGTATAGTATAGATGGATTAAGTAAATATTTAAATGGTAAAGTAAATGGATTTAATTATAATAAAAATGGAACAACAACAGTGTATTATACAAATTCAAAAGGCACATATACAGTAAAAATAGATAGTCAGGGAATAGCAACAACATTTTCAGGAATATATGTAAAAGAAAATGAAATAGCAAAAATAAATATGAAAAAAGGTGACAAAGTCGCAATAAATAATGATGATAAAGAAATAGTATGGAAAATAATATCAAATGGAACAGAACAAACAATAGAAAATAATGTAATTGAAAAAAATGAAAATGGAACAACAATAGCAAAAGGATATAAAGATGGAGAAGTAGTTGGAACAATAATAATAGAAGATGAAGAAGTTTTTGGTAAAGGTGATACAGAAATAGATTCGGATACAGAAAATAAAATTGCAGAATTTAATATTGGCAAAAACGGAGATAATGTAAAAGCAAATATATTACGCAATGAAGATGGAACATATAAGATAATTATAAAAGGCAGTGGAGAAATGGCAGATGGAGCAATAGCAGAAAAATCAACATTATCAGATTTAAAAGAAAAAACAAAAGAGTTAGTAATAGATAATGAAATAACAAATGTTGGAGAAAATGCATTTAAAAGTTTTAATTCATTACAGAATGTGACTTTTGGAAAAAATATCACAACAATTGGAAAAAGTGCATTTGAAGAATGTACAAGTTTACAAAATGTTGTAATAGATAATAGTATTAGTGTAATAGAGGCAAAAGCTTTTTATAATTGTAGTAGTATAAAAGATTTATATTTAGGAAAAAGTGTGACTAAAATAAGAAATTCTGCATTTAAAAATTGCAGCTCTATAACTGACTTAGTAATACCAGAGAATGTGCAAGTAATAAGTGATGGAACTTTTGAAGGTTTAGAAAAATTAAGAAGTGTAATATTTAATGCTAAAAAATGCTATTATTATTGTTCAATTTCAAATTGGATATTATGGGATTTGGATTGTTCAATGTTTAAAGGTTCAAATGTTAATAAAATTGTCATAGGTGATGATGTTGAATATATAGATTCATCGATGTTTGCAAAAAATTCAACTGTAAGAGATTTGAAAATTGGAAAATCAGTAAAATCTATAGGGAATCTTGCGTTTGCATATTTGAAAAATATTGAAGAACTAACTTTACCAGAAAGTTTAAAAAGTATTGGCGAGTGGGCTTTTTATGGTTGTGATAATATAAAAACTTTATATTATAATTCAATCCATTGCTCAACTGAAAATATATTTGATAGTAAAGGTGCTTGTGGATATCCTTTTCAATCATCAAATTCAGATGTATCTCAAGCTTATAATATTGATAATATAATAATTGGGCCAAAAGTTGAGTATATAGATTCAGATATATTTAGAAAATGTAAAATTCAAACAATAACAATACCATCTAACGTGCAGTATATTGCATATAAAGGTGGAACAAATCAAAGTGCAGATTCAGTTGGTACATTTACTAATTGCAGTTTCTTAAAAGAAATAATAGTAAAAAAACCAGAAAATAGCTTGGTGGGAGCACCTTGGTCAAATGTAAATGGCATAACTGTAAAATGGGAACCAGAAGAATAAAAGGTAGTAAAAAATAAAAGGAAGTTGCTTTTGGAAGATAAAATTAAATACTATAAAATGATTTATTTAATTTTGATTCTTTAAAGAAAGGATTGAATATGAAATTTGATGTAACAAAAGAAAAAAACTATATTGAGAAGAAAGAAATTGATATTGGCAATGAGAAAGGTATAACACTTATAGCATTGATAACATCAATTATAATAATGCTAATATTATCAGCAATAAGTTTGAATGCAACAATAGGTCAGAATGGGATAATTAATAATGCAAGAAATGCAAAATTGAAACAAGAAGGAGCAGAAGTAGCAACAGAGATTCAATCAGGAATAGCATCATTAGACATAGAATATTATGAAAAAGCAACATCAGATGCGGGAATAACAATAAATAGCTTATATAGTATAGAAGGCTTAAGTAAATATGTAAGTGGTAAAGTAAATGGTTTCAATTATAATAAAAATGGAACAACAACAGTATATTATACAAATTCAAAAGGAACATATACAGTAAAAATAGATAATCAAGGAATAGCAACAACACTTTCAGGAATATATGTAAATGAAAATGAAATAGCAAAAATAAATATGAAAAAAGGTGACAAAGTTACAATAAATAATGACGATAAAGCTATAGTATGGAAAATAATATCAAATGGAACAGAACAAACAATAGAAAATAATGTAATTGAAAAAAGTGAAAATGGAACAACGATAGCAAAAGGATATAAAGATGGAGAAGTAGTTGGAACAATAATAATAGAAGATGAAGAAGTTTTGGGTAAAGGTGATACAGAAATAGATTCGGATACAGAAAATAAAATTGCAGAATTTAATATTGGCAAAAACGGAAATAATGTAAAAGCAAATATATTATGCAATGAAGATGGAACATATAAAATAATTATAAAAGGCAATGGAGAGATGGCAGATGGGAATATATCAGAAAAATCAACCTTATCAGACTTAACAGAAAAAACAAAAGAGTTAGTAATAGATAATGAAATAACAAATGTTGGAGAAAATGCATTTAAAAGCTTTAATTCATTACAGAATGTAACTTTTGGAAAAAATATCACAACAATTGGAGATAGTGCTTTTGAAGGGTGTACGGCATTACAAAGTGTTATTATAGATAACGATATCAGTATTGTGGGAAAAATGGCGTTTTATCAGTGTAGAGGTATAATGAATTTATATTTAGGAAATCAAGTTGAAAGAATTGGTTATCTTTCATTTGCTAGTTGTTCAAATTTACAAAATATAACATTGCCAGAAAATATAACATATATCGGAGAAGGAGCTTTTGCATGGTGTAGTTCATTAAAAAGGGTAAACTTTAATGCTAAAAATTGTGAATACAGTTATGAAAATTGGGTAAATGCTATTGCAACAGCATTATTTGAAAGAACAAGTGTAGAAGAAATAATAATAGGTGAGAATGTAACAAAAATATGTGATAGTATTTTTGCTAAAACAACAACTTTGAAAAAAGTAAATATGCCTGATTCGTTGATTGAAATAGAAAAAAGAGCTTTTTTAGGGTGCTCAGCACTTGAAGAAATTGAAATTCCTGAAAATATTGAATATATTGGTGCTTGGGCTTTTTTTGGATGTAATAATATAAAGAATGTTTATTACAATGCTATACATTGTTCTACAAATAAAATATATACTATATATGGCTATGAAGATGAAACAATGTATTCTTATTTTCCTTTTCAATATGGAGAAATCAAGTATCGGTATTGCAGTAGATGCCAAAAAATATAATATTGATAATATAATAATTGGACCAAAAGTTGAATTTATAGACTCTGATATGTTTAGAAAGTGTAGAATACAATCAGTAACAATACCATCTAATGTACAATATGTTGCCTATGAAAGAGGCGACGACCAAAACCAGAGTACTGGTGGAGCTGCTTTTGAAAATTGCAGTTTCTTAAAAGAAATAATAGTAAAAAAACCAGAGAATAGTTTAATTGGAGCACCTTGGTCAAATGTAGATGGCATAACTGTAAAATGGGAACCAGAAGAATAAAAGATATATGAAAATATAAGATAGGAAATTTAAAATTTTGATATTTTAAATTTTCTATTTTTTTATTTATTTTTATATACACAAAAAAAGTTTTTAATGATATAATGATACAAAATATTTTGACCTTATGAAAAGAGCAAAAAAATGGAGGAAATTTAAATGGGTAATATTGTACTTTTAGATGATTTAACAATTAACCAAATTGCTGCAGGAGAAGTAATTGAGAGACCAGCTTCAGCTATAAAAGAGATGCTTGAAAATTCTATTGATGCTGGTGCAAAAAATGTAACTATTGAAATAAAAAATGGTGGTATTTCTTTAATTAGAATCACAGATGATGGTTCTGGAATTGCAGCTGATGATATGGAAATTGCATTTGAACGACATGCTACAAGCAAAATAAGAAAAGCTGAAGATTTAATAACTGTAAAATCTATGGGATTCAGAGGTGAAGCTTTAGCAAGTATTGCTGCTATTTCAAAGGTTGAAATGATTTCAAAGAGAATCGGGTCAGAAATAGGTAATAAAATTGTACTAGAAGGTGGAGATGTTTTAGAGAAAAGTGAAATCGGTGCTCCAGTTGGAACAAGAATCACTGTAGAGAATTTATTTTATAATACACCAGTAAGATACAAGTTTTTAAAGAAAGATTATACTGAAACTGGATATATAGAAGATGTTGTTACAAGAATTGCATTGGTAAATAAAAATGTTTCTATAACACTTATAAGTAATGGAAAAACAATATTGCATACAGCTGGAAATGGTGATTCTAAATCAGTAATATATAGTGTATTTGGAAAAGATATTGCAAATGGAATTATAGATGTTGACTATACTTATGAAGATATAAAAGTTACTGGTGTAATAGGTAATACTTCAATAGCCAAATCAAATAGAAGCAGTCAATTATTTTTTATAAATAATAGATATGTAAAAGATAAAACTTTAATAGCAGCAGTAGATCAAGCTTATAGAAACATTTTACCAATAGGTAAATATGCTTTTTCTGTTTTGAATATTGAAATGGACCCTTCAAAAGTTGATGTTAATGTACATCCTGCTAAATTAGAAGTTAGATTTCAAGATGAAAGTTCGGTGTTTAAGGCTGTATATCACGCGATAAAATCAATAATGGACTCAAAAGAAAGTGAAAAGTTGATTGCAAAAAAAACAGAAAATACTGTTTTAAATGAAATTAAAGCAAATAGCATAAATGCTTCAAAAGAATTAAACAATTCAGTACAAAGTGATGTGAAAAAAGATATTCCAAGTGTTAGTATGAATCAATCAGAGATTAGTCCAAAAGCAATTGAAAAAGAGAATACTGAAAAAATAGAACATGATGTTGAACTGGTAGATTCTACAAATCAAGAAGAAAAGCAGGAAAAAACATCTGCATTAGGAAATTTATTTAAAAAGTTTTGGAAAGATAAAAAAGATGAAGAACCAGAAAAAAATGAAAATAATTTATTAAAAGAAATATATGATTCTAGAAAAAATGAAAAAGAAAATACAAGAGAACTTGATTTTAATGTTAATGATAAATTGAAAGAAATAGTTGCGAATACTATTGAAAATGTTAATATAGATTCAGTGCAAAATGAAAAGACTACTGAGACACCAACAGAATTGGCTGAAAATACAAGTAATATAGAAGAAACACAAGTTATAGAAAATATAAAAAATCAAGATACAAATAATGATGTTGTTAAGGTAATAAATGAAGAAATAAAACAAGAAACACAAGTGGTTGAACCAATAAGTTCAGAAGAGATAAAAGCAGAAAATACAGAAACAGATAATATTGTAGCAAATGATACTGAGAAAGATACAAGTGAAACAAAAATTTTAGATACATCAATGGTGCAAGAAACACAGAAAATAGATTGTATAAATCAATATACACAGGAAATAAAAGATACAAGTGCTACAAATCAAGAACAATACACTCAAAAAATTGATAGTATACCAGCATCATCAGAAATGCAAAAAACTCAAAAATTTGATTTTGTACAAACAAAAGATGAAGTGCAACATACTCAAGAAATTGAATGTGTACCTGCATCAATGAAAACACAATATACTCAAGAAATTGATAGTGTGAAGATATCAACTGAAATTCAAGATAAAGTAAAAGAAAATCAACAATCTGGCAATTTAGCAGATTTTGTAGATGGTCAACATACACAAATAATGAATCTTAAAGCAGAAGACTTTAAAGTAAATAATAATGATGATTCTGCAAACACAAACAATACTTATAATGAAGCAGAAGAAAAAGAAATTAAAGTTGAAAACTTTGATACAGCAAATAGTATAACTGAAAAGTTATTGGAACAAAAATTTAAAGAAGATATGCAAGATACTCAAATGATTGACACAAGCAAGGTGAGAGAAGCTTTAAAAGAACAAGAAACACCAAAAGAATTTGAAGAAATGTATAAAAAAACTTTCGGAATTGAAACTGTTGCAGTTAGAAAAGAAAAAGAACAAGAAGAAAAAGAGATAAGTGCTTCAGATGGTTTTAAATATGCAAATCAAGAAAATGAGAGTATGTTTGAAAAAGAAGAATTTAAACAAAAAATAAATTATAAATTTATAGGAATTGTATTTGAAAAATATATAACAATTGAAATATCTAATGAAATGTATATGATTGATTATGGTGCAATGTATGAAAGATTGATGTATGAGGATTTTAAAAACAATTATTATAATGATGAGAAAAAAGATTCTCAAATACTTCTTTTACCAGACATAATAACATTAACTAATAAAGAAATGTTTATAGCAAAACAGAATTTATCAATGTTTGAAAAAGCTGGCTTTCAATATGAAGAATTCGGCGAAAATACTATAAAATTAACTGCAGTACCTAGTGTTTGTGAAAAATTAAATACTAAAAAATTATTTATAGAAATATTAGATGAATTAAATACAGTTGCTGTAACTGAAAATGAAGAAAAGGAAAAGAAATTTATAGCAACTATTGCATATAAAGCTACAGAAAAAACAAATTTAAAAATTGAAGAAAGTGAAATAGATAAATTACTACAAAGATTATTATCACTTGAAAATCCATTTACATATCCTTATGGCAGACCATCAGCAATAAAAATGACAAGATATGATTTGGAAAGAAAATTTAGTAGAAGATAGTAAGGAAAAATATATGAAACCTAAAATTATTGTTATTGCAGGACCAACAGCATCACGGAAAAACAGCACTTTCTATAGAACTTGCAAAGAAAATTAACGGAGAAATCATTTCTTGTGATTCAATGCAAGTTTATAGAGAAATGGACATTGGTACTGCAAAAGTTACAAAAGAAGAAGCACAAGGAGTAAAACATTATTTAATAGATTGTGTTTCACCAAATGAAAGATATACAGTTTCTGATTTTAAGAAAGATAGTGAAAAAGCTATAAAAGAAATTCTTTCAAAAGGAAAAATGCCAATAGTAGTTGGAGGAACAGGTTTATATGTTAATTCTTTAATTTATGGAATTGAATATCAAGAAATGGAATTTGATTTAGCTTATAGGAATGAATTAATGGATATAGCTAGTACAGAAGAAGGCTTAAATAGCTTATATAAAAAAGCACAAGAAATTGATCCAAAAGCCATGAAAATTATAAGTAAAAATGATAAAAAACGTATTGTAAGAGTTTTAGAAATATATAAAGCAACAGGAAAAAATAAAACAGAGCAAGAAAAATTATCTAGACAAAAAGAAGTCGAATATGATTATAAAGTTTTTGTTGTAAATATGGATAGAGAAAAACTTTATAATAGAATCAATAAAAGAGTTGATTTGATGATTGAAAATGGTCTTATAGAAGAGGTTAAAAGAATATACAATAAATACAATGAATTCCCTACAGCAATGCAAGGTTTAGGGTATAAAGAAGTTGTAGAATATTTACAACATGAAATTTCAAAGGAAGAAATGATAGAAAAAATTAAGCAAGAGAGTAGACATTATGCTAAAAGACAAATAACTTGGTTTAGAAAAGATAAAAGTTTTGTATGGCTTAATTCGGAAGATGGAATAGAAGAAAATATAAATATAATATTAAAAACAATTTAATATTGGAGGAACTTTTTAATTGAGCAAAAAAGAAAATGGCAAACTGAATAAAATAAAAGTAATAGGAACGCTTTTCTTTATGGTAGCATGTATATTTTTTGTAACATGCAGTACCCAAATACTAAAACAACCTAATGATATTTTTATAGTTGAGAAAGGTTCAATTTCTTATGAAGAAGGGACAGAAGCTTATATATTAAGAGATGAAACTGTTCTACAAGGTGAAAATTATAAAAATGGTATGGTACAGATTGCTTCAGAAAATGAAAGAGTGGCAAAAGGTGAAAAAGTTTTTAGATATTATTCAGATGGAGAAGAAGATTTGATTGAACAAATAGCTGAATTAGACACAAAAATAAATGAGGCAATTGCAAGTAGTGGACTAAAAAGTTTATCAAGTGCGAGTGATATAGTTAATTTGGAAAGTCAAATTGAAAGTAATCTTGAAAATATGTATGGAATAAATGAAATACAAAAAATACAAGAATACAAGAAGAAAATTGAAAACTATATGTCTAAAAAAGCTCAAATATCTGGAGAAGCGAGTCCAGAAGGTTCAGAAGTAAAAAAACTTATTGAACAAAGAAGTGCACTAGAAAGAACAGTAGATTCAAGTTCTGAACTAATTTCAACAGATAGAGCTGGATTGGTTTCATATAAAGTTGATGGTCTTGAAGAAATATTAAAAATAGATGATTTTAGTTACTTAAATAAAGATTTATTAGATAGTTTTGATTTGAAAGTAGGAGCTGTAATTCCTCAAAGCACAGAAAAAGGAAAAATTGTTAATAACTATGAATGCTATATAGCTGTGTGTATGAATACTGAAAGAGCATTAAGTGCTAAAGTAGGAGAGAAGGTTACTATTAGACTTTCTAATACTGATGAAGTAAGTGCAGAAATAGTATATGCTTCAGAAGCTGATAATAATGGCAGAATTTTAGTTTTCAAAATAAAAGATGATGTAGAAAAACTTATAGAATATAGGAAGATATCTTTAGACATAATCTGGTGGAAATATACTGGATTTAAAGTAAGTAATGATGCTATATTAAAAGATGGAGATAAAACATACATAGAGAGAAGCAAAGCTGGTTATACAGATAAAATTTTAGTAAAAGTTGAAAGACAAAATGAGACATATTCTATTGTGAAAAATTATACAAATGATGAATTACTTGAACTTGGATATACAGAAGAAGAGGTATCAAATATGAAAAATTTGAAAGTGAAATTATATGATGAAATAATTTTACACTAAAGTGGAATATTTAGCGTAAAAGCTCATATATAATAAATGTAACTTAAATATTACAAAAATATTATTTTTATATAACATTCAAGAAAATGCTTGACTTTGACAAAAAATAGTTAGATACTATAAACATAATAAGCTACGAATGAAAAGTAAAATTTAGGAGGGTCTAAAAAAGAAAATGGCAGGATCAACAGCAATAAAAAAAATCGTTAATTATTTCTGGGGAGAATCAGATCAAGAACCAGAGAGTGATAATGTAGAAACAATCACAAATGATGTATATGGTTATGATGAAGAACCAGAAACAATTGGTGGTATAGAAGGAATAAATCCTTTTAAAAGAAATAAAAGTAAAATTGTTAGTATGCCACAACCACAACAAATAAAAATGAAGATTTCAAAACCAACTAATTTTGATCAAGTTGATGAGATTATAAATCAATTAAAAGAAAAAAATGCAGTTGTGATAAATCTAGAATATGTTAGCAAAGATGTTGCAAGACGTATTGTAGATGTTGTTGGTGGTGCAATTAAAGCTTTAGATGGTCATATTGAAAAAGTATCAAATTCAATATTTGTTGTTGCTCCATTTAACTACGATATAATCAATGAAGCTACTAAAGAAAAAATAGAAAGCAAATTTTCTGCTTCATGGATAAAATAAGAAGTACAGGGAGGAATTTAATAGATGCTAGCACCTTCAGAAATAGACAATGTTAGATTTTCAAAAACTCTTAAAGGCTATAATGTAGATGAGGTTGATGATTTCTTAGATCAATTAACAGCAGACTATGAAAAGCTATATAAAGAAAATGCAGAATTAAGAGACAAAACTGAAAATATGACAAAAGAACTAGAACAATATAAAAAAATGGAATATACTCTACAAAATACTTTAGTTGTAGCACAAACTGCAGCAAACGATATAAAAGGTACTGCACAAAAGCAAGCAGAGCAAATAATTCGTGATGCACAAACAGAGGCTAGAAGATCAGTAGATGAATTAAATAAACAAGAATATGAAGTAACTAAGAAAATAGAAGAAATGAAAAAAAGTTTTGAAGTTACAAAGGCAAAAATGGAAGCATTACTAATAGCACAGTTAGAAATGATACAAGATGACAGAAAAAATGAAGAAAATTAGTTTTTAATAGGGAGTTTACATTGTGTAAACTCCTTTTTTGCCAGAAAAACAATATTACAAAAAAATTAAGTATGTATTACATTTGCGTTAATATTATTGACTTATTACTTATTTAGAATAAAATATAAATATAAAATAGTAGAGGAAGACTTATGAGAATTATTAGTGGAACACATAGAGGGACAAAGCTATTTACTTTGGAAGGAATGAATACAAGACCAACTTTAGATAGGGTAAAGGAGGCTTTGTTTAATATACTTCAAATAAAATTACAAGATGCAGTTGTATTAGATTTATTTTCAGGAAGCGGAGCACTTGCACTAGAATCTATTAGTAGAGGCGCTAAATATGCTTGCTTATGTGATAATTCAAAACCTGCAATAAATATTATTAAAAAAAATATTGAAAAGATGAAGATACAAGACTGTACAGAGGTTATAAATAAAAGTTATGATAGAGCTTTAAGCGATTTTTCTACAAATAAAACAAAGTTTGATGTAATTTTTTTAGACCCTCCGTATGAATCAGATTTTGCTGAAAAATCAGTAAAATATATTTTTGAAAATGAACTATTAACAAAAGATGGAATAATTATTTTAGAAACGGATAATAAAGAAAAGGTATATAAAAATTTAGAAAATTATGTAGATAATATATATGATGAGAGAAAATATGGACGAGTTCATCTATTATTACTATGTCGAAAGGGGTAAAAGATGGAAATCTTTGCATTGTTAGAAACTTTAGAAGATATTTTAGAAAAAAGCAAATCAGTTCCGTTTACTGACAAATGTTTAGTTGAACGCGAAGTGATATTAGATATTATAAAAGAAATTCGTCTAAAGCTTCCAGATGAATTGAAACAAGCTAAATGGATAAAGGAAGAAAGAGAAAGAATACTAGCAGAAGCACAAAAAGATGCAAATGATATTGTAAAAGAAGCAGAAAATAGAATTATTTCTATGATAGATGAACATGAAATTACTAAAAAAGCTTATGATAAGAAAACAGAAATTATTGCAGAAGCTAATGATATGTATAGAGAAGTAATGAAAGATACAAACAAATATGTAGATGGTATTTTAGCAAATATAGAAGGTTCACTTTCAAAATTAGCAGAATCTTTAAACAATGTTGAAGTTTCTATACAAAATAATCTAGAAACAATACAAAATAACAGAAAAGAACTTAAATAAATTCAAAAGCCAGAATCAAAATCAATAATTATATTGATTCGGATTGTGGCTTTTTTTAAAGAGTAGTCGATAATAGAAATTGGAGGAATCATTTTGGGAAGAAAAAAGAAAAAAAAGTCAGCAAATAAAAGTGTAGGAAATATAGATTTAGCAGTAATAGTATTACTAGTTATTAGTATACTATTATTTGTGTTAATATATGGAGAAACAGGAGCAATAGGACAAATGTTAAGTCCAATGCTTGGTGGAATTATTGGATTTATTAAATATATTATACCAATAGGAACAATTGCAATAGCTGTTTGTATTGCAAAAGAAGATAGAAATTACTTAATTTCTAAATTGATTCAATATGCAATTTTCTTGGCATGTATTGCTGGAATGTTAACAATATATCAAATTTCAAAAGGCGCTATAAATATTGATTCACAATTTAATGAAGTTTTAAGTGTTGCTTATTCACTTGGAGAAAAAAATATTGGTGGAGGAGTCATAGGTGCTGTTATTGCGTATCCATTGATTCAATTATTAGGAATGTTTGGAGCAGCAATAGTTGCAATAGGTGTTGCTTGTATATTACTAGTATTTACATTTGGAATTCAACCATCAGAGATTATTTTAAATATTATAGATGCTATTGATGAAAGAAAAGCTCAAAGAGAAGAACAATATGAAGAAATGATTGAAAGAAGAAATAATAGAAGAAAACAAAAAGCAGAACCAATTAAGAAAGAGCAAAAAGAACATATTGAAAAAGATGTTCAAAAGAAACAAGATCCTCATATTCCAGAACCAGTTGATGAAGCTCAAATAACTTTCAATATGAACAATATGAGAATCAATGAAGAAGAAAATGAAAAGAAATCTAAGTTTAGTATATTTGGTAATAAAGAGAAGAATATTCAAAAAGGTGATGGTGTTAGAGAATCTGCAGAGGATATGAATCCGAACGAAATAAATGATTATTTTGTTCAAGAAGAAGAAACCAAAGAAGATAAAACAAAACAGGTATTAAATTTACAACATAATGCAACAATAGTAGATGATGAAGATTATGAATTTCCACCAGTTGAACTATTAAAACAAGGTACGCCAAAAACAGTAAAGGGTGGAAAAAAAGCTTTAACAGATACTGCTACAAAATTACAAAGAACTTTATATAGCTTTGGTGTATCAGCTAAAGTTGAAAATGTTTCAGTAGGACCAGCAATTACAAGATATGAATTGAAGCCAGCTGAAGGTGTTAGAGTAAGTAAAATAGCAAAATTATCAGATGATATTGCTTTAAATTTAGCAGCTGAAAGTATAAGAATTGAAGCACCAATTCCAGGAAAACAAGCAGTAGGTATAGAGATTCCTAATGCGGAAAAGGAAATTGTACATTTTAGAGATGTTGTTGAATCAAAAGAATTCAATGAAGCTGAATCAAAGCTTTCTATGGGACTTGGAAAGAATATTGCTGGTGAGATAGTAATTGCCAATATTGGTAAAATGCCTCACGTTTTAATAGCCGGTTCAACAGGTTCAGGAAAATCTGTATGTATAAATACTTTAATTGCAAGTATTTTATATAAAGCAAAACCAAGTGAAGTAAGACTTTTAATGGTTGACCCAAAAGTAGTAGAGCTTTCAGTATATAATGGAATACCACATCTTTTAATTCCAGTTGTTACAGATCCTAAGAAAGCTGCTGGTGCACTTGCTTGGGCTGTACAAGAAATGGAAAACAGATATGCAAGTTTTGCTGAAAAAGGAGTAAGAGATTTAAAAGGATATAATGAAGCTCTTCAAAAGGATGGAGAAGAAGGAAAATTACCTCAAATTGTTATTATTATAGATGAGTTGGCAGATTTAATGATGGTTGCTGCAAAAGAAGTTGAAGATTCTATTTGTAGATTAGCACAAAAAGCAAGAGCTGCTGGAATGCACTTAGTTATTGCAACACAAAGACCATCTGTTGATGTAATCACTGGTATCATTAAAGCAAATATCCCATCAAGAATTGCATTTGCTGTATCTTCTCAAATAGATTCTAGAACTATTTTGGATATGGCTGGCGCTGAAAAACTTTTAGGAAAAGGTGATATGCTATTCTATCCAATAGGTGCTTCAAAACCAGTAAGAGTTCAAGGTGCATTTGTATCAGATAGTGAAGTTGAAAAAATAGTTGATTTTATTAAATCTTCAACAGGTGAAACAAAGTATAATGATGATATTATTGAGCAAATTGAAAATGCTAATAAATCAGATAGAGAAATTGAAGAAGATAAAGAAGATGATGATTGTGATGAATATTTAATGGAAGCAATTGATATGGTTGTTGAAATTGGACAAGCTTCTGCATCTTTTATTCAAAGAAGATTTAAAGTAGGATATGCAAGAGCTGGAAGAATTATTGATCAGATGGAAGCAAGAGGAATTATATCAGAATATGAAGGAAGTAAACCAAGAAAAGTTTTAATTACAAAAGAACAATGGCAAGAACAAAAAATGCAAATTCAACAATTTGAAGCTGAACATGGAGATGAAATTTAATACTAAATAAAGGGGAGCTGGGAAGTGAAATTATTTTCTAAATTAAAAGATTATAATGAAATATTAGAAGCTGTATTAGATAAAAAATATTTTTCATCTAATATTAAAAACATATTATTAAGTATGATATATAAATTAGAAATTGCTTATCCAGACTATGTTGAAATCAAAAGGAATGTTAGAAATAAAGATGACTTTTTGGAAGAAATTATAGATATAATTAGAAACTATTGTGAGCACATTCAGATAGTAGAACCAGATACAAAAGAATCAGAAATTTTAAGAAAAAATAATGTTTATGCTTTATCAAATGACAGAGAAAGAAGCTTTTTAGCATATCCAACTGAAATTGCATTTTTATATGCAATTTCAGACATTTCTCCAAAATATTTCTTTATAGATAAAAATTATATCTTTAAAAATTTAATTCAAAATATGTTAGTTGAGGGGTTTAATTACAATAATGTTTCTATTTTATTAGATTTTAATGGTTGGTCATGGGATAATTCTCCGAAAAATAATATGCCATTTATTTCTAATTTAATTTATCAAAACTTATTGTGTATATTTGGAGAAAAATTTTTATATGAATGGAGAAATGGTTCATCAGCTAAAGTAAATTATTTAGAAGAACTTCAGTATAAAATAGAAGATTTAGATAAAGGAAATAGATATTTTCTTGAAATGCAAAAACTTCTTTACAAATCAGCAAGCAAAAAGGAAATTTCAAAATTACAAAATGATTTAATACTAAAAGAAAAAGAACTAGAAGAAATGAGCAATAGAGAAGCTTTTTTATCTGAAATCAAAGAGAGAAAAAGAAATAATGTTCATAGAATTGAAATGATTGACTACGAGTTAAATATTGATGATTTGATGATAAAAAATTTTCAAGAATTTAATGAAAAACTAGATGAAGATAAAAGAATTGCTAATATTAAAACTTATAGAAATATGATTATTCGTGAAAGAAGAGAATGCATTGCAAAAGTAAGAGAACTTAATGATTTACAAAACCCAATTCTATATTTAAAGAAAAAAGAATATTTAGAAGATATACATGAAATATACTTGTGTAATGAAAGAATAGAAACATTAGTTACAAAATCACAGCTAGAATTTGTAAAATTATTTGAAAAAAAATTAAATCAATTTTCTACAAATGCAGATATTATTGATTTTATATATGAAGTACGATATTATAAAAAAATAAATATTAGCATGGATAAAAAGATTGAAGATATTCCAAAATTAAATGATGCAATCAATTCTATTTTAAAAAAAGCTGTTATAAAAGCTTGCAAAATAGGAATGATGAAAATTATAAGTATGGATATTTCTTTGAATTTTGAAATCATAAACTTTGCATTATCAACTAACATAATAGAACTTACTGAAGTGAATTTTTTATTTAAAATAATTGATGGAAAATTAAATGTTAAAGTATATGATAAAGATGTTTATGAAAAAGAAATGATGATAGACTTACCAAATGGAAAAAAAGACTTAGAGGTAAAACAAAATAAAATGATTAAGTTATTTATTAAATAGCATAGGATACTGATTGCTATATATTAAGGAGGTACAAATGAAGATAAGTTTTTTAGGAGCAGCTAAAACTGTTACAGGTTCAAATTTTTTAGTTGAAGCAGCAGGAAAGAAATTTTTAGTAGATTGTGGAATGTATCAAGGAAAGGCTACTTTAGAATTAGAAAATTCCGATCCTTTTTTATATAATGTACACGATATAGATTTTACACTATTAACACATGCACATATAGACCATTCTGGAAGAATACCAAAATTGTATAATGAAGGATATAGAGCCCCAATTTATGCTACAAAGGCAACTTGTGATTTATGCGAAATCATGTTACCAGATAGTGGTCATATTCAAGAAACTGAAATTGAATGGAAAAACAGAAAAAGGAAAAGAGAAGGTAAGCCAGATTTACCACCTTTATATACAGCAGAAGAAGCTACAAAATGTTTGGAACTATTTAGACCAGTTGATTATGATGATATTGTTGATATTACAGATAATATTAGTGTAAGATTTAATGATGCTGGACACATGCTTGGCTCTGCAATTATTGAAGTTTGGGCAACTGAAAATGGAAAAACAACAAAAGTGGTATTTACTGGAGATATAGGAAACAATGATTTACCACTTTTAGATTCTCCAACAATGATTAGTAATGCAGATTATTTAGTAATGGAATCAACTTATGGCAACAGATTACATGTTAGAAATGACGATAAGGCAGAAATGTTTTTAAATGTTGTTTCAGAAACTTTAAACCATGGAGGAACTGTTGTAATACCATCTTTTGCAGTTGGTAGAACTCAAGAAATTTTATACGAAATTGATAAATTGAAAGAAGAAAGAGGACAAGATCCAGAATTTGCTAAAAAATATAAAACAATAATGCAAGTTCCAGTTTATGTTGATAGTCCACTTGCTATATCAGCAACTGAAATATTTAAGAAAAATACAGAATTATTTGAAGATGAAATTCAAGAAAAAATAAAATCAGGAGATAATCCATTAGAATTTCCAGGTTTGAAATTTACTCAAACTGTTGAAGAATCAAGAGCTTTGAATGAATCAAATGAACCTTGTATTATAATATCTGCTAGTGGTATGTGTGATGTTGGTAGAATTAAGCATCATTTAAAACATAATTTATGGAATCCAAATAGTACAATTTTATTTGTAGGATATCAAGCACCAGGAACTTTAGGAAGAAGTATTGTTGAAGGTGCTAAAAAAGTAAAAATATTTGGTGAAGAAATAGCTGTTAATGCAAGAATTGAATATATAGAAGGATATTCAGGACATGCTGACCAAGAATGGTTATTAAATTTTGTATATTCATTTACAAATCAACCAAAGCATATTTTCTTAGTTCATGGAGAGCCAGAAGGACAAGAAGTATTAAAGAGTAAAATTGAAGAGAATCCAGGAACAAAGGTTACAATTCCAGAATTTGGTCAAACTTTTGAACTAGGCGCAGAAATGCCAGTTGAACTTGAAAGAAATAAAGAAGTTGTTGCATTTGATAAAGAATTATTAAGATTAAATGTATTAGATAAGATTGAACAAATGAAAGATGAAATTTCTGAATTAGCAAATACTGTTAAAGAAGAAAATTTTGTTGCACAAGATGATGATATTAAGAAATTAAATGATAAAATTCAAGAAATTCAAAATCAAATTAAGAAGATGATGAAATAATTTAAGGAGGAATTTTATTGAAAACAAAATATTTTAATGATGCCTTTGTTGGAAATGGAAGAGTAACAGCCAGTTTTTCAAAAACTGGCGAACTCCTTAGATTTTTTTACCCAACTATAGATTATAAACAATTTTTTGAAGAATTTTATATAGGACTTAAAGTAAATGATTCTAATATTATTTATTTACATAATGATATAAACAATAGTTACGAACAAAATTACATTGAAAATACTAATATTTTAAAAACTAAGATTATAAATAGTTATTTTAACTTAGAAGTAACACAAATTGATTTCGTTCCAATAAATGAAAATGTATTAGTAAAAAAATACACTTTTAAAAATTTTGGAAAAATAGATTTAGATATAAATTTGCTAGAATATTCAAAGGTATTAACAGACTTTAATGATGATACTTGTGGATATGTGAAAAATGATTGTTTAATTCAATATAATCATAATTATTCAATTTGTACTTTTTCAAAAGATAAAATTTTATCAAGTCAAATAAATGATATAGATAAGAACATTGCAGATGGTGTAATTAGAGGAAAAGATTATATAGGAATGTCATCTACTTCTGGAATTAGTTTTAATATAGGAAAAATACCACCAAAGCAAGAAAAAAGTTTTTATCTATATATTTATATAAATGATAATAGCGAAAAAAGCTTATTAAATGAATTAGATACAGAGATAGAGAAGTTTAGAAAATTAGATTTAGAACTTGAACTTAAAAATACAAAATTATACTGGCAAAAATTTGTAAAAGAACATGACAAAATGGGAATAAATAAAAAGCAAATTGATGATAAAATAAAACAGAATTATAATAGAAGCATATTATTATTCTCTTTGCTAACAAATAAAACAACAGGTGGAGTTTCAGCTGGCATTGAAGTTGATGAACAAAAAACAAAGTGTGGTAGATATTCATATTGTTGGACTAGAGATGCAGTTTTTATAACAAAAGCTTTTGATATAGTTGGAATGCAAGAAGAAACAGAAAAATTTTATAAAATATTTTGTAAAAAAACACAAAGCAAAAATGGAATGTGGGAACAGAGATTTTATACAGATGGAAGTTTAGCACCTTGTTGGGGATATCAAATAGATGAAACTGCAAGTGTTGTGTATGGAGTATATCATCATTTTAAAGTTACTAAAGATAAAAATTTCTTAAAAAATACTTTAAAGATGTGTGAAAATGCAGTAGGATATCTAGATATATATGTAGATAATATGCTAAAACATGGAAATGCACTTAAAAATAGTTATGATTTATGGGAAGAATATGAAGGATATAGTTTGTATTCAATTTCTTCAATATATTCTGCATATCATTCATTAGCAAAGATTTATGAAATCTTAAAAGATACATTTGAAAAGAATAAATGGAAAAATATATTAGAAAAAATAGACAGATATGAAGAAACAGAGAAGAAGTTAAAAGAATTTGCTATAAATCATTTTTATAAAGAAAATAAAAAAAGCTTTGTTAGAAATGAAGATGATGAAAAGATAGACATTAGCTTAATTGGTACAATTTATCCATTTGGAATGTTTAATTTTGATGAGAAAAATGTTCAAAATACAATAGAGAGAATAAATATGACAATTAGAACTTATACTGGTGGATATGTTCGTTATGAAGGTGATGCATATATGGGAGGATATAATCCTTGGCCTATTGCAACTTTGTGGATGGCGTGTTATTATGTAATAGCTAAAGATAAAAATAAAGCTTTAGAGTGTTTTAACTTTGTAACAAATTCATCTTCAAAATTGAATTTATTAGGTGAACAAATAAATAATGATGCAATGAAGCCATCATGGGTAATTGGACTTACATGGAGTCATGCAATGTATATTGTTACTCTAAAAAAACTTGTAGATGAAGATTTACTTTAGTTTATAGGCATCTAGTTAAAAACCTAAATATATTACATAAGGAATTTTGAATGGCAAAAAAAAATAGCACAGTTTTTGTTTGTAATGAATGTGGATATGAATCTAGTAAATGGCTGGGAAAATGCCCAGCCTGTAATAATTGGAATACTTTTGTTGAAGAAAAAGCAATAGTCACATCTTCTGGAAAAGATAAGAAAAAGGAAAGAAGCGAACCAATTGCTTTAAATAGTGTTGAAAAAAAAGCTACTATTAGAATTAAGACTGGTACAGATGAATTAGATAGAGTTTTAGGTGGAGGATTTGTAGAAGGTTCACTAACTTTGCTTGGTGGAGAGCCAGGAATTGGAAAATCTACACTTATTTTACAAATTTGCAATGAAGTAAAAGTTGACGGAAAAATTTTATATGTTTCTGGAGAAGAATCTGCTGAACAAATAAAACTAAGAGCTGATAGACTTGGAATAAAAAATGATAATGTATTGTTTTTAGCAGAAACAGATATTGATAATGTAGAATATGCTTTGGAAAAATATTCTCCAAAATTTGTAATTATAGATTCTGTACAAACAATGTATTCAGAAGAAATAACATCTGCACCAGGTAGTGTGAGTCAGGTTAGAGAAATAACAGCACGAGTTATGAAAATGTGTAAACAAGCTAATATTACTACTATAATTATTGGCCATGTTACAAAAGATGGTAATATTGCTGGGCCAAGAGTTTTAGAACACATGGTAGATACTGTATTGTATCTAGAAGGTGAAAGATATTTTTCATATAGAATTTTAAGAGGTGTAAAGAATAGATTTGGTTCAACTAATGAAATTGGCATGTTTGAAATGCAAAATGAAGGATTAGTGGAAATAAAAAATCCATCTTCAATACTGATTTCTGAAAGAGAAGGAAATCCACCAGGTTCAGTAATAGTGGTAAGTTTAGAAGGAACAAGACCGCTCTTATTAGAATTACAAGCTTTATCAGTTCCAAGCGTTTTTGGAATGCCAAGAAGAAATGCAATTGGAATTGATTATAATAGATTAACTTTATTGATGGCTGTTTTAGAAAAAAGAGCTGGCATGAATTTGGGTTCACAAGATGTATACTTGAATATAGTTGGTGGAATAAAGGTAAATGAACCGGCACTAGACTTAGGAATAATGTTAGCAACTGCATCTAGTTTTAAAAATATTAGTATAAAAGAAGATGTTGTTGCTATTGGTGAAGTTGGACTTACAGGTGAAGTTCGTTCTGTAAATATGATTGAAAAAAGAATAAAAGAAGCAGAAAAATTAGGATATAAAACTTGTATTATTCCAGAAAGTAATAAAAAACTATTGAAAGAAAAGTTTAATTTAGATATAATAGGCGCAAAGAATATTATTGATGCTATGAAATATTTAGGATTAAAATAGAGATATGGAAGGTGGAAACAAAAATGAGTAAAAAGACACAAAGTATTATATGGCTAGTAGTAGCTATTGTTTTAGTAGCTTTAATAGGAACTTTAATATATGGATATGTTCGTTATGCTACACAAGAAATAAAAAATCCAGAAGTAACTTTTGAAATAGAAGGATATGGAAATGTAAAAATGGTACTTTATCCAGAATATGCACCAAATACAGTTAGAAACTTTATTAAACTTGCTCAATCTGGATATTATAATGGTAAAGTTGTATATGGAAAAGATGATTTTTCAGAATATTGGGGAAGAAATACAGAAGGAAAAGTTGAGAATCCAAAATATAGTACAATTGATTCAAGCATAGAAGCAGATTCAGATGATGATAAAGATTATGAAATAAATGGTGAATTTATTGCAAATGGATATAATCAAAATACTTTAAGCCATAAAAAAGGTATAGTTTCAATGGTAAGAGCTGATTATACAAAACAAGTTAAGAATTTAACTACACAAAGTTATAATTCTGCAAATTCACAATTTACAATATTAACTCAAGATACAACTGATTTAAACGGTTTGTATGCAGCTTTTGGTGAAGTAGTAGAAGGTATGGATATAGTAGAAAGTATTTATAATACAGCTACTAAAACATCAGATTCAGAAAGTGCAAATACTGATTATAATGCAACAACAATTAATGCTTTTGAAACAATGCCAGTTATATCTAATGTAACAGTTGAAACTTATGGTGTTGATTATGGTATGCCAGAAACACATGAAGCATTTAATTATTCACAATATTTATATCAATTGATGAGTCAATATTATTCAAATAATCAATAAAATTATATGAATAAAATAAAAGTATAATTTTGCAAATAAGAAGCGGACTAAAATAATTAAAAACAGAATTATTGATGTCTGCTTTTCTAATAGTATAAGAAAAAATTATTAAATAATATTAACGATTTAAACAATAGATTTAAAGAATAAACTTGAATTAGGTAAGTTTGAAAGTTCAGAAATATCAAAACAAAAGAAGGAAGGAGAAACCTTAATTTATGAAAAACGAAAGTGGTGTTACTTTAGTTTCACTTGTTGTAACGATTATACTAATATTCATATTGGCATCTATTACTACATATTCAGGTATAGAAGCATATAAAGATATGAAAAAAGAAAACTATGTTGCTAAATTAAAAGTAATACAAGAAAAGGTTGATCTTATTGCAAGTGAATATGACAGCTGGAGTGGAAAAAAAGATAATCCAAATATAAATGTATATCTGAAAGAATGCCTTGGAATAGATAAAGAAGATCAGACAGTAGATGGGAAAACGACTCTTGAAGATTTAATAGAGGCAATTGGAGATAGCAAGGAAAATTATTATTATTTTTCTACGAGTGACTTGAAAAATAAACTTGGATTAAGTGGTTTTGAAGATTCAGAAATGTCAATTGCTGTTAATTTTGATAAAAGATACGTAATTGAAAAACAGGGAATAAAAGTTGATGGAGTAGAATATCATACACAATATGATTTGCCTGGTGGTCAAAAGATAAATTTAAAATCAGATAGTGATACAAAAATATCTTATGCAACTGATGCTCTAAAAGTAAGCGTAAAAAATTATGGATTAACTGCTAAGGTTGTTTTGAGTTGTACAGGTGAAAAGGATGAAAAGTCTATAAATATTACTGAATTTGAATATAGAAAAAAAGCAAATTCTACTGATTCTAGTACAGATTATGCATGGAAAAAAGTAGATGAAAAAGAGGATAAGAATTACGCATTTACAGTTTCAGAAGCTGGAAGCTATGAAGTAAGAGTAAAAGATGAAACAACTGCTAATGCTAATAAAACAGTTTCAATAGTACTAAATAATCCACCAGTTTTAGCTGATGGTATGACAGCTAAAAAGTGGAATGGAAGTAGTTTTGAAAATGTAAGTGATTTAAATTCAGGAGATTGGTATGATTATTCAAGCTCAAGTAATCTTTGGGCAAATGCAGTAGATGCTAATGGTAATTGGTGGGTTTGGATACCAAGATTTGCATATTCAATAACAGAAAGTAATAAAATAGGTAGTATTAAATTTTTAAAGGAATTATCAAAAATAACAACAGAAAATACAGTACTAGGAAGTACTATAAAGGTACATCCAGCATTTCAACAATCATCAGATGAAAAATATACAAATGGTGAATGGGATAGTGAAATATCTGGATTTTGGGTAAATAAGTATTTGATATCAAAAGATGCAAGTAATAAATGTGTATCTGTTCCTGGTAAAGAAATAATAAAGGTAACACCAACAGAAAACAATGGAACAATTTCAAATGTGACTTTTGCTAATACAAATTCTCATTTAAGTAAAACATCAGAACATGGTGCTATATTATATTTATCTTATTATGTTTTAAACAATACAACAGCAATAAATACTAGCAAATATGCTGGTGGTGCTACAAACGAGAGTGGTATATATTCTACAAACAAAGCTATGTCATCTACAGGAAATGCAACAGGAATATATGATTTAAGTAGTAAAGAGTATGGAGAGATTTTAGCTGGTAAAACAGTAAGTAGTGCTATTACGAATAAGAAGAATATGATGTATTATTTAACTTCAACTAAGGTTATAGGTGATGCAATAAATGATAGCCAAGAACAAGTTGATACTGGAGCAAACCAAAAATCAATAAGTAATAGTAATTATTTTGTTATTTTTGGAAAAAAAAGTGGTACAACTCAAAATATGTTTAATTGTGAATATGGAAACACAGCAGGATATAGGGGCGTTTTGATAACTAAATAGTTTTTATATAGATTAAGAAATGAAAAATATAATTATAAATAAACACACTTTAAGTTCCGTACTTAAAGTGTGTTTTACATTTATAAAAATTCTATCATTAGTAAGTTTTGAAGTCAACTATTCCAAAACAATTTTTATTGAATATTTAAAAATAATAAAATATAAAAAGACATGAAAGTATAATAAGATGTACTGTTTTGTGTCTTTTTATTTTTTCTATAAGTACGGAACTTAAAGAAGTCCATAAAAATGAAAATAGAAGTTTTGAAATGGTTTTCTTTCAAAGAAAAGCAAAAGTCATTAGACTAATGTTTTTTATGGATTGAAAGAGAAAGAGCTTTAATCGTTGATAATTGAATAGTGCCAAAGGCATTTAGAGTTGTCAAAAATAAAAAGCTTTTTCTCTACTTATAAAATCTGAAGGAGGAAAATCATAAATGAACAAAAGAAAATGTAAGAAAGTGCAAATAGTAGATTATGAACGATTAAATAGTCAGCTTAAACTTAAAACTTTAAAAAATCAAAAAGCAATCACTCTAATAGCACTAGTAATTTCAATAATTGTAATGTTGATTCTTGCAGGTGTAAGTTTAAATGCAACAATTGGAGAAAATGGTATAATGGCACAGGCAAAGAATGCAACTTATGTACAGAGTGTTGCAGTACTAGAAGAATTCATGCAACAACAATATATCAATAAATATGAAGATATAGAACAATACGATAATAAATTAGATGGATTTATTTCAGATAATGAGCTAAGAAAATATTTTCAAAAATCAATAACTGATAGTTATTATTTTATAGATAGTGATAATTATAAAGAATATTATTTTATCGAAAAAAGTGCTTTACCAGATGAAATAAAAAATCAAATAAGAGGTGGAGATGCTAGCATATCCGGAAGTGGAATTTATGCAAAGTTTAATGATGTATATGGTATTACAAGTGATTTGCAAGTATACTATTGCTCTAATGGACCGGATACACGAATTGGAGCAATTGATAATGCAAAGGAAAGTGATTTATCTTCAAAGGTTGTGATAAATGCAAGTGATAATTGGAGTAGCGAGCTTGGATATAACAGAGATATAACTGTAGAAGATTTGCGTACACAGACAGAAATAAAAGTTACAAATAACAATTTAGACTTGAAAAAGTTGGCTTTTTTTGGAAGTTTAGAAAAAATTAGTTTTGAGAATGTGAATTATGATAATTTAGATGGAATAGAAGATGCTCCAAATTTATATTATGTTGATTTTTCAGGAAATTGCAATATTAACAACTATCAAGCTATTGGAAAAATGTCAAAATTAAAATATTTATATTTATGGAATTCATTAGATAGAGAAGTAAATAAAATATTTAGTAGTGATAATGGAATAGCAAATTTTTCGATATCGACTTTACAATATTTAGCCATATCATCTGGAACAAAAGGAGAAATCTGTACTACTAGAACTAATTATGTTGGAAAGAAAAATGAAAATGTTACTAATATAGAGATTTTGAAAGACTTAAATGATGTAACTAAAAAAGCAATACAATACATTTCTTTGGAAAATAATAGTATTACTTCGATAGAACCTTTGAAAGATTTTACAAATGTTTATTTGTTGAAAGTTAAACTGAATAATTTGAAAAGCTTGAATGGTATAGAAAATATGAAAAATTTGACATATCTGATAGCAAATAATAATTATTTGGGAACAGAATTAGAAAATTCGAATTATATGAATATAGAGCAAGACAGTTTATCTAGTATTTCAAAAATTGATACATCAAGTAATGATATAAGTAAGTACATTTATACTACTAATATGCCAAATTTATATTCTGTTGATTTGAGTAATAATGAAAATCTTGTATGGTGTAATTACTTAAAAGATTGTAAAAAAATAAAAGAATTAAGGTTAGATGGCTGCGAGAATCTTAATGCAATAGCAGTTGCAAACATTAAATCCATTATTGATGGTTGTGACTATTCTGTAGGAATAAGTAGTAAATATTCTTTAGCTCTGTTAGATGATAATACTAAATATATAAATATAAGTGATTTAGAGATTGAAAAGAATGTTTTTCTAACTTTAAAGCAATATAATAATGTTATAAGTTTTAATATGAAAAATACGAAAATTGTTGAAAATAATACTGAAATTTCTGCAGAAAAATTAAATAGTGTGATAAATGAAGTTTTATCAAATTATAAGTTGGCAACACATATAGGATTAGAAAATATAACAAATTTAAATAATATTTCATTTGTAAAAAATACAGTTAGTTTAAGTGGGTTAGACTTAAGAAATACAGGAGTTACAACCGATAATGCTGATATAGGATTACAACTATTAAATGATAATGTACCAGCATTAAAAGTACTTTTAATTTCAAATGAAAATATAGACTTAAGTAAGATACAAAAATGTATAAATAAATTAGATAATAGTAGTGGAATAAATAGTATATTTGGACAAATAGAATATGGATTGGTTTGTTATAACAATACTACTTTAAAGACATTAGAAAATTGTACTGAAATAGAACAATTAACTATGGGGTATCAAGAAACAGGTGCTTTTAAGTCTAATTTAGATTTGGACTTAACTAAGTGTAAAAAATTAAAAACAGTAAATTTTCAACATATATATTTTGGAATTGTAAAATTACCAGAAAATTTAGAAACAATCATACATGCTGTACAAGGAGATAGTAAATTAGATGCAAGTCTTTGCAGTAATTTGAATAAAGTATCATATTCACAAAATGTAAATTTTGAGTTTTTGTTAAATTCAATTAAAGGTAATACATGTATTTCTTATATTGGTGTTGGAGGCTTAGATGTTCCAATATTTTTAAATAATATTGATAAGATAAAAGATTGTAGTAATTTAAAAGAAATAATAATTGAAAATGTAAGTTGGGAAAAAGAAAAAATAAATGTGAGTAGTTTATCAAGTTTTTCAAAATTACCTGAAATAGAAAAATTAAAAATTAATAAGATAAATGTTAGTGATGAGGATTTTTCAATAATAGGTAATTTTACAAATTTACAAGAATTAACTATCACAAATACAAATCTACAGGATATATCATTTATGTCTAATTTAAATAAAGTCCAAATAGCGAAATTATCAAATAACTTAATAGTCAAAGGTATTGATTCGTTAAAAAATTTAATAAATTTAGAAAAACTTGATTTAAGCAATAATGTTATATATGATATATCATCAGTAGATGGAAAAAATTATAGGAATTTGGAAATATTGGCTAATTTGAATTATGCAAATAATGGAAGTTTAAAGCAATTATATCTTGCTGGAAATAAAAATATAACAGATTGGTCTCAAGTATCAAAATGTACATGGCCAAATGGAAAATCTGGATTCTAATATTTAAGTAATTTTAGAATAAAAGAAGCTTTAAGTTTGAGACTTAAAGCTTCTTTAACACTTACAAAAATTCTATCATTAGAATAGTTTGAAGTCAACTGTTCAAAAATAATTTTATAAATGATTTGAAATAAATGAAAATAGAAAAAGGCATGAGAGTATAATAAAATATACTGTTTTGTGTCTTTTTTTATATGTGAAATTATATGCTTGAGTTGCGAAAAATGTCGAACGAATCTTTATGAAATGAAGTAATTTTTGTTGACAATGAGTAAAAATCGTATTACTATATAAACACTTTAGAACGAGTTTGAGATTCAAAATTATTTAT
>CAKPCF010000020.1 GCA_934141445.1 uncultured Clostridia bacterium | reverse complement strand
GGAAATGTTTTAGCGTGGTGAGTAAATAATGTAAATTTAGAAGCAACCTGTGCTGACTGAATCATCCAAGATGCTACGGGGTCAGTTGCAACCTCACCGATGATATTAACAGAACCATCAGTCTTTTTCTGAACGTCCAAACATTCCTGACCAGAAATTGTTTCTGTTTCACGCATTGATAAGATATTTCTTGTTGGATATATTTTTCTTAAGTGCAACTCGAACGCAGTTTCTGTGATACGAAGGTTCATTGTTTCGTATATATTTTCAATCATAGCCATCAACATTGTTGTTTTTCCGGCAACCCTGCTCACCAGTAAGTGCTATAATTCTTGCACCTTTTACAAGGAATTTTAATAATTCAATTGTTTCTTCTTTTCCTTGGAATTTTACAATTTGTTCTAGTGTAGCACGCTTAACGTCGAACTTTCTTACGAAGAATGCCCATGTTTCAGACATACTTGGTCTAACAACAACAACACGAGAACCATCTTTCATTTCATTGATTTTATAACCATTAGTATCAGATAACTGACCTGGGTTATTGTATTTATAAATGTTTTGACATACTCTTTTTAATTCAGCTTCTGTACCAAATGATAAGAAAGCAAGTCTGATAGATTTACCTTGGAAGAATATCCAGATACTATCACAAGCTCTTGGTATTTTAGCTTCCATAGCTTGTCTTAAATAATCATTATCAGTTTGTGCAACCTGGCTTAAGAAACTCTCTGGTAAACCAGATACACCACCAGATACACCATCTATATTCATATCACGAACTTCATCAATACTACTATATCCTTTGTATTGTTGATAAATTCTTTGAACAACAACTTCCAATTTATCAGTAAAGCTTAACTCAAAATTTTCTTTTTCGTATATATCATCCATTTCCTCGTTTGTAATAACATAGCAAGGTTTAGACTCACCATCAATAAATTTTAAAGTTGCTAAATTATATTTTTTTATAACTTCTGTTAATGCTTCATATCCAAAAGTTTTCTTGTATTCATGGATTATGATATCAAATTTGTCTTGTGCAGTAAGCAATGATGGTGTATCAAAAGGAATTACTTTTGATATATTTGTTTCATTAACACCATATTCTTTTGAAAGTAAATCGTATATTAACTCTTTAACATATTTTTTATCGTTAACATCACCATAAGTACAACCTTTTAAAGCTTTCTTTAGTTCGTACTTTTTATTCTTTCTTCTTTTTAATTCTTCTTCAGATAAACCGATATCATAAAGGTTTATTTTTGTAATTTCATCAAGTCTCTGTTTTACAAACTTAATCATTTTATCTAATGTATAAGTTTTATCATCAACATCAACTGCTCCCTCTACAATTTCGTTTTTATTCTTTTTAATCATATGTGCAATTGTAACAAAAACAATTACTACCACAACAAACATTAACATTATATTTGCTATATTCATTAAAGGCTTCCTCCCCTTTATATTTATGTTAGATATTGTAACTCTTGTAATTTATAAATTATTTTATTGTCTACTTCTTGTATATCTTGATAAAATCTACTTTCTTTATCAATTATTGAATTAGATGTCTTCTTTCTCATATAATTGTTTAAAAACATGTGAGCTACTTTAGCTTCACAAGCTGCCTCCATAAATTGTGTATTATATGGAATTGTTGGCATTATTCCTTTTTCATTTATGTATTTTCCAACATTTTTTGAATTGTATTGAGACAAACTATCTGATCTTGCCAGTAATGGTATCATATTATTCTTTTGTAAAATCTTCATACTTTGTGCATTTTCAATATATTTATCTATTAGCTGTAAATTTGGTGGCATTACATAAATAATAAGGCTCGCACAATCTAATATTGCTTTTGTTGTATCTCTATCCAAGCTTTTTTCAACATCAACAAAAACAAAATCATAATATTTATTTGCTGTATTTAATAAGTCTTTATATAGCATTAAAGATTTCTCAAAATCTTCTCTTATCGGTGTTTTTAATCCTGTTAATACATCTAATCTATCTTTATAAACAACCTTGGTATAGCTAGAAATAACTTCAGGAGTAACTTTATTACTAGCAATTGCACTTACTAAACCTTCTGCTCCAGATGCAATATCTATTTTTCCACTATTCAATTGCTTAGCAACTTTATTTGATTTTTTCAAGTTCCAGAAACAACGTTCTAATGCATTATTTTGAAATGTTGCATTTACCATTAAAGTTTTATAATTATGTTGAACACACATATATGTTGCAACTGCAGCCATAGAAAGTGTTTGTCCACATTCTCTTTTTTCTGCACTCCAAAAAGCAATTATTGCCATATTACTCCTTCTTTCTTCCTAATTTTCTTTTATATACTTAACAGCTTTTTTAACTTCACCTTGACTCTTTCCAGTTATCATTTCTGCCATAAACATTACACTATCAACATAAGAAGAACTTACGCCACTAAAGCTAATTCTTGCATATCTTTGATTTGTATATATTGCATTCAAATCTGAAGTTTCAAAAGGGAAAAAGACTATATCTTTACTCCACTTTATTTTTAAGTTTTGTGATAGAAAATTTAAGTAGTCATCTTCCTCTTGAAGCATATCTTTTGTAAATAAAACTTTTGTAACATTTATTTTATTTTTTAATTTAGTAAATACACTCAATCCTTTTCTCAAGCTATATAAATCAAATGATGTTACAAAAAATTGCTTTTCTACTTTTTCTAATTGGTAAAATTCATAGTATGCTGAAGAATCCACATCAAACAATACATAATCATATAATAATTTATCTACACCTAAATATTCTTTTATGTCTTGATATCCCTTGAATCCAACAGCAACATCTATATCTTCATAAGTTGTTATATATTTTTGAGAAGGAGTCATAACTGGAACTATATATCTTGATTTTTGTAATAAGGTAGTATCTATAACTAAAACTCTCTTTTTTAGTACAGTTAATATCCTTGCAATATAAAGCACTAAATCTGTTTTATCATAACCACCTATAAAAGCAATTTCTTCCATTTCTTCCTCCTTACAAATTATTTTCTACCAACTTCACCTGTTCCATCTAATTCTTGAACAAATTCTTCTCTTGCATTCTTTAAGCTTGTAATTTCTTCTTCAATTCCTGATTCAACTGAGCTTGCTCTTCCATCTTCATAAGCAGATAACATAGCATCAATTTGTCCAACTCTTTGTGAACTTTGTCCTTGTGAATTATATCTGCTCCATAAAGCATTTCTTGCTTCTTCACGAATATTTGGGTCTGAATTTATTAAATTTAATACAGCTTCGCTAACAGCATAAGTAGGTGTTGCAGCATTTTGCATTCCTGGCTCTGAATAAGTTGTTGCATACAATTTTGTACCTTCAGCTGTGTAAGATTCAACTATTGCATTTCCTAAACTTAAGATTTCTTCTTCACTTAATTTTATCCAAATTGTATCAGATGTACATTGAATAATTTTTTTCTTAGCTAAAATAATATAATCTTGTCCCTTTGGGAAACGAATACGAATATCTACATAATCACCATTTCTAAGTTCTGATGGTAAAATAATCATATTATATTCTTGAATTCTTTGGTCATCTTTTGTTTGTTCTCCATCTTCAACAATCATATCTTTTGTTACCATTGAATTTGCAGGAACATCAATCTTCATAACCATTTTTTTAGTCATTGGATTTCCATTTTGGTCATATTTTTCTATAATATCACCATTTTCATCTAAAAATTCAAAATCATCACTGCTTACAATTTGAGTTGTATCCATTGTTGTTTGAACAGTTTCCATTTTGAAAGAATCCATTGTAACTTCTTCACCTGATTTTAAATCTGACATCGCAACTAGAACTTTTCTTTGCTTGCTCTCTAAAAGTTCCTTTGCCTCATTTAAACTTCTTATTCTTGCTAGTAATATAACCACTACACATACCATAATTATAAGAGCAAGTAAAAAACCTAATAAAAATGAGTTTCTTGCTCTTCTTTGCATTGGATTAACAGCCATATTAAAAAACCTCCTTAGACATTTATCCTAATTTTTATACAAATTTACCTAAATAAATCATTTATTTTTATTTTACAATATTTATGCTCTAAAAACAATAATTGTACTAGATGTAACAAAAAAATCATATTATTGTAATATTTCTGTTACTTTTTCTTACCTCTATGTATAATCTTCTAGTACAAATCTCTTTATAACTTCTGCGACACCTTCAGAATTATTATCTCCAACTACAACATCAGCAATCTCTTTCATTGCAGGACTTCCATTTCCCATAACTACTCCTAATCCTGCATTTTCAATCATTTCTTTATCATTGACATTGTCTCCTATTCCAATAACATCCTCTCTTGCAATATGTAATTTATTTATCAAAAACTGAATTGCTGTCCATTTATTTACATTTTTATTTGTTATTTCTGTATAGAAATATTCAATCGGAACTTCATTTGTACCATCTTTTATTATCTTTCTAGACATATGTGATACATCTAAAACATCTATATCATTCATCATTTTTAGTTTTCTTACTATACTATTAAAAATCATTCTATTGTCATCACAAACTGTAACTTTTAAAAATTTATCATTTGGTAATTCTTCAATATATTTATACATGTTAGGTACAATATTTATATTAGTTCTCTTGCCTTCTGCCTTTTTTGCATTCTCCTTATGATAAAATAAAACATTATAACTTAAACTTTTTGCTATTACTTCAAGTTCTGTATACACATTACAATATATACTATTATCTTCACAAATTTTTACAATTTTTAAAACTTGCTCCTTATTTAAAAATCTATCATATATAGTTTCTTTTTTAGAAATATCATACACAACTGCTCCATTACCAGAAATTAAATAATTTTTAGAACCAATCTCATAGGCAATACTTTCTACTGAATTTATTGGCCTTCCTGAAGCTAAAATTACATCAGTACCTCTATTTATAGCTTTCTGTATCACTCCCTTTGTGTACTCTGAAACTTCACCTGCTGAATTTAATAAAGTTCCATCTAAATCAACTGCTACTATTTTATACATAAACTACTCCTTTTCTCTTGTTCATTTCATTATATTATTATTACATTTTTTTACAACAAATGCAATGTCAATATATGTATTTTTTTGTTATTATATAAAAATGCTAGAGCAATTTTCATCACTCTAGCATCTATTAAAATAATATTTTATTAGCTAAATCTATAAATTAAACTATTTGTTTAACATTTGGTTTTCAGCTTGTTCAATCATCTTTCTAACCATGTTACCACCGATTTTTCCTGCATCTCTTGCAGAGATATTTCCGTTGTAACCGTTTTTTAAGTTAACACCAACTTCTGATGCAACCTCATATTTGAATTTTTCTAAAGAATCCATTGCTTCTGGAACTACTTTCTTATTACTACTTGTCATTATAAATTCACCTCCGAAAATTATTAACAGCTTATCTAATAAGAAAATAATTTTCTTATTAAATAAACAATTATCATTGTTTGAAAAAACATTTTTAAATGTAATTTCACTATTATATTTCCACGAAATAAAAAAAATAAACTGGAAATTTTAAACAAAAAAAAGCAGGATACTTAATCCTGCTTTCAAAGTTTTATTTATGCTTCTGGTTCTACTAAACCATAGTTATTTTCTTTTTTATAAATAACATTTACTTTGCCTGTATCTACATTGATGAAAGGTAAGAACAACATATTTCTGTTTTCTTCTAATTTCATTTGAGCATCTTCAATTGAAATTGGTCTAATATCATAATGTAATACTTTTACTATTTCGTTTTCAACAACTTTAGCTTCTTCTCCTGAAAAAGACATTTGTTTAATAGAAGAATCTTTTTGCATTTTTTCTCTTTTAGCTTTCATTTTTCTAATTTGTCCTTCTAATATATCAATATCTTTATCAATAGATGCATATAAATCTTTTTCATCTGCACTAGCTTTATAGATATTTCCATTTACAGATACATAGAATTCAGCTACTTGAACTGTTTTTTCGTTTTTTATTGTAACATTTACGTCCATTTCGCATCCTTCGAAATATTTTTCTATTCTTGTTAATTTTTTCTCTACATACTCCTTAATTGCTTCTGTAGCTTTTAATTCTTTTCCTGTTATTGTTAGATTCATAACAAATCACTCCTTTTTCTTTTTTGTATATTGCATTTTTGCAACTTCATTATATAAATGTTTCTCCATTTTGGCAAGTGATTTTTATACAATTTACAAAATTTTCACACATATTAAGCTTTTATAACTCAATTTCAAAATTTTTATATTTAAAATAATTTGTCTAACTTGTATTCTTTTTCTAATTTTTCATTCAAATAAATATCTGCTATCATTTTTAATTCTCTTAAACTTGTTTCAGATATTGAAAATGAAAATATCTTTTTTGAATCTGCTAATATAACATATTTTATTGCATTTTCTGTTGCACTACTTATTTCGATACAACTTGTATCTTGTTTTCCACAATTTTTACACTTAAAACCATTATCTTTTATGCTAAAATATTTTATTTCATCTTTGCTCTTACAAGCAACACATTCCTTTACATTTGGTGTAAATCCCAATATTTTCAAAATTCTCAATTTAAAAACAGAAGTTATAAAATCTAAATTCTTATCTGTTTCTGAAATACAATATAAAGTATTTAAAAATAACTTTAAAGTATTATATGAATTTTGATTTTCAGTAGTAACATCATTTATTATTTTAGTTATATATGAAGCATACATCAATTTGTCTAAATCTGTTCTAATATTATAAAAAAGTTCAATAGTTTCACATGAATTTATAGAATAAGTCTCTGAACCTTTAAATAACATATACTCTCCAAAGCACAAAAATTGGGTACCGCTAAGAAGAAGACTTTTGGGCCTTCTCGCACCTCTAGCACTGCACCCAATTTTTCCTAAATTTGGAGTCAATATTGTAAGCATTTTATCAAAATCACCCATATTATTTTCAGCTATAACTATTCCATTTACTTTTAATTGTTTCATCTTCTCTTACCTTATTATTTTCCTCTATGTTTCTTGCTTCTATAAATTCTAAATATGCATCAACTGCTCCAGTTTCTTTAAACTTATTCCACGCAAATTGTTTTGTCATATTAAATTCACTCCTCCGAGCTTATCTTTTGTAATTTTAGAAGATTTATACTCTTATTTTATATTTACTTTAATTTAAATTTATTAACAATGCTATCATTTTCTTGCCAATCTGGTTTTACTTTTACCCAAACTTTTAAGTTGACTTTTGTGCCAAGCATATCTTCAATATCTTGTCTTGCATAAGTTGCTATTCTTTTCAAAAGATTTCCACCTTTTCCAATTATAATTCCTTTATGTGATTCTCTTAAACAATATATTGTAGCATCTATATCATATATATCTTCGTGCTTTGATGTTTTTCTATATGCAAATTTTTCAACTTCAACATAAATGCCATGTGGTACTTCATCATTTAATAATTTTAATGCTTTTTCTCTAATGATTTCTTCTGACATTTGTCTTGCTGTTTGGTCTGTATATTCATCATCTGCATAGTATTTTGGACCTTCTGGTAATAGTTTTAGAATTTCTTCTATTAACATATCAATTCCTTGATGCTTTTCTGCTGAAATTGGAACTACTGCAGAAAAATTATATTCTTTGCTATACATTTCCATCAATTTCAAAAGATTTTCTTTTTTTACTAAATCAATTTTGTTTATAACTAATATACAAGGCTTTTTGCTTTCTTTTATCTTTTCTAAAATTCTGCTATCTCCTCTGCCTATTTCAGTTGAAGTTGCTTCTATCAAAAACATTATACAATCGACCTCTGAAAGCATTTTAAAAGCTGTATCTACCATTGTTTCACTTAGTTTTGTTTTAGGTTTATGAATACCAGGTGTATCTGTAATTACCATTTGATAATTATCACCATTTATAATAGCTTTTATTGCTGTTCTTGTAGTTTGAGGCTTGCTAGTTGCAATAGCAACTCTTTCTCCTGTTAAAGCATTTAATAAAGTTGACTTTCCTACATTTGTTCTTCCAACTAAAGATATAAAACCAGATTTAAATTTTTCTTCCATAATTACCTTTCCATATATTTTATGTAAAATTAGATATTTAGTTCACACAAAATTTATTTTACTAATTCTATTATAATTTTATTTTTTGAATATTTCTATTATATATGGTATAAATACTATTAAACCTATAATTACAGCATTTATACTTGTAAGTAAAACAGCACCAGCAGCCACATCTTTAGCATTTTTAGCTTTTTCGTTTTTCTCTTCTGTACATAAATCAACTGTGGTTTCAATAGCTGTATTTATAAATTCTGCTGTCACAACAAAAAATATTGTTAATATAATTGCAAGCCATTCTATTGTAGTTATTTTAAAAAATAGTCCAAATAGTATTGCCAATATAGCAAATATACTTTGGAAAATAATATTTCTTTGTGTACCATACACATATTTTACACCATTTAGTGCATATTTTAAAGCTTGTAAAAAATTTGTATTATGCCATTTTGTTTTTTTCATAAATTATTTCCTTCCTTGCTATTCTAATGCACACTCTATTATATAGCTACATATCTTCTCTTGTAATATTTAATTTGCTTAATACATTCTCTTCTTTAGCTCTCATTTGTTTTTTATCTTCTTCTTCTATATGATCTTCACCCATAATATGATAAAAACCATGAACAAGCATATATGCAAACTCTCTTTCAAAACTATGTCCATATTCTTTAGCTTGTTCCTCAACTCTTTCAATTGAAATAACAATATCACCTAATGTATCTTCCCATTCAGATTTATGTTTTTTTACTTCCTCTAATTCTGATTTTTCATACATTGGAAATGATAATACATCAGTTTCTCTGTCTATATTTCTAAATTCATTATTTAATTTTCTAATTTCTTCTGGTGTAGTTAATATAATACTCATATAAAAATTCTTATCCTCGATGCCCTCTACTTCAAAGCATTTTTGTAGAACTTTCTCAATCAAATCTTTATATTCTTCTTTTTCTTCTACTCCTCTATATTCTATTTCTGAAAAATTTTCCATTTAAAAGCTCGTCCCTTTCTTTTTTGTTAACATAACTAATTCAAAGAAAAATTTAGGCGATATGTTAAATTAACTATCGCCTATCTTTAGTATATCTTAATCAAATTTTCATTATTATATCTATTTTACTTTTGAAAATTTTGCATTTGGAATTGTTTTTGCTTCATTATTTAAAGATTTCATTACACCAAATTCAACTAATTTATTTTTATAAAATTTTCTAATTGGTTCATATTTTGATGAGGCATCTTTTAAATCATATAACTCTCTTTTTAAAGATAATATTTCTTTTTCTTCTGATGTCTTTGCTTTACTATATGCTGACCAGAATTTTTTATAAACTTCTCTTTCTCCTGGTTTATCCCAATAAACTTTAGTTGATAAAAGCTTTACATTATAATCTTCTATCAATTTAAGTAACATTTGATATGCTTCTTCTCTCTTATGTTCTTGTTTTAAGCTCATAATCAAGTTTCTTGTATCTCTTAATAATTTATTATAACATTGCTCTGCAGCAACAAGTGGCAAACTATGTGTAAATAAAACTCTGCTTAAACCTAATAAAATCATATTCTTTTCAAGGAAATCTTTTTCATCTAGTTTTCCAACACTAAATTTTTCATACTCTTCATATTCAGAAATAATCTTTGAATAGTTTTCCTTATTTTCTGTTTTTAATTTTATCGGTAAAATTTCTTTTATGTATTCTTCTAATATAGCAAAAATATTTCTGTATGTTTCAATTAAAGAATTGTTCTTTTCTTTTTGTCCATCTGCTAATTTAACAGAATAATGTTTTAAAATTCCTTTATAAACAGCATCTATTTTCTTTATGTAAAGTTTTTCATATCTAGGTATCATTTTTTCTTTTTCATTAGAAAGTACATTTTGATAATCTACTTCTAATAAGAATTTTTGCTTTTGATATTTATATTCAACATATTCATTTTCTTTTAAATGAACTATATTGTAATAATTAGACAATGCTTCTCTTTCATAGCTTGAAGCTGTTCCATTTTTTACTTTTTTGTAAATTGAATCCATTATATATTTATCAATTGATTCTAAGTATAAAGTATAACTTTCATCAAATCTTTTTGTTAACTGTTCTTTCTTTTGTGAATCTGTATCATCGACATTTTCTAAATTTTCGAAAGCCTTTATTGCATTTGTTCTTTTTATTGTAATTAAAAAACCATTTAAGCCTATTTTTGTTGGCATCAATAATTTTGTTAATGTATTTGAGATTCTGTTAAAAAAAGTAGTATCTGCTGCTAAAACTTTTAAACTTCTTTCTTCCATATTGTCTCACCTTTCCATCTATAAATTTTCTTTTGTGCCTATTTCTTCTTGTACTACACAAGTAACTTTTACCTCTACAATGCCATTTTCTACATTTGTTTCTAAAAGTTCCTCTATTTCTTTATCTTGTAAGCTATGTTCTTCTTTTAACTCTTCTACAAGTTCATTCTTCATTTTTTCAATTATTTCTTCTTGAGTATAATTTATATATTCTTTCTCTTTTTCTATCAGTCTAATTTTTGTTATTGAAATCGGAAGATAAAAATTAGAAAATAACTTTATTTTTTTGTTCGTTTTAATTGTATCATAATTTTCAAAATTTGAAACCCCTTTTGGTAAAATAATTTTAAAATTATTTAGATTTATTTCTATTTTTTTCTCTTCTTTTCCTGTTGATTTTTCAATTTCTTGGATTAAACTTTCTTTTTTACTTTTTTGGTAGGATATTTTGCCATAAATTGTCGCTTCAGCATTAACCATTCTTGTTCCTGTATATTTTCCTTCCATCACTCCTTCTACAAGTAAATCACCTGCATTTACAGTATCTCCGACATTTACTCTCGCAGTACCATTTTGAACAACAATTTTAGAAATCACAGCACTCTCTTTAGCAACTATATTACAAACTTGGCTTTCATCTAATATTTCTGGCTTTTCCTTTGCTTCTACAATTTCAACAATTGCATTTGTTCCTTTAAATTTTATTCCAATCCATGCAATATCTTCCATTTTCAATCTTATATCACTTATTATACTATCTCTTTCAATCTTTGACTTCAATTTTCCAACTTCTATTCCCTCTTCTTTTAAAATTTGTAAAATATCATCGTCTTTAATTTTTTCATTTCCTTCTATATCTATATTCCATATAAATCTTGTTGTTCCGTATACTACAATAAACATTAGTATAGTAACTATTACAAATAATTTTCTTTTTCTATAATTAAAAATAAAAAATGGTATTCCTTTTTTTGTTTCTATTGCCACTCTGCATTTAGTTTTTCTAGCAATTTTTCTTATTTTTCTAAAGTCTTTTGAGCTAATTTTTACTTTAATATATGTATTTTTCTCTCTTCTTATATCCCATAAAAATATATCTTGTGCCAGACACATATTTATAAATCTTTCTGCAAAGAATCCTTCAACTGTAATGCTAACATATCCTAGTAAGTGCATATATAATAGTCTTATTAACATTCTTATCCTCCTAACAAATTAGATAATCCATATTCTAATTTATTCCTTTGCTTCTAAATCTATACTTTCTATTTTTCCAGTGACTAAAATATCATCTTCTGTCATCTGGCTTAGTTTTAAATTAAATCCATTTATACTTACAACACCTATATAGGTTGAAATTCTAACAAAAAAATCTTCATATTCTAAAATTGCTTTAAAGTTTTCGATTAACATTTCATCAAAAGCTGTAACTGTTATTTTAGGAACTTTGCTAGCAACTTCTCTTGGAATCTCCAATGCATTTTTAACTCTTCTATTTATATTTGATAATTTTCTCATAAAAAAACACCCTCTCTTTTAAAATATATATTCTAAAAGAAAGGGTGTATGACTTTATTCTTCTAATAGTTTCAATATTTCTTCATCTTTTTGAAGTGGTTCTGCTAAATATCCTATTACTTTCTTTTTGCCTTTTGAAATAGCTGCTATTGCAACATCCCTATCATTTCTCAATCTTAAACTTGCATATTTCAAAATTAACGGCTTTTGAGTAACAGCTGAAAGTACAACATCTTTATCATCTCTTAATCTCGCACTTGCATAATATAAAACTTGGCCATCATTT
Organism: uncultured Clostridia bacterium; assembly: GCA_934141445.1. Classification (GTDB taxonomy): domain Bacteria; phylum Bacillota; class Clostridia; order TANB77; family CAG-508; genus Scatovivens. The sequence continues at coordinate 19,587 of CAKPCF010000020.1, read as the reverse complement.
TTTACTGCTGTTAGAATAACATCTTTGTCGTCTCTTAAATTTTCACTAGCATAGCATCCTGTCCATCCAGCTTGTGAAACAGCTGCAAGTAAAACATCTTTGTCATCTTTTAATCTATTGCTTGCAAATTCTAAAGCACCACCATCAACTTTTACAGCAGTTAGTAATACTTCTTTATCATCTCTGATAGAATCATTTGCCCATTCAATTAGAAGTGGCATTGTTTTTACTCTTTCTAAATAAAACTCTCTATCATTAGTCTTTTGTTTTGCTTCAACAACTTCTGCACTATCTGCCATTTTCTAATATTCTTCCTTGCATAATATTTAGGTTTTTAATAGGTTTCCTATAAACCTTTAGCTCTAAATTATGTATTTTGATTTAGCTTTCTAAGTTTTAATTCTTCTCCATCTAAGTATACTTCTATATTATCTCCAGAATCTATTTCTTTTGCAATAATAGCTTTACTTACAAGAGTTTCTACTTCACTTTGAATAGTTCTCTTTAATGGTCTTGCACCAAAGTTTATATCATATCCAATTTCTATTAAATAATCTATTGCATCATCTGTAATATTAAACTTAATTTCTTTATCAGCTAGTCTATTGCTTAAATCTTTCAACATCAATTTAACAATATTATATACTTGCTCTTTTCCTAATGGATTGAAGCATATTGTTTCATCAAGACGATTTAAAAATTCAGGTCTAAAATGACTTCTTAAAGCTTGATTGATGTTTTCTCTTGCTTCATCTGTAATCTTTCCGTTTTCACTAATACTATCTAATATATATTGTGAGCCTAAATTTGATGTTAGTATAAGTATTGTATTTTTAAAATCTATTAGTCTACCTTGTGAATCTGTTACTCTACCATCATCTAATATTTGTAAAAAGATATTGAACACATCTGGATGTGCCTTTTCAACTTCATCAAATAAAACAACTGAATATGGTTTTCTACGAACAGCTTCTGTTAATTGTCCACCTTCTTCATATCCAACATATCCTGGAGGTGCACCAATCAATCTAGTCACACTAAATTTTTCCATATATTCTGACATATCAATACGAATCATATTTTTTTCATCATCAAACAAAGTTCTTGCAAGTGTTTTAGCAAGTTCTGTTTTACCAACACCAGTAGGACCTAAGAATAAGAATGAACCTATTGGTCTATTTGGATTAGCAATTCCAGCACGAGAACGAATAATACATTCTGTAACTTTTTTAACAGCTTCATCTTGACCAATTACACTTTCATGTAATGTTGATTCCAAATTCATTATTTTTAGTCTTTCGCCTTCTTGCATTTTAGTAACTGGTATACCTGTCCAACGTGATACTATTTGTTGTATTTCTTCAGCTGTAACTTTGTTTCTTAAAAGAGTTGATTTTCCACCTTGTCTTTTTTCTGCTTCTTTTTCCTCTTGTTCCAAAACTGTTTTTAAATTAGGAAGTGTTGAATATTTTAATTCGGCTGCTTTATTTAAATCATAATTTCTTTCAGCTTGTTCTATTTGTGCATTTACAACATCTATTTGCTCTTTCAAAGCCTTTACTCTAGCTATGTTCTTCTTCTCTTCTTCCCATTTTGCTTTCATTGCAGTAAATTTATCTCTTAAATCTGCAAGTTCTTTTTGAACTTTAGCAAGTTGGTTTTTAGAGCTACTGTCTTCTTCCCTTTCAAGAGCAGCCTCTTCTATTTCATGTTGCATAATTTTTCTAGAAATTTCATCAAGTTCAATAGGCATTGATTCCATCTCTGTTCTTACCATTGCACAAGCTTCATCAATTAAATCTATTGCTTTATCTGGTAAAAATCTATCTGTTATATATCTATTTGAAAGTGTTGCTGCAGCAATTAAAGCTTGATCTTGAATTTTTACGCCATGGAAAATTTCAAATTTTTCTTGAATACCACGTAAAATTGTTATTGTATCTTCAACCGTTGGTTCATTTACCATAACTGGTTGAAATCTTCTTGCAAGTGCTGGGTCTTTTTCAATATATTCTCTATATTCATCTAAAGTTGTAGCACCCATACAATGTAACTCGCCTCTAGAAAGTTTTGGCTTTAATAAGTTACTTGCATCCATAGCCCCTTCTGACTTTCCTGCACCAACTAAATTATGAATTTCATCAATAAAAAGTAAAATATTTCCTTCACTCTTATCTAGTTCATTCATTACACTTGTAAGTCTTTCTTCAAACTCACCCTTGTATTTAGCTCCAGCTACTAATAATCCTAAATCTAATGAATAAATATGTTTATCTTTTAAACTTGTAGGAACATCTCCTCTTACAATTCTTTGAGCTAAACCTTCTACAATTGCAGTTTTACCAACACCTGGTTCACCAATTAGAACTGGATTATTTTTTGTTTTACGAGTTAATATTCTCATAACATTTCTTATTTCTTCATCTCTACCGATAACAGGGTCTAACTTGTTATTTCTTGCTTGTTCAGTCACATCTTTACCAAATTTTAGTAATACATCATAAGTATTTTCTGGTGTATCTGTACGAACTGATACATTACCTCTAACATCTTTTAATGCAACTAAAAATCTATGCTTATCTATTCTATATAATTTAAAAATCTTTGACAATTTAGGTGTACATTTTTCTATGATGCCAAGCATAATATGTTCAACTGAAATATATTCATCTTTCATATTTTTAGCTTGTCTTTCAGACTCCTGTAGTTCTTCATCAACTTCAGGTGAAAATCTCATAGCAACATTACCTGTTATTTTAGGTAAATTTCTTATTTCATCTTCTATATTTTCCTTTAAATCAGCTACACTTACTCCCATATTTTTTAGCAATTGATAAATAAGATTGTTTTCATTATCAATCATTGCATCAACCATGTGGAATTCTGTAATTTCGGCATTTCTATTTTGAATTGCTATATTACTTGCATCTGATATTAAAGTTTTTGATTTTTCTGTTAAACTTGAAATATTCATATACAATCATTCCTTTCTTGCTTTTCTTATGTTGATATTTTTTAGCATATTTATTATATCACACTTGTAAAGTGTTTTGTAAAGTATATGGGTACAAAAAAAGAATGAAAACTGTACAATACAGCTCCATTCTTAAATTTTCATCTTACAAAATCATTTAAACTTCTAATTTCATAACCTTGTGCTTTTATTTCTTTTATTAAATCTCCAAGTATTACACTATTATCTTTTGATGTTGAATGCAATAAAATTACAGCACCATTATGCAAATTGTCTAATACTTTCTTCTTTCCGTACTCTTCTCTACCTTGCTTATTTTTGTCCCAATCATCATAAGCAGATGACCAAAGCACACTTGTATATCCAAGTGTTTTTATATATTCTGTTGTTCTTTCACTAAATTCACCCTTTGGTGGTCTGAAAAATTTCATTTCATAACCCGTTTTTTCATATACAGCATTATGTAATTTCATAACTTCATCTTTTATTTGCTCATCACTTAAATTTGGTAAACATTTATGATTTACAGTATGGTTTCCGACTATATTTCCACCTTCAATCATTTTCTTTACTAAATCTTCAGCTGTATTCAAATAATGTCCCGTTATAAAAAAAGCAGCAGTAACATTATTCTCTGCAAGTGTATTTAAAATTTTTTCAGTATATCCTGCCTCATACCCAGAATCAAAAGTTAAATATACATACTTCTCATTTGCATTTCCCATTGCTATTCCATTATATTTTTCTATAACTTTTAAACTCTTACTATCTAATACTGGTTGAGTATGATTTTCTCCTCTTCTAAATCCCCATGCCAAAAGTTCATTACTTAACTCTCCATTCTGAGTTGCAAAAGTAAACTGTGCTATACTAACAATCAGTAAACTAAAAACGAAAATATATCTTTTCATTTTATCTTTCATATATTTGCTCCCTCCACAATAATTTATTAAATTATATGAGAAAGCAACATTTTTATACCATTAACAATAGAATTTTATATTATCATCTCCATAAAATTCTTTCCATTTTGAAATAATTTTCATATAGTATAGTGGTATAATTTCTAATAAACTATTTAATTCATTTTCAGGAATATGTCCATTGTTATTAGCTAAAATACATCCAGCAGCTTTTGTCAACCAAACTTTAGTAGCATTTGCTGAAGGCTTTCCTTTTGAAATATGAACATGTATTGGCTCATTATTTTCATTTGACCAAAAATAAATTTTATATCCGCATTATTTCTAATATACTAGGCAAATTTAATACCTCCTTGTCGTGCATATTTAAAAAATAAATGTGCTCCTTTTTCAACGGTTTCTCTAAATTCTTTTATTTCATCATCTGAATAGTTTCCAGCTTTCTCTACTATTTCGTAGCTTGGAAGCTCAAAAACTACTGTATCAAATCCTTTTTCAGTTGGTCTTTCAAAAGATACTCTTATATACTCTTCACCATTTTCTTTTTTTCTAATATCTGAAAAAACTACTAATGTTTCATCTGGATATTTAGCAAATTCATAAACCATAATTTTATCACTCCTTTATTTATAGTTGTTAATATAACTCTACTCTTCTTCTAAAATCTTCCAACTACCTATCTTTTCTGGATAATCTTCAAAGCATAATCTTTCCTTTGTAGTTGGATGGTTAAAACTTAATGAATATGCCCATAAAGCTAACTGTTTTCCTCTACCTCTAGTACCATACTTTTGGTCACCATATAAACTGTGATTTCTAGAAGCAAATTGTACTCTTATTTGATGATGTCTACCTGTATGAAGTAATACTTTTACAACTGATAGATTTATTTCTTCATTATATTTTACAACTTCGTAATCTAAAATTGCTTCCTTGGCATTTTTTACTTCTTTTGATTTAGCATTGTTTATATCTATAACTCTACTTGTATTTGTTTTTTCATTTTTTAATAAAAAATCTTTAAATGTACCTTTTTCATTTTCCATTTTTCCATCTACAATACATAAATATTGTTTTTCAAATTCTTTATTTCGAACTTGTTCACTAAGCCTTGATGCAGCTTTAGAAGTTTTAGCAAACACCATTACTCCGCCAGTTGGTCTATCTAATCTATGTACTAGTCCTAAATATACCTCTCCTGGTTTATTATATTTTTCTTTTATATATTGCTTAATAATTGTAAGCATATCTTCATCACCAGTTTTATCACCTTGTGATGGTATATTTACTGGCTTTTCTACAACTATTATATGATTATCTTCATAAATTACTTTTAAGTTCATTTGACTACTCTTCCCATCTTCCATAAATTCCACAAGGTAATATTAAATTTGAGTCTTTCATTGGAAGTCCTATTTCACCAGAAGATAGTTTTCCATTTCTTTTATGTAATTTTAAAGTTAAAATATTTTCCAAAACTTTTGAAGATATACCAGTTGTATATGAGTTTATCAAGAAAAATAATGGCTTATCTGATAAAACTTGTGAACATAGTTCAACTAAATCAGCTATATTATTTTCAAATTGCCATACTTCACCATTTTTTCCTCTACCATAAGATGGAGGGTCCATTATAATAGCATCATATTTGTTTCCTCTTCTAATCTCTCTTTGAACAAACTTTGTAACATCATCAATAATATATCTAACTGGTCTATCAGCTAACCCAGAAGATGTTATATTTTCTTTTGCCCAAGTAACCATACCTTTTGAACTATCAACATGGCAAACAGAAGCACCTGCATAACTACAAGCAACTGTTGCACCACCTGTATATGCAAATAAATTTAATACCTTTATTGGTCTATTAGCATTTTTTATTTTACTTATCATCCAATCCCAATTTACAGCTTGTTCTGGGAAAAGTCCTGTATGCTTAAATCCCATTGGCTTAATATTAAAAGTTAAATCTTTATATTTTACTTGCCATACATCTGGTATTTTTTTATATCGTTGCCAATTTCCACCACCTGTATTACTTCTATTATATCTTGCATAGGCTAGTTTCCACTTTTCTGGATATGATTTTTCTTTCCATATTATTTGTGGATCTGGTCTTACTAAATAAATATTATTCCATCTTTCTAGTTTTTCGCCATCTGCCATATCTAAAATTTCATAATCTTTCCAATTACTTGCTATATTCATATTTTTCCTCTTCTACCTTTATAATCTTATATTGTTCATTAGTAATTCTTTACATTATTATGATATCTTTTGAAAAAAATCTATAACATCATCAACAGCTTCTTTAGGAGTTGATGCACCTGCCATTATTCCAACTCTTTCATCATTTACAAAATCCATTTTCTTTAAATCTTTTCTTGTTTGTATAAAAAATACTTTTGGACAAAGAGTTTTAGAAATTTCAACTAATTTTTGAGTATTAGAACTGTTTTTTCCACCAATTATAACCATACTGTCTACTTTACTTGCAATTTCTCTAACTTCATCTTGTCTTTTATCAGTTGCACTACAAATAGTTTTATCAACCATTACAATTGTTTCTGCAAAATTTTCTCTTATTTCATCTGAAAGTTTATCAAATTTTTTTGAAGAAAAAGTTGTCTGTCCTACAACATATACATATCCTAATTTTGTTTTTTCATATTCCATATATGCATCTAAAATCTCATCTTCATCATCTATAACATAACTATTTTCTCCAGCAAATCCTTTGATACCAATAACTTCTGGATGATTTGCATTTCCAATTATAATAATAAAACTCTTTTTCTTTTCTTTTTCTACTTTTATATGTATAGCTTGTACATTACCACAAGTTAAATCGTATACTTCTAAGCCTTTTCGATATGCTCTATCATAAATTTCTTTTGGTTCACCATGTGTTCTAAAAATAACTTTAGAATCATTTGGAATTTCCTTTATATCGTTTACAGTAATCATACCATCTTTTTCCAAGTCTTCAACAACTTGTCTATTATGCACAAGCTCACCTAAACAATATACTTTTTCATTTTCTTTAACTATCGCTTTTGCTCTTTGTACAGAGTAACTTACACCTTCACACATTCCAGCATATTTTCCAATTACTAGTTCCAAAACATTCTCCCTTTTCTATAATGTATACAATATTTGTATAAAATTATATAACAAAATACTTAAAAAAGCAAAACTTATTATTGTTATTAAAATTAAAATTCTAAAAAAAATCTTTTTTCCCATAAAATCAATTCCTTCCATACTATAACAGAAAACTATATAATATATTTTTCCAATTTATAATATATATGCGTAATTTTATTTTTTATGTGTTCTTAAAGATTTTTTCGTATTACTTTTTTCAAGTTTATTTGCCAAAATATATTAAATTTTATAATTCTTCTTTTATCTTTTTAGCTAATGCTTCATTTATTCCTTTTACTTGCATAATTTCCTCTATTGAAGCTTCTTTTATTTTTGCAACACTACCAAATTGCTTTAACAATGCTGTTCTTTTTTTATCTCCAATACCTTCTATATAGTCTAATTTAGATTTAGTCATTTCTTTATCTCTAACTTTTCTATGATACTCAATTGCTGTATTGTGAACTTCATTTTGAAAATTTGTTATGAAATTAAACAAATTCTCTGAAATTTCAAATTCATCTTTTTCTTCATTTATTAAAGCTCTTGTTGAGTGATAATCATCTTTTACCATACCAAATACTGGAATCTCAACATTATTTTCTTCAAGAGCATTTTTTATGGCTCTAATTTGAGTAATACCACCATCAGCTAAAATTAAATCTGGTAAAGTTCCAAATCCACCTTTTGGATTCTCTAATGAATGTTTTATTCTTCTTGAAACAACTTCTTGCATACATCTTGGGTCATCTTGTCCTAAAACAGTTTTAATTTTAAATCTTCTAGACATATTTCTTTTTATCTCACCATTTATAGCTACACACATTCCAGCAACGATAAAAGTTCCTGCAATATTTGAAATATCAAAACTTTCTATCTTTGTAGGCATTGTGTCTAGTTCTAATACATCTCTTAATTCTGTTAAAATTTCTGTTTTATCTTTCATTTTATTTTCTAATGTAATCTTACTATTCATTTCAGCCATTTCAACAAATCTTAGCTTTTCTCCCTTTTGAGGACTCTTTAATTCCACTTTTCTTCCAGCCATTGTAGCAAGCCAATTTTCAATAGCACTCTTATCTTCCAAATCATATCTTAACATTATTTTGTTTGGTAAATCTTTTTTATCCATATAGTATTGTTTTATGAATCCAGAAATAATTTCACTTTCTTCCATATCCTTTAATTCAGAAAAGAAATAATGTTCTCTTCCTATCATTTTACTTCCACGAACAAAAAATATTTCTATACAAACAGAAACATCATTTTTATATAAACCTATTACATCAATATTATTTTCAGATATATTTGATACCTTTTGCTTTTCAACTACTCTTTCTATTGCTGTAATTCTATCTCTTACTTCAGCAGCTTTTTCATATTCTTGCTTTTCAGCATATTGCATCATTTCTTTTTGTAATTCTTTTTTTATACTATCTATCTTTCCATCTAAAAGCATTATAATTTGATCAATCTGTTTTTTATAATCTTCTACTCTAACATATCCCATACAAGGTGCTAAGCATTTTTTTATATGATAATTTAAGCAAGCTCTATCTTTATTTCTATAATTTTTACATTGTCTTATTTGAAATTTTTCCTTTATAAAAGCTATTGTTTCTTTTGCACTTCCAACACTTGGATATGGTCCAAAATATTTTGCTCCATCATTTATAATTTTTCTTGTCATTGTAACTGTTGGATAATCTGATTTCACATCAATTCTTATATATGGATATGTTTTATCATCTTTTAACAAAACATTGAATCTTGGTCTATATTTTTTTATTAAATTACACTCTAAAATAAGTGCTTCATCTTCACTTCCAACAACTATATATTCAAAATGGTCTATTAAAGAAACCATTTTTTCAATTCTAGCTGTTTTATTATTTTTTCTAAAATATTGACGCACTCTATTTCTTAAGACTACTGCTTTTCCAACATAAATAACAGTATCATCTTTATCTCTCATTATATAAACACCAGGTTGTACTGGTAATTTTTTTAGTTCCTCTTCTATATTAAACATGATCTCTAATCCTCAAATTTATCTACTACATTAACAATTGATATTATAATATGCTTTCAGAATTATGTCAATCATTCAAATTTCATACAATTCTTAATTTGAGTACTATTTTCTCTTCACAAATAATTCACAAAAAATTCATTTGACACTTAGATACTTTTTGCATATTATATAGAAAGTGTAAGATAAAGAAAAATTAGCGCCAGGGCATATTTAATTTTTATTTATGCTGACGAGGTCTAGAGTTATCGAAAGATTCGGCGGATGCTCTAGTGGTATATTACTACCAAATATATATATAAAAAGCAGTTGCAAAGCTGTAACAGAGTATATATAAGTAATTCTTACACATAATAATTTAAAAGGAGATTTATATTATGTGCGGAATTGTTGGTTACATTGGTAACAAAAAAGCTGAGCCTATTTTAATCAATGGGCTTTACAAATTAGAATACAGAGGCTATGACTCTGCTGGAATTGCTACTATTGAAAAAAATAGTATTGTAAATATTAAAAATAAAGGTCGTGTTGCTGATCTAGAAAAAACTGAAGGAATTGATAAATTAGACGGTACAATTGGTATTGCTCATACTAGATGGGCTACTCATGGCAAACCATCTAGCATAAATTCTCACCCACATCAAGATAATAGCAAACATTTTGCTGTTGTTCATAATGGAATTATTGAAAATTATGCTGATTTAAAAGCTTTTTTACAAAGTCACAATTATACATTTATTTCTGATACAGATACAGAAATTATTCCTAATTTAATTCATTATAATTTTACAAATGATAAAAAAGATGATGAATTAAAATTTTTAAGAGCAGTTAAAAATACTTGCTATATGTTAAAAGGAAGCTATGCTCTTGAAATTATATCTGATTATTTTAAAGATGAAATGATTGTTGTAAGAAAAGATAGCCCTTTAGTTATAGGAAAAGGAATTGAAGAAAGTTATATTAGTTCTGACATTCCTGCCATCCTTTCTTATACAAAAGATTTTTATTTATTAAATGATAATGAATTTGCTCTACTTACTAAAAATGACATTAGATTTTTTGATATGGACCTAAACTCACTAAATAAAACACCTGTAAACATTAGTTGGAATGCATTAGCTGCCGAAAAAGAAGGCTATGATGACTTTATGTTAAAAGAAATTTATGAACAACCAAAAGCAATTAGTGAAACCATTTTAGCTCACTTACCTGAAAATTCAAAATGTCAAATTGATGAATTAGATTTTAGTAAAAATTATTTAGAAAGTTTGCAAAAAATTTATCTAGTAGCATGTGGAACCGCTATGCATGCCGGTCTAGTAGCTAAAACAATGATAGAAAATATTTGTGAAATTCCAGTAGAAGTTGATGTAGCTTCAGAATTTCGATATAGAAATCCTATCATAAATAAAAAAACATTATGTATTTTTATTAGCCAATCTGGAGAAACTGCTGATACAATTGCAGCATTGAAACTTTCAAAAAGTAAAGGTGCGAAAACTATTGCTATATCAAATGTTATTGGTAGTTCAATCACTCGTGAAGCTGATTACACAATTTACACTCATGCTGGTCCAGAAATAGCAGTTGCTTCTACAAAAGCATATACTTCACAAATAGCACTACTTGCTGTATTAACTATCTACATTGCAGAAATATTAGAGAGAAATTTGATGCAAGTTGCAAGTTTAAAAGAAGCTCTTTATGAATTACCAGAAAAAATAGCAGAAACTCTAAAATGTGCAAAAAGAGTAAAAGAATTTGCACAAAAAGTATATAAGGAAAAAGATATTTTCTTCCTTGGCAGAGGTGTTGATTATGCAGTATCTTTGGAAGGGTCTCTAAAATTAAAAGAAATTTCTTATATTCATTCAGAAGCTTATGCTTCAGGTGAATTAAAACATGGTCCTATTGCTTTAATAGAAGAAGGTATTACTGTTGTTTCAGTTTTAACAGTACCTAATCTTGTAGGAAAATCTATTAGTAATCTTCAAGAGGTAATTACTAGAGGAGCAAAAACTTTTATAGTAACAAATCAAGATTTAGAAGGACATATTTTTGACGATGTTATTCAAATTCCTAAAATTATGCCTTTTATCTCTCCTATTTTATCAATAGTACCTTTGCAATTATTTGCTTATTATATATCAAAAGAAAAAGGCTTAGACGTTGACAAACCTAGAAATTTAGCTAAATCTGTAACAGTTGAATAACTTTTAATAAAAAACAGAGTAACTTTATTTAAGCTACTCTGTTTTATTTCACTTTAAATACATTACACTTTTATATAAACTTATAATATTTAAACTATATATAAAATCTCTATATTTCCAAAATATTTTTTTATTTGCTCTCTAAAAAATTTATCTCCATCTTTTCTTAATTCATCTTTATACATATATTTACCTTTTCCCCTGCCCCTCATTAAATCTTTATTAAATAAATTGATTGCATTTGGAAAAGCCTCTGTATTTATGGCATTATGGACATAACTATATGTCATAAAAATTATTTCAAAAAATATTTTTTTTTTAGTATTTTCATTTAATGTTTCTGATAAAATCTTAATTAGTTCTAAATATAAGTTTTTCCAATTCTCTAAAAAAATTACAGGAGCAATTAAAATTCCAATTTCATAATCTGCATCTGCTAATTTGTTAATTGCCACTATTCGTTCCTTTAATCTTGCTGTTCCAAATTCAACTTTATTTATAATCTCATCGGGATTTACACTCATTCTAATAATTATTTTCTTATTATGTTCCAATCCTAAAATATCATCTACCATATCAAATTTAGTAGGTAATGTTAGTTTCCCCTTCTTTGTCTGTGCAAAGTTTTCGATTGTCCAAACTAAATTATTAGTTATCGTATTTTCCAAAATCAAATCACTATTACTACCAATCTCAAAAGTTAATTCTCTATCACTTTTTTCTGATGTTTTTATTATCTTTTCAAGCATCTGCTCTCTATTCACAAATAGTCTCAAATATGCACATTTATTATAATTGCATACTAAATAACAATACATACACATTGCTGTACAACCTGAAGATGTATATGGTACTAAAAAATCAGACACTTTATGGTTTTCTACAAATTTTTGAGTTTTCCTTGTTCCTATTATTAAGTTTCTCTTCATTTTTGGAAATTGAGAATTTTCTTGTTTTCTCATTTCTTCTATATTATTATGATTTTCAATAATTGTTTTTGGAATATCTTTGTATTTTTCTAAAAGTTCTCTTCCTAAAGTATAATTCTCTATATCTTTTTCACAATATATTTTTTCTGGTCTAAACATATTACACCTCTATCAATTTATAATAAATTAGTTTTTCCTGAAAAAATATATTTATTCTTGACAAAATTTATATTTCATTATTTCTCTTAAAGTTCTGTAAATTCAATAATCTCTTGAATTAGCTTATTTGGTGCAAGATTTTTTCACAAAACTATCTAATAATTCATTCGACAAAATTTGCAAAAACTCTGTTTTCTTTACTTTATGTAAAATTTGTGTTATAATAATTATGTTACATTATAATCCTATTTGTGTGCATAAAGGAGGCACATCGCATCATGAAAGTGACTACAAAAAATCAGATGAATTATTTATTCATCAAGGCTGCCACAGGAAATACTTCAGAGCAACCACAGTCAAATGCAAATCTGGTTGAACTGGAAAGAAGATTTTTGCTTCAGCTTGAAGCATATCCTTCTTTTCCAACAGAAGACCAAATGGTTGTAGACTACTTCTGCAATCAGCTTCGGCATAGTATCACGACCCGGACAAAAAGTGAAGCATATTGCCATCTTACTCGGATGTTAGCCAAATTCATGAAAATTGGAACAGAATGGCTAAACTCTCAGTATGGTATCGACCTTGTAGTAATATCAACAGCACGTCAAAAAAGCTTGGTTAGTGAATTAGCAAAGCTTCTTCACAAGTCAGACGAAATGAACCCTGGATTTATTTCAGATATTTTTGGAGTTCGATATATCACTTTAAACGGTGGTAAATCAGCTATCAACAAGACCGCATTTGCAACTGTTAAGTTGTTAAATGTTTTATGCGGTCTGAGTAAAAAAGACAGGACAGACTTTGCTCAATACCTTAAAAATTCAAGTCAAGATACTGATATCCTCGATTTATTCCTGGTTCCGTTTGTATTGAAACCAATCACACGGACAGATAAAGGTAAATTCCTTTTGGAAAATCACCCAGATATCGAACTTCCTGACCGCGAAACGCAAAAGTTATTGAGACCATTTGCTGGTTGTGTGAAAAACTATTTTCGCCCAAAAGCAAACGGCTATCAGAGTTTGCATTTCATCTTATCTATCGATGGTAATTCAGAATACACTGGATTCGAAGTCGAGTTACAAGCTCGAACAGCCAAAATGCACCGCTTTGCTGAACAAGCAAATGCGAATCATGAAAAATACAAAGAGGCTGTTCACGAATATCGTGAAATCTTCGAGCCGACTGATGAAGAGTTGTCCAGCATTATGCTCGATACATTCTTCAATGTTCGGAATGTTGCAGAAGCTGACCTAGAAGGTTTCCTGATTCCCAAAACATTGTAATGAAATTTCGTGCACGCAATCCCCAAGCGCTTTCTTGAGCACTTGAAAAAGTTCGCCACGCATCCAAGGATGAGTGGCGACTTTTTTACATATTTTCTTTTTTATTACATATACTATCTTTGGGTGATTATATTGAAAGAAAATTTTGTAAGGGAAACTAAAATTTCAGATTTAAAAGAAAATGAAAAAAAACAATCATTACTTTTTGAAATAAATAACTCAAAAAACACTTTAAAAAGCATATATCATAATATGCAATTTGCCGAAAGTGATTTAATAGATTATTATACTTATCAATTAAAAGCTGAACAAGCCAAATATGATTATTTAATTAAACAAGTAAAAAAGCTCAACTAATGTATACTTTGAATAAATGACGAATGTGAATGAAAAAATTTAGAAATTCTATGCAATTTTATGGAAAGTGTTCATTTTTAATGGAAGGGTGCCATAAAATAAGTTAGAATTTCTTAATTTTTGTAATGAGCCGAGTCATATTATGAAAAGTATACATTAGTTGAGCTTAAAATATTAGTTTATATGTTCTTCTATTTCTTTCCAAACTTTTTCAGAATATATTTTTCTTTCTGCAGAAAATGGCATAATAGGTGTGTAAGAAATTCCTAAATACTCTTTTATTTCATTTACTGCATCATCAACTTTTGTTATTGCAATTTTATCAGCTTTATTAGTTACCACTATAAATGGTAAATTTGTTTTCAATATGTAATCATACATCAATAAATCATCATTTGTTGGTTTATGTCTAATGTCTAATACTAAAACAATTAGATGAATATTATTTCTTTTTTCTAAATATTCCTCAATATATTTTCCAGAAACAACTTTTTCCTCTTTTGACATTTTGCTATAACCATATCCAGGCAAGTCAACAAAATAAAATATATTATCTACATTGTAAAAATTTATTTGTCTTGTTTTTCCTGGCACATTACTTGTCCTAGCTAAGCTTTTTCTATTTAGCATAGTATTTATAAAAGAAGATTTACCAACATTTGATTTGCCAACTAAAACTATTTCTGGCAAATTTCCAGTTGGATATTGCTTTGGTCCTACTGCTGATATTTCAAATTTTGGATTTTTTACTTGCATAACTTACTGTGCAATTATTTCACACTAAATCTATAAAATAAATTTAGTGCAAAATATATCATAAGAAACTTTTAAATCTCTTATCTATACATTGCACTCTCCTTTCTAATTTTTAGGTCTTATTACTTCAGTTCCACCCATATAAGGTCTTAAAACTTCTGGAACTGTTACACTTCCATCTTCATTATAATTATTTTCTAATACAGCAATTAAGCCTCTTGGTGTGGCAACAACTGTATTATTTAATGTATGTAAGAAGTAATTTCCTTTTTCACTCTTAACACGAATTCCTAAACGTCTAGCTTGAGCATCTCCTAAATTAGAGCAACTGCAAACTTCAAAATATTTTTTTTGTCTAGGACTCCAAGCTTCAATATCACAAGATTTTACTTTTAAATCAGCTAAATCTCCTGAGCAACAGTCAAGTTGTCTTACAGGAACATTAAAGCTTCTAAACAAGTCAACACTTAATTTCCACATTTTATTATACCAATTCATAGAATCTTCTGGCTCACATAAAACTATCATTTCTTGTTTTTCAAATTGATGAACACGATATAGACCTCTTTCCTCTAAACCATGTGAACCAATTTCCTTTCTAAAACATGGAGAATATGATGTCATACTAATTGGAAGTTCTTCTTTCTTTATTAGTTGATCTTTAAATTTTCCAATCATTGAATGTTCTGATGTACCTATTAAGAATAAATCTTCTCCTTCTATTTTGTACATCATAGCATCCATTTCTTCAAAACTCATAACACCAGTTACAACATCACTACGAATCATAAATGGTGGTATAGCATAAGTAAATCCATTACTAATCATATAATCTCTAGCATAAGCAAGCATTGCTTCGTGAAGTCTTGCAACATCACCAATTAAATAATAAAAACCAACACCACTTGTACGTCCTGCAGATTCTTTATCTAATCCATTAAATCTTGCTATAATATCTGCATGATATGGAATTTCATAATCTGGGACAACTGGTTCACCAAATCTTTGAACTTCCACATTTTCACTATCATCTTTTCCAATAGGAACAGATGCATCCATTATATTAGGAATTTTCATCATGCGAGATTTTATTTCTTCTTTTAGCTCTTCTTCTTTACCTTCATTTTGTGCTAACTTTTCATTTATTTCCTTAACTTGTCCTTTAATTTTTTCAGCTTCTTCTTTCTCACCTTTTCCCATTAAAGCACCAATTTGTTTACTTAAAGAATTTCTGTTCATTCTAAGTTCATCACACATTACTGTTAGTTCTCTTGATTCTTTATCTAATTCTAAAACTTCATCTACTAAATGAAGTTTATGGTCTTGAAATTTTTTCTTTATATTTTCTTTTACAGCTTCTGGATTTTCTCTTAAAAATTTAATATCAATCATTTTTGCATAATTGTAGATATATAAATAAATCTACTCTCCTTTCCATAATTATTCGCTTATCAATTCAAAACGATATTTCTGACCTGTAACATTACCTGCTTTATTTGTAATATCTGTTTCATCTAAAAACATTGCCTCTGGTCTTGCCCATAACTCATCTGTTCCTAAATGCTTATAAATAACAAGATTTTCTAAAGTTTCAGAATGTTTTGCAACACCTACTACTTCAACTTTTATTCCTTTAAAATGCATATACATTTGCCCAGCTTTTACTTCTCTCATAATTTATTTTTCCTTCTTTCGTTAATCTTCAATTTTTGAAATAATCATCTTTAAAGCTTTTTCTCGTGGTAACATTATTGTATGTTCACAACCAGTACATTTTAATTTAAAATCTACTCCTATTCTAGTTATTTCCCATACTTTGCTACCACAAGGATGTGCCTTCTTGGTTTTAACTTTATCTCCTATTTTATAATCCATATTCATCATTATATTCTTTTTAACAATCTTTCCTTGCCTATAACTTGCATAATTTCATATAAATCTGGTGTATTGCATCTTCCTGTTAATTTTACTCTAAGAACTGTACTAATGTCTCCAACATGTCCTTTATAATTATCTGGATTTGCTTTATATTCTTTTACTTCTCTTGCATATCCTAATTCTTCTGCCAAGTCTTTCATTTTGTTAAACCATGTTTGTTTATCATCATTTTCATCATAATATTTTTCAAAA
Organism: uncultured Clostridia bacterium; assembly: GCA_934141445.1. Lineage (GTDB taxonomy): Bacteria > Bacillota > Clostridia > TANB77 > CAG-508 > Scatovivens. The sequence continues at coordinate 2,678 of CAKPCF010000020.1, read as the reverse complement.
TATGTTTTAACAATTTTTTCAATTTCATCTTTATCTGTTATTTTTTGATATTCAAATTCACCATTTTTATCAAATTTATCATCAAACATATAATAAATGATATGTTTAACATCTGACCATTTAGCAATATCTTTTCTAGGTTTAACATTGCCTCTTTCAATTCCTAAAACTTTTAAAGCATACTCTTTATCTGCAAGCATTTTTGTAAGTTCTTCATCATATTCCTTTGCCCATTCTAAAGTTTCATTGTATACTTGTTCTGCACTATATTTTGAAATTACAGTTTTAGATACATCTAAAAGTTTTACCATATCAAATAGTGCACCACTTACACCCATTTTATTTAACTCTAATGTAAATTCATCTATTGATTTATCTGGATTTTGTTTTCTCCAAATTTCAAAATTAGAATTAGCAATGTTAATTAAATATTCTATTACAGATTGCTTTGGAATTCCCTCTTCTTTGTAATAACTTACAGCAGCTTCTGGATCTTTTCTTTTACTTAATTTTCTCTTTGATTCACCATCAATTTTCATAATAGGTGAAATATGGGCATATCTAGGTGCTTTAAATCCTAATATATAAAATAGTTGTAAATGAAGTGGAACTGATGCAACCCATTCATCTGCACGAATTACAGTTGTTGTTCCCATTAAATGGTCATCAACGGCATGTGCAAAGTGATATGTTGGTAATCCATCTGATTTTATAATTACAATATCTTGGTCATTTTCTGGAAAATCAATATTTCCTTTTATTATATCTTTATGTTTAATTTTTTTATCTGGATTTCCTGGTGATTTTAGTCTGACAATGTAAGGATCTCCATTTTTTATTTTTTCAATTGCCATATCAATTGGCATATTTCTGCATTTTGTCCACTTGCCATAATAGCCAGTTCTTTCTTTTGCTTTTTCTTGATTTGCTCTAATGCCATCTAAAGTTTCTTGTGAGCAAAAACAAGGATATGCTTTTCCTTCTTCTATCAATTTTTTAGCATAAGATTGATAAATATCTTTTCTTAAAGATTGTTTATATGGTCCATACTCTCCTTTTTCGTTGTTTTCATCAATCATACCTTCTGTTGGTATAATTCCAAAATCATTCAACGAATTTACTATTCCAGATACACCATTTTCCACTTCTCTTTTTTGGTCTGTATCTTCAACTCTTAAGAAAAATACACCATTAGTTTGTTTTGCAACTTTCCAAGCAACCAAAGCTTGAAATAAACTTCCTATGTGAACAAAACCAGTAGGACTTGGTGCGAATCTTGTAACTATTGCACCTTCTGGTAGATTTCTTGCTGGATATTTTGTTTCATAGTATTCTACTCCCTTTACATCAGGAAAAATTAAATTTGCTAAATCTTTATTATCCATTTATCCTCTCTCCTTGCTTTATTTATTAGATTTTATAGTTTCTGTATTATATCATAGTTCATTAAATTTGAAAAGTACTATACTTCCATAATAATTGGTAAAATCATAGGATTTCTCTTTGTTGTTTTATAAATATACTCTCTTAAATTATCTTTAATTGTTGATTTTATACTTGCCCAGTCTGTGATATGCTCATCAACACATCTTTGAACTTGTACAGCTATTACAGATTTTACATCATCCATCAAGTTTTCAGATTCTCTAACATAAACAAATCCTCTTGAAATAATATCAGGTCCTGCAACAACTTCTCCAGTAGCTGAATCCATTGTTAAAACAACGATTATTAAGCCATCTTGTGATAAATGTTGTCTATCTCTTAAAACGATATTTCCAACATCTCCAACTCCTAAACCATCTACCATTACCTTTCCAAATGGTACTGTACCAGTAAGTCTAGCACCTTCTTCATTCATTTCAAGAATTCTTCCATTTGTTAATAAGAAAATATCTTTACTATCATATCCTAATAATTTTGCTGTTTCACTATGTGCAATTAGTTGTCTATATTCGCCATGAACTGGAACAAAATATTTAGGTCTAACAAGTGATATCATTAGTTTTTGTTCTTCTTGGCAAGCATGTCCAGAAACGTGAACATCAGCTAAAGCACTATATACAACTTCTGCTCCTATTTTCATTAAATCATCTATTACTTTAGCAACATATTTTTCATTTCCAGGAATTGGTGTTGCTGAAATAATAACTAAATCATTTGAAGTAATATTTACTTTTTTATGTTCTCCATTAGCCATACGAGTTAAAGCAGACATTGCTTCTCCCTGGCTTCCTGTTGTAATAATAACAAGTTGTTCATCTGTATAGTTTTTTACCATATCTATATCAATAAATACATTTTTAGGTACTTTTATATATCCTAATTCTATTGCTGTTTCTATCATGTTTATCATACTTCTTCCACAAACAGCAATTTTTCTATTGTTTTCAACAGCAGCATCAACTATTTGTTGAACTCTGTGCACATTTGATGCAAATGTTGCTACTACAATTCTTTTCTTACAATTAAAGAATAATTTATCAAAAACTTCTCCAACTGTACTTTCAGACATTGTATATCCTTTTCTTTCAGAGTTTGTACTATCTGATAAAAGTGCTAAAACACCTTTATTTCCAAGTTCAGCTAATCTTCCTAAATCAATTCTAGCATCATCTATTGGCGTATAATCAATTTTAAAATCTCCTGTGTGTACAACTGTTCCAACTGGTGTATGG
>CAKPCF010000019.1 GCA_934141445.1 uncultured Clostridia bacterium | reverse complement strand
CTAACGATAAGAGAATTGAATGAATATGATAGAAAAGCAGCATTAAGCTATGCAAAAGAAAAAGGAGAGGCAGAAGGTAGAGCAAAGGGCGAAAGGAAAACTAAAATAGAAATGGCTAAAAAATTATTAGAAAATAATATAGCAAAAGAAATAATTTTATCAACGACAGGTTTAACTGAAGAAGAATTAGAAAATATAGATAACTTAGAATAACTAATTATAAATAATAAAATGCTTTAAGTATAAGACTTAAAGCACGATTAACATTTATAAAAATTCTATCATTAGTAAGTATTGAAGTCAACTATTCCAAAACAATTTTTATGAAATATTTTAAAATAATAAAATGCAAAAAAGACATGAAAGTATAAAGAAATATACTGATACATGTCTTTTTTTCTTTGCTTTAAGTCTTATACTTAAAGTAAAATCCATAAAAAATGAAGAGGAAGTCAATGACAAAGTTATATTTAGTAAAAGAATAACTATTTTGAGCACTAGTATTTATATTAGTGCTATTTGAGTTGTTTGAAATGGTTTTCTTTCAAAAGAAACAGAGGTATCATTAGATAATTTGTTTTTATGGATAAGAGAAAAGACTTTAATTTTTGAAAATAAAAAGAGAGTCTTTTCTCTAAAAATAATTATACATAGGAGGAAATACAAAATGAAAAAAGGAAAACAATTTCAAAACAAAGATGTATTAAAAAATCAAAATGCTATTACCCTAATAGCACTAGTAATTTCAATAATTGTAATGTTGATTCTTGCAGGTGTAAGCTTAAATGCAACAATTGGAGAAAATGGAATAATGACACAGGCTAAAAATGCAACATATATGCAAGGAATAGCAACATTAGAGGAATATTTGCAATCAGAATATGTAAAATATTATGATGAAGCAGAAGAATATCCAAGTAAAATAGATTTGCTAATAAATAAAAATACAAGTTTGTGTTTTAAGAATGGAACAAAGAGTTATACAATATATGATGGAAAAATGTATTATTTAATAAATAAACAAGCATTACCAGAAGAGATAAGAAATCAATTAAGAGGAGGAGATTCAACAGAGTTATCAAAGTATGCAAGACTAATAGATGTGTATGGAGTAACACCGGATTTAAGAGTATATTATTGTTCAGATGGTATAGATACGGCATTAGGTAATATAGATGCAACTTTGATAGATCCAGATACACCATTAACCAAAATAAAAAGTAATGCAACATTTAACGAAGCATTGAAAGAGATGTTAACAGATAATGGGGTAGAAATTGGAGAAAATGGGATAACATATGGAAATGTATCATCATTAAAAGAATTAACAATAGATGGAAGTAAATATCCAAATATAAGTACATTGTATGGAATATCAGAATTAACATCAGTAAAAAAATTGATTTTAAAAGATTTGACATTATCAGATTTAGGTGGAATAGAGAGTTGTACATTGCTTTCATATGTGAAATTTGTAAATTGTGCAATAGGAAATTATTCAGGATTAGCAAATAGTTTAGATTTAGAATATTTGTATTTGTATAATCCACCATCAAATTTAGAAATAGAAAATTTAAGTAGAGGATTATCAAATTCAAATTTAGCTAAATTATCATATTTTGGAATATTTGGATATGAACCAGAACAATATACATATGGTTCTCCAGATTCTATACTTACTAATACTAAAGCTCAATATTCAAATATAACAGATATATCAAGTTTAGCGAATATTTCTAGTATTACTAAAAATGCAATAAAGTATATGTATTTAAACAATAATAAAATAAATAGTATAGAGAGTTTGAGTGGATTTGAAAATATTAGTTTGATATATTTGCTATGTAATCCTAATTTAATATCATTAAATGGATTAGAAAATCATGCTAGTTTAAAATATGTATATGCACATAGTTGTAAATTGACAGATTTAACAGGGGTAAGAGGAAGTAGTTTAGTGGAAATATTAACAGTACAAAACAATAATTTAACAAGTTTGAATGGAATTGAAGATTTAAAAAATCTGAATTTGTTATATGCATATAGCAATAATTTGATAGATATTAGTGCTTTGAATAATAAAGATAAAATGAATAAATTAAGCTTAAAAGATAATATAAATATAGAAGATGTAAAATCATTGAGTACATTAAATAAGATACAATATCTTTATTTGGAAAGTAATATAAATATGAATGTAGAGGATGTAAAAAATCTTGAAACAATAATAAGTCAGTGCTTAGAATATTCAATACCAGATAAATACTTAAAATATTTTTCAAAAGTAACAAAATATGATTATACAGATTCAGGATTAAATGATTATTCAGAAGAAATATTAGCTTTAAAAAATAGGACAAATGTAACATATTTAAGACTATATGGAAATAAAGAACTAGGAAAATCAAGACTAGGAAGTTTGATAAAACAGGGCAGTTTAAGTGTAAGTGAATTAGATAAAATAAATAGTAATTTAACTTTAAGCAAAGCTGAACAAGAAATTATAAAAACATGGAAGAGCTATACAGATATAGCAATAAAGAATATGAGTGATAGTGAAATTTCATCAAAAGAAAGTGAAAACGATATTTATATAAGATATATACTTTCAACAATGACAGGACTAAATCAATTATCTATTGCAGGAATGAAGAATATTATATCATTAGATTTTATAAATAAAGTAACTGGTTTAACACAATTAGACTTAAGAGATACAGAATTAACAGATTTATCAATACTTGAAACAAAAGCTTTACGTTTAGATACATTGGCGATATCTAATACAAATGTAGATATGAAAAAAATACAATCAACAATAAGTAGACTTGGTAATAAGAATTTAGTTGAACTAAATATAATAACTAATAGCAATTTGAATAGAAGATATGTTGGAGGAATTATTTTAGTAGGAAATGGTTTTAACAATATTTTTAAAAGTTGCAATAAGATAACTAAGATAGAATCTTTTGAAGAGGGGATATCTGGAGTTCAATATCAAAGTATTGATTTAACAGATTGTGAATCATTAGAGAAAGTTGTGCTTTATGCTACAAGTACTAAATGGATATTACCAAGCAATTTGCTATCAATTGATTTAAAAGGTAGCAGTAGTTTTGACGCAAGTAATTGTACTAAAGTAAAAACTTTTTATGCAAATCATACGAGAAATACAGATGATGAAGTTGGAACTTTATCTAATTCACCATTAGAAACAATAGATTGGTGGAGAGTTTCTATTTCAATGAAAGGGTTTGAAAAACTTACTGGCTCTTTTAATACTTTGAAAAAAATCATTATCAGAAGTGATGATTATGGATATAACACAGGATATAAAATTCAAAGTGGAGATTGTAATTCATTGAAAAATTTTAAAGTGTTAGAATATTTACAAATAAATTGTTATGGATATAAAGATATAGTAAATGGTATTTCAAATTTAACATCATTAAAAAGTATAAATTTAAGTTCAAATAATATAAGTGACTTAAGTGAGTTTAAAAATTTGGAAAACTTAAGTGAATTGCGATTACATAATAATAGTATTTCTGATATATCTGCTTTGTCTAATTTGAAGAATTTATCTGTTTTATATTTGTATAATAATGCTATTTCAAATCTAAAGCCATTGGAAAATTTAATAGAAAATAGTAAAACAAAATTATCAGAGTTGTATTTGAATGGAAATACTTTGGAAAATACGGTATTGCAAAATCTTAATGGAAGTGTTGTGTTGATAAATAATATAGAAATCTTGAAAAAATTAAATAACGCTGGATTAACGACATTAAATATTTCAGAGAATATATTTCAAGATACAAGTGAACTAAAAAAATTGCAATGGAAGTCATTTGTTGAATAAAATATCAATAATAAAGTAGAAAGAGATTTAAAGTTTGTAAAGTATATTTGAATTTTATACTTTATAAACTAAGAATCTCTTTTTTTGTATGTAATAGAGATATGTGAAATAATTTGATGTAAAACATTGAAAGATTTAAAAAAATAAAGTATAATAAAAAAGTATATTTGAGATTTAAAGAAAGTGAGTTAATTAAGGACAAAATGCAAGATAAGCAAAAATATATTAGAAATTTTAGTATAATAGCTCATATTGATCATGGCAAATCTACTTTGGCAGATAGAATTATAGAAATGACAGGTGCTTTATCTTCAAGAGAAATGGAAGCACAAGTTCTTGACAATATGGATATAGAGCGTGAAAGAGGAATAACAATAAAATCACAAGCTGTAAAAATGAATTATACAGCCAAAGATGGAAATGTGTATGAATTTAATTTAATAGATACACCAGGACATGTAGATTTTAATTATGAAGTATCTAGAAGTTTGGCTGCTTGCGAAGGAGCTATTCTTGTAGTTGATAGTACGCAAGGTGTTGAAGCCCAAACATTGGCTAATGTATACTTAGCAATAGAAGATAATCTTGAAATAGTGCCAGTTATAAATAAAGTTGATTTACCTAATGCAAGACCAGATGAAGTAAAACATGAAATAGAAGATATTATCGGAATTCCTGCAATGGATGCACCTTGTATATCAGCTAAAACAGGTTTGAATGTTGAGCAAGTTTTAGAAAGAATTGTAACAGATATCCCAGCTCCAAGTGGAGATAAAAATGCACCACTTCAAGCTTTAATATTTGATTCATATTACGATAATTACAAAGGTGCTTTAAGTTATGTTAGAATAAAAAATGGTATAGTAAAACCAAATGATGAAATATTATTTATGGCTACCGGAAAAGTATTTACTGTAACAGAAGTAGGATATTTTGGTGCGGGAGAATATATACCAAGTGATAAACTAGAAGCTGGTGAAGTTGGATATATTTCGGCTAGTGTAAAAACTGTATCAGATTTACATGTTGGTGATACAATTACTTTAAAAAACAATCCAGCAAAAGAAGCTTTACCAGGATATAAAAAAGCAAATTCAATGGTATATTGTGGAATGTATCCTGTTGATGGTAGCGAATATGAAAATTTAAAAGAGGCTTTGGAAAAATTAAAGTTAAATGATGCTGCTCTTCAATATGAACCAGAAACATCTGCTGCACTTGGATTTGGCTTTAGGTGTGGATTTTTAGGATTATTACACTTAGAAATAATTATAGAAAGATTAGAAAGAGAATTTGATTTAGCATTAATTACAACTGCACCATCTGTAATATATAAAGTACATAGAACAGATGGACAAATATTAGACATATACAATCCAACTGATTTACCACCTTCAACAGAAATAAAGATGATTGAAGAACCTATAATGAAAGCAGAAATTATGATACCAAAAGAATTTGTTGGTAATGTAATGGATGTTTGCCAAAATAGAAGAGGTACATATTTAGATATGAAGTATCTAGATGAAAATAGAGTTACAGTTGAATATGATTTACCTTTAAATGAAATAATATATGATTTTTTTGATACAATAAAATCAAAAACGAAAGGTTATGCATCTGTTGATTATGAATTTAAAGAATATAGAAAAGGCGATTTGATAAGATTAGATTTGTATATCAATAATGAGCAAGTTGATGCATTATCATTTATTGTTCATAAAGATAGTGCATATTCAAGAGGAAGAAAAATGGCTGAAAAATTAAAAACAGTTATTCCTCGTCAATTATTTGAAATCCCTATCCAAGCAGTTGTTGGAGGTAAAATAATAGCTAGAGAAACAATTTCAGCAATGAGAAAAGATGTACTTGCAAAATGTTATGGTGGAGATATTACAAGAAAGAAAAAATTATTAGAAAAACAAAAACGTGGTAAAAAGAAAATGAGACAAATTGGAAATGTTGAAGTACCACAAGAAGCATTTTTATCAATATTAAAATTAAATGATGAAGAATAAAAAAGTTTGTAATTAAATTAAAATAAAGTTTACAATTCAAGAAAGGAATTAAAAATGAGAGAAAGCTATAGAGATAAGCAAAACAGAAGAGCTAGATTAGCAAGAGAAAAAGAACAAAAGAGTTTTGAAAAAAAGAGTAGAAAACCTGAATTTTCAAGAAATGAGAAAAAAGACTATTCAAAACAAAACACAAAAAATGCGTATACTAAGGATAGAAAATTTGCATCAGAAAACAAGAATTTTGCAAACAATGAAAAAGAAGAAAAGGCTTATGAAGACGTTGTTGCAGGAAGAAATGCAGTTCTAGAATTGTTAAAATCTGATAAAGATATTAACAAAATTTTTGTTGAAAGAGGAGAAAAACACGGCTCTATAAACGAAATTATAGCTAAAGCTAAAGATGCTAGAATTGTTTTAGTAGAAGTAGATAAAAGCAAGTTAGATATGATGGCCGAAAATCATCAAGGTGTTGTTGCAGTAGTACCGCCATTTAATTATTGTGAAGTTGAAGACATTTTAGAAGTTGCTAAAAGTAAAAATGAAGATCCTTTTATAATAATATTAGATGGAATAGAAGATCCACATAATTTAGGTTCTATTATAAGAACAGCAGAAACAGCTGGGGTTCATGGTATAATAATTCCAAAAAGAAGAAATGCAGCTGTTAATAGTACAGTTACAAAAGTTTCAGCAGGGGCAACAACTTATATGAAAATTGCTAGAGTTAATAACTTGAATGAAACAATTAGAAAATTAAAAGAAGAAGGATTATGGGTTATTGGTACTGATGGATATGCTAAAACTTTGTATTATAATCAAGATTTAAAAGGACCTTTAGCTGTAATAATTGGAAGTGAAGGCTTTGGAATGAGTAAACTTGTTAAAGACAATGCAGATATTTTAATAAAGATACCTATGAAAGGTCAAATTACTTCATTAAATGCTTCAGTGTCAGCTGGAATTATTATATATGAAGCAGTAAAACAAAGAGGATAGAATAGTTTACAAAAGAAATTTCAAGAGTCTACTTTTGAAAGAGAGGGATACTAAATGGAAGAGATAGTAATAAAGATTAAACGATATACTTTATTAGATATTGTTAATTTAATTTTAAAAATATATACAATTTTTTTATTTTTCTTTGCACTAATTATTCAATCAGATGAAACTGTTATTCAATGTGGATTTATAGTTGTAACTGTTATAGTATTTGAATTTATAAATGATGGTGAAATCGTGTTATCATCAAAAGGAATAAAGACAGCTAAATATGGTTTTGTCAGATGGAGAAATGTAGATAGATTTGATATTAAAAACTATACAATTACATTAAAAGTAAAAGATGAAAGGACAACTAAAATAACAATAAGCATGAAGGAGGATAAAAGAAATTTAGCAAATGCTTTAAGATTGGCAGAATCAAAATTAGAAATGTATAATACTACTATTGAAAAATAATTTTATACAAATAATCAAAAAATTGCTTGAAATTGTATTAGCAAAATGATAAACTATTTTTGTCAGAATAAGGAAGTTCAAAACAGGTTAAAAAAAAACTCTTTTTTTAATCTGTTTTTTGTTTTTTTAAAGCTTTTTGGAGAGTTTTAGCTAAAATTAGGAGGAAAAATTATATGAACACAAAATATGTATTTGTAACAGGTGGAGTAGTATCAGGACTAGGAAAAGGAATTACGGCGGCATCATTAGGAAGACTACTAAAAAATAGAGGTTATAAAGTGGTAAATCAAAAATTCGACCCTTATATAAATGTTGACCCTGGAACAATGAGTCCTTATGAACATGGAGAAGTGTTTGTTACAGATGATGGAGCAGAAACAGACTTGGATTTAGGACATTATGAGAGATTTACTGATGTAAATTTAACTCAAAATAGTAGTGTTACTTCAGGAAAGATTTATCAAAATGTAATAAATAAAGAAAGAAATGGAGACTATTTAGGAAAAACAGTACAAGTAATTCCACATGTTACAAATGAGATTAAAGATAGAATATATAGCTTTGAAAATTCAGATGTAGATGTTGTAATTACAGAACTAGGTGGAACAGTTGGAGATATAGAAAGCTTAGCTTTTATTGAGGCAATTAGACAAGTCGGATTAGAAAAAGCACCAGAAGATGTTTTATATATACATGTTACTTTATTACCATATATTTCTGGCTCAAATGAATTAAAATCAAAACCTACACAACATTCAGTTAAGGAATTACAATCTTATGGAATAAAGCCAGATATTCTTGTATGTAGAAGTGAAATCGAAATATCAGATGAAATAAGACAAAAGCTTGCTTTATTCTGCAATGTAAGACCAGAAAATGTAATTCCTAATTTAACAGCCGATAATTTATATGCAGTTCCAATTATGTTAGAGGAACAGGGATTAGCACTTGCAGCTTGTAAACATTTGCAATTAGATAAAATTGAGTCACATAATGAAGAATGGGAAGCAATGTTAGAAAGAGCAAAAAACTTGAATTATAAAGTAAAAATTGCTTTGGTAGGAAAATATATGTTACTACAAGATTCATACTTATCTGTTGCAGAAAGCTTAAGACATGGTGGATTTGCAAACTCTGCTAAAGTAGAAATTGGATTTATTGATTCAGAAAATATAAATGCAGATAATGTTGATGATGTATTAAAAGAATATGATGGAATATTAGTCCCAGGAGGATTTGGAGCTAGAGGAATAGAAGGAAAAATATGCGCTATAAAATATGCTAGAGAGAATGATATTCCATTTTTAGGAATATGCCTTGGAATGCAAATGGCTGTTGTTGAATTTGCAAGAAATGTATTGGGAATAAAAGATGCGAATTCAGCAGAATTTGATGAGAATACAAAAAATCCAGTAATACATATAATGGAAACACAAAAAGAGATTACTAAAAAAGGTGGCACTATGAGACTTGGAGCATATCCTTGTAAAATAAAAAAAGATACTTTAGCTTATAAAATTTATGAAAGTGAAAATATATCTGAAAGACATAGACATAGATTTGAGTATAATAATGATTATAAAGATAGACTTGAAAAAGCGGGACTTATTTGTTCTGGAACATCACCAGATGGAAGCTTAGTTGAGATTGTAGAAAATGTAAACAACAAATTTTTTATAGCAGGACAATTTCATCCAGAATTTAAGTCTAGACCAGATAGACCAGCTCCATTATTTAAAGCTTTTATAAAAGCAACAATAGAGAATAAATAGAAGGAATTTTAAAAATGAAATTTGTAAAGATACAAGAGGCTCGTACATCAAATGTAATTGAATGTAATGAATTGGATAATGATGTATTAGTAAGAAAAACAGATGATAAAATATATAATTATAGTGAAGTAAAAATTAACGAAAAACAATATGCTATATTATTAGAAAAGGGAAAAGTTATTGCAGTTTGTTATGAACCAGGAATTTATAAAATAAGTTTTGATGAACAAGATTGTTCTGTCGAGCTTAGAAAATGGCGAGAGTATAATGATGAAAAAACAAAGAAATTACCACTTTCACTTATATTTATAAATTTACAAGAAATAACAGACAATAAATTTTATATGAAGAAACCAATTGAATATATTGATTGGACAAATTGTACTTATAATGAAGAAACTAAAAAAGAAGAACCACTAAAAACAAGATTTATTGGAAATGGAAAATTTAATTTTAAAATAGAAAATCCTGTTTTATTTTTAAATTCTATTTTAGGGATAAGAGAACATTATACAAAACAAGAACTTATAGAACAAATTAGAAAAACTGTAGTTAATTCAATTCAATTAGGAATAAACGAGCTAGGTGAAGAATATAAATTGTCTGTACAGCTAGTAAAGAATAAAACTAATGAATTAGAAATTAGAGTAAGTCAAAACAATTATGATGAGAAATTAGCACAAAGAGGTATAAAGATTACATATTTTGAAATTACTAATTTTGAAGAAGTAGAACAGGTAAAAGAGGAAAGTAGAAAAGAAAATTTTGAGCAATTGTTTTTACAGCTATATAAAATTAGTAAGAAAGCAGAATTTATAGATGCAAAAAATATGGTAATAAAAGTAGATAAAAATGGAGAAATAATAACACAGAAATTAGGAAATTTTTGCAGAAGATGTGGTAATGAAATTGATGCAGATGACAAATATTGTACTTTTTGCGGTGCTATGGTAAAACAGTAAGTTCTGGAGTATACAGGTATATCTGTGAAAATTTTGTGAAAATTAAAAAATTGTATTGACAATTAAAGTAAAAAGGTATAAATTATTAGCAGTCGAAGAAAAAGACTGCTAATATTATTTTAAGGAGGTAATAGAAAATGATAAAACCACTAGAAGACAGAGTAGTAGTAAAAATGGTAGAAGCAGAGGAAACAACAAAAAGCGGAATTATTCTATCATCAGGAGCACAAGAAAAACCACAAATAGCAGAGGTTATAGCTGTTGGCCCTGGAAAAGAATATGACGGAAAAATAGAGAAAATGCAAGTTAAAGTTGGTGACAGAGTAATAACAGGTAAGTATTCTGGCACAGAAGTTAAATATGAAGGAATAGATTATATTATTGTAAAACAATCTGATATTCTTGCCGTAGTTGAATAATAAGGAGGGATAGATATGGCAAAAGAAATTTTATATGGTGAAGATGCTAGAAAAAAATTATTAGAAGGTGTTAATAAATTAGCAGATACAGTAAAAGTTACATTAGGTCCAAAAGGAAGAAATGTAGTTTTAGATAAAACTTATGGAGCACCACTTATTACTAATGATGGTGTTACAATTGCAAAAGAGATTGAATTAGAAGATCCATTTGAAAACATGGGAGCTTCTTTAGTAAAAGAGGTTTCAACAAAAACTAATGATGTTGCAGGTGATGGAACAACAACAGCAACAGTTTTAGCACAAATAATGTTAAAAGAAGGTGTTAAAAATGTAGCAGCTGGTGGAGATGTTTTAGCAATTAAAAGAGGTATGGATAAAGCAACAGAAGTTGTTGTTGAAAACTTGAAAAAGAATAGTTCTCCAATTGAAGGAAAAGAAGATATTGCAAGAGTTGCAAGTATTTCAGCTAATAATTCAGAAATTGGAAACTTAATAGCTGATGCTATGGAAAAAGTTTCTAAAGATGGAGTTATTACAATTGAAGAATCAAAGACATCATCAACAGAAGTTTCAGTAGTTGAAGGAATGGAATTTGATAAAGGATATGTATCTCCATATTTAGTAACAGATACAGAAAAAATGGAAACAGTTATGGATAATCCATATATCTTAATCACAGATAAGAAAATAAGTAATATTCAAGAAATTTTACCACTATTAGAGCAAATTACACAAGCTAGTGGTAGACTTGTAATTATTGCAGACGATTTTGAAGGAGAAGCTTTATCAACATTGATTTTAAATAAATTAAGAGGAATCTTAAATGTTGTTGCAGTTAAAGCCCCTGGATTTGGTGATAAGAGAAAAGATATGTTACAAGATATTGCTATTTTAACTGGTGGTAAAGTAATTACATCTGATATTGGTCTTGAATTAAAAGATACAAAAATAGAGCAATTAGGTAGAGCAAAACAAGTTAAAGTAACTAAAGAAAATACAATTATAGTTGATGGTTCAGGAGATAAGAAAGAAATAGCTGAAAGAGTTAGCTTAATTAGAAATCAAATTGCAGAAACAAAGAGCGAATATGATAAAGAAAAATTACAAGAAAGATTAGCAAAACTTGCTGGTGGTGTAGCTGTTATTCAAGTTGGTGCTGCAACTGAAATTGAAATGAAAGAAAAGAAATTAAGAATTGAAGATGCTTTATCAGCAACAAAAGCAGCTGTTGAAGAAGGTATTTTACCTGGTGGTGGAACAGCATTTATAAATGTTATTCCAGAAGTTGAAAAATTATTAGAAACACTTCCAGAAGGAGAGAAAATTGGTGCTAAGATAATATTAAAAGCTTTGGAAGAACCAGTAAAACAAATCGCAAGAAATGCAGGACTAGAAGGAGCTGTTATACTTGAAAAAGTAAAAGCAAGCAAACCAGGTGTTGGATTTGATGCTGCTAAAGAAGAATATACAGATATGAAGAAAGCTGGTATAGTAGATCCTACAAAGGTTACTCGTTCAGCAATTCAAAATGCTGAAAGTGTTGCTTCAATGATATTAACAACTGAAAGCATTATGACAGAAAAGAAAGAAAAAGAATGTTCTTGTCACCACGATACAGCAATGCCAAGTGAAATGGGTGGAATGTACTAAAAACAAATTAAATAATATAAGTAGAATTAAATAAAATATTTATCTTTTAATAATAAGAAAACACACGATACAATCAAATTATTATATCGTGTGTTTTTTCTTATCGTAAACTAAACATTTACAATGCTTTTGTGTAAGCAGTGTTTGCTATAATTAGCAACCACATCCACCTCTACCATTGTTGTTTCCACAACAACAGAATATGATGATTAAAAGAATTATGATCCATAAGCAATCATTGTCCATGAAACCACATCCACATCCTCTGTTTTCTGGCATATCGTTTACCTCCTTTATGTTTTTTCTTTTTGTTTATCTTTTGTATAATACATAGTATGAAATTAAAGAAAAAGTGTTACAGTTATAAAATTAAAATATTCAAGTAATCATTTTACATTGCAAAATGATTGCAAAAATATTTATCAGTGTAAAAAAATTAAGTAAAATTAGATAGAATGAAAAAGACACCAATCAATTGAAACTACAGCAATTGACAAGAATATAAATAATTCGACAAAATACTACATAAACCGACAAAAGGTGAAAAAATAAGAAAATATATAAAAAGTGTAAAATTTTAGTAAAAATTTTAATAATTCAGCTTTACAAAAAAATTAAGGAAAATGTTGTAAAATCTGATGCTGAGGTGGTTAATTGATGAAAAAAATAATTAAACTGCAAAAGAAAATTACATTTAAAAAAATTACAGATGATTTTTTAATATACAAAAAGCAACAAATAAAAGAATCTACATATTTTAATTATACTTATAAAATTGACAAATATTTATTACCAGCTTTTGAAAATTTAACTTTAGAAGAGATGACAACATATGATTTTAATAGATTTAGTGAAGTTTTATTAGAAGATATGCAAATATCTAATAAGTTTTTAAAAGATATTTTATTAGTATTAAAATCAATTTTGAAATATGCAGAGCAAAGATATGATTTGAAAATGAAAATAGATTTGATTAACTTGCCAAGAGTTCGTATGCAAGATTTGAGAATTTTTTCAGAGAGAGACAAAAGAAAGATAAAGGATTTTTGTATGAATTCAGAAAATACAAAGTATATTGGAATTGCAATATGTTTGTATACTGGCATGAGAATTGGAGAAATTTGTGCTTTGAAATGGGAGGATATAGATTTGAGTAAAAAACTAATTTATGTTCGCCATACATTACAGAGAGTATATGTAAAGCCAAGTGAAACAAAAATAATTATTGATTCTCCAAAATCAGAAAAAAGTATGAGAACAATTCCAATGTCAAATATTGTATATACAAAATTGAAAGAACTTAAAGAAAAATATAGTAAAGATGATTTCTTTTTAACAGGAGATAAATATAATTTTATGGAACCAAGAGGTTATCAATATACATTTAGAAGTTGTTTACAAAAATGCAAAGTTCCATACAGAAATTTTCACTGCTTAAGACACACTTTTGCGACCGACTGTATAAGTGTAGGAATGGATGTGAAATCTTTAAGTGAAATATTAGGTCATTCTGATGTAGGAATAACTTTAAACAGATATGTACATTCTTCTGATAAGATGAAAAAGAGATATTTAGAAAAATTAGCATAGTATCCTATAAAATAAACAATCCATAAAAACAAAATAATATAGATTTGCTCATTTGTATTTTACAAGTGAGCTTTTTTTTAGATATACATAAAAAGATTTACATAATTTGTTGAAAAATACTAAGAATTGTGTTATAATTCTAAATTAACTGGTGAAATAATATTTTGAATTTTATATTATATATCAAATATATTGTTGGAGGATAATTTTAATGGAAAAAATTGATGTTTGGAAAGTATTTTATCTTGATAAAGAGCAAGACATAAAAGTATCTTTATCTAAAAGAAGTGAAGAAGAACTTTTTTATTGTATAGAAACACCAAACCATAATTCTGGAAATTTGATTACGAATTTAGCAAAAGTATGTAAATTAGAAACTAGAACAGGTGAAACTAATAAAAGAGTAATAACAGGAATACTTCCAGCATCATTAAATGCAGATAATGAAGAAGTATATATATTTAGACTAGGTGGAATAAAAATAGCAAATATTTATACAGATGGACATATTGAAATGAAGGCTAAAATTCCAGCAATAACCAAAATACTTATGGCTCAAACTAAAGATTACAAATTAAGTGTTGATAAAACAATTGTAAAAACTTATATATTGAAAAAAGTTAAATTTAGAACTGATTTACATACGCATTTAAATGCAATGCTTACACCAGATATTTTAATTGCATTAGCAATAAAACATCAAATAAGATATCCTTTATATTTTATTCAAAAATTAAATTTAAAGATTACAGATGAGCAATCTAAAATGTTAGAAATGCAAAGAAAAGCAGTAGAGAAACATTATGAAAATAGTAATCTTACAGGAAAAGCTTTTGAAAGAAAAATAAAAGATGAAACTTATATAAACTTTGCAGATTTAATTTTAAACAATTTAGAAAATGCGGAAGAAAATATTAGAAAAATAAAAAATAGTTTAGTTCTAATGAAAGATGGTCAAGCTGTATTTACTAATTTAGATAAGCTTTATATAGTTTATAGATATGTATTTACAAAAGGTAAACCATCTACAATAAAAATAAAATATACTAATAATCAGATTAAAGCAATACCAGATGAGCAAGTAAAAAAACATTTGTATAAAATGCTAGAAGATGCAGAATCTGGAAGTGTATATGAAAATAATAATATATTAAAAGATAAACTTTTATGGATTTCAAGAGAATATCAAAAACAAGGAATAAAACATGTTGAAATTTCTACAACAGACCTTGTAAAAAAAGGTGAACGAGGTGTTGAATTCTTAAAAACACTTCATGAAATATTGCCATTAGCAGAAAAAGAAACTGGTGTTGCAATTAGATTTCTTGCTGCTATTCGTAGAGTATGGCTTTCACCAGAGGAAATTGTTGAAGCATTAAATGTATTAAAAGCAATGGCCAAAAGTCCTTATGTTGTTGGAAGTGATATAATTGGTGAAGAAATAAATGATATAGCAGATTTTAGAGAACTAATAGCTGAGTTAGTAAAATTTGCCGTATATGAAGATAATAGTTTTACAATACAAATTCATGCTGGAGAAAATGATTCACATAAAGATAATGTTTTTTCAGCAATTGAATGTGTTAAAGCAGCAATTCCAGAAGGAAAGAAATGTCCTAAAGTTAGAATAGGACATGGTTTATATGTTGAAAACTTAAATTTTGAAAAAGGTAAAAAGTTAATGGAAGACATGAGAGATATGGGAGTTGTATTACAATTTCAATTATCTTCAAATGTCCGTTTAAATAATTTATCAGATTTACAAAATCACCCTATAAAGCAATATCTAGATAGTGGTGTCGCATGTGTTCAAGGAACAGATGGTTTTGGAATATATGGTACAGATACATTTGAAGAACAACTTGCTTCTCAAAATTTATTAGGTTTGACAACAGATGATTTTATGAAAATGAGAGCTGTTGAAGATAAAATTTTAGCAGATAATGAGCAAGCATTTAAGAAAAAATCAAAAGCTTTTGAAAAAATGATTGAAAATAAAGGATTAGAAAAAGCTATTTTAGATTTAGAAGATGAAAACATTTCTAAAACAAAAGATAAGCAAATAAAATTTTATTTCAAAAATAACTTAGATGCAACAGAAGTGTTAAAGGATAAAATTGTAGAACTTCCATATGATAAATTCCCTGTTATTATAGCAGGTGGAAGCTTTAACAGTAAAGGTAGAGAAACTGTAATAAATGAAAGTGCAAAAGCAACATTAAAAGAACTAATTGATAAATTAGATAATAAAAAAGCATATTTTGTAATTGGACCTAAAATGGAAGGTTATGAAAAAGCAATTGTTGATTTATCAAAAGAAATGAATAAAAAATTTGAGATAAATGCTATTGTTCCTAAAATGCTTTCTAAAGAAGAAGAGGAAAAATTAAATACACAAGATTTAGATGGTGTTTGTGTATCAACAGAAACAGAAGAGTTAGGAATATATAAGAGTTTTAATTATGAAATATTTGAAAGAAGAAATTCAGCTGTAATTGCATTTGATGGAAATTCTCCAGCATATAATTTAATACAAGAAGCAAAGAATGGAAAAGGAAAAGCAAAAATATTTGTAAGTTCTGAAAATGCAAATCTTCAAGAAAAGGCTAATAGTTTAAATGGCTATGTAATTCCATTTAAGTATACAGATAGTATTGCTGATAAAATTTTAAAAGATTATCCAGAATTGAAAAATAATTAGTAAGTAATACATGACAATTTGAAAAAAGTACAAATATTTTGTAAAAATGTTGACAAAATACCAAATTGATTGTATACTATTTAAGTAACTTTAAGGTAAAATTATATTTTGATATATATTTATAAGCGCTAAAGGAGGGATTTAAAATGGCACAACCAAAAAGAAGATGGTCAAAAGCTAGAACAGGTTTAAAAAGATCAACTTGGAAAATCGAGGCAAAAAATTTAGCAACTTGTCCTCATTGTCACGAAGCTGTATTACCACATACAGTTTGTTCAAACTGTGGATACTATGATGGAAAAGAAGTAGTAGCAAAAAAAGCAGATAACAAATAAGAGATATAATTAAAAATTATATATGAGCTTTTAACGAACTTATAAATTTGAAGTATTTTTGTATTTCAAATTTATGAGTTCGTTTTTATATTTGAGAATTATTGGACTCATTTTTTAGCAAAATGTTGAAAAAAACTATAATCTAATATATAATGCAAATAAAAAAGAGGAATTTATGGAAAGAAGAATAGATAAAATAAATTATTATTTAGATATTGCAGAAACTGTTTCTGAAAGATCTACTTGTTTAAGAAAGAAATATGGAAGTATTATTGTAAAACATGATCAAATTATAGCCACAGGATACAGTGGAGCTCCTAGAGGTAGAATAAATTGTTGCGATTTAGGATATTGTACCAAGAAAAAATTGATGCCAGAAACAAGACATGGTGGATATGATGCATGTCGTTCAGTTCATGCTGAACAAAATGCTATTATATGTGCTTCAAGAGAGGAAATGATTGGTTCTACTTTATATTTAGTTGGTGTTAGAGAAAATGGCGATTATGAAGAGGGAGCAGCTCCATGCTTGATGTGCAGAAAACTAATTATCAATTCAGGAATTAGTGAAGTTTTTGTAAGAGTGGATAAAGAAAATTATAAAGTTTTTGATGTTGAAGAATGGATAAAGAATGATGAATTTTTAAATGGACAAACTCAATATTAAAAGGAAATGAAAATATGAATAAAATTAAAAAATATATTTATGGAATAATAATTGCTGTTATATCAATAATTATAGCAATACCATTATTTAATCCAAATTTTAATTGTTATATTGGAGAAGGAATTCAATATATAGCTAGATGTTTTGAAATAAAGAGTATTAGTGGTTTAGATGGAATTATTTCAAATTTTGCAAATGGTTTTGGATATAATTTAAGTATTTTTGAAGGAAATTTTGCAAATGTTTTTATTATATTTTGCAATTTAATAATAAAAAATATAAATGCAAGTTATAAAATTGTTTGCTTAATCGGAATCTTTTTATCTGGTATAACAATGTATATTTTTATGAAAAAATTTTCGGAAAACAAGAACATTGCATTGTTAGCTTCAGGAATATACATGATGTTGCCATATCATTTGACAAATATGTATATTAGAAATGCTTTGTCTGAGCAAATTGCTTTGGCTATTTTACCATTAGCATTTTTAGGAGCATATTATTTAATAAATAGTGAGAAAAAGCATTATTATTATCCAATTGCAATTTCTCTAATGTTTTTTACAAATTATAGTTTTGGTTGGATAACATTATTTATTACAATCGTTTATTTTGCTGTTAATTTTAATAGCTTGAAAGTTAATGGCTGTATAGAAAAGATATTATTAGATTTGGCTTTGGTAGTAGCTTTTACAGCTTGCTTATGGTTACCTTATATCGAAACTAATGTGGCTACAAAGTATAAAATAAATAATGTTAGTATAGAAGAAAAAGAAGAATTTGCAAACGAAGCTATTTCAATACGAAAATTATTTGTGACAGGAAAAAATGAAAAATTTGTATTTGAAGTAGGACCTCTTTTAATTGTAATGTTTGCAATAACACCGATGGCTTTGGTAAAAATAAAAAAAGAATATAAAAAAGATTATATATTTTATTTAGTTTTTTGCTTGATTTTTATATTTATGGCAACTAAAATATTCCAATGGAAATATTTTTCTTGGCTATTTATAAAGCTGAAATATCCATGGTGTTTATTAGGATTTGCTACATTTTTTTTAACAATAATTTGTTCAATGAATATAGGTTCAATAGTAGAAAAATTTAAGCTAAAAGATGCACTTATTTTACTTGCTGTAAGTATGATATATGTTATTTGTTTACATGGATATATTCAAACTGATACAAATTTAGCAAAAATAGAAGATATAGAAATTGGAAGGATTTCAGGTAAGCAAGAAGAAATTTCTGCGGGTATAAATAATGCAGAATATTTACCTTTAAAGGCTTATGAAAATAAATTTTATATTGCAACAAGAACTCAGAATATGTATGTTTTAAGTGGAAAAGCAGTTATAGAAAAAGAAAATAAAAATAATTCAACATATTCAGCAAAAGTACAAACATTAGATGAAATTACAAAGTTTGAATTACCATTCATATATTATCCAGGTTATGCTGTAAAAGCAGATGGAATGAGTTTAAAAAGTTTTGAAACAGAAAATGGATTTTTAGGTTTTTATTTGCCGGCAGAAGAAAGTGCAACTATTGAAGTTGAATATGTAGGAACAGATATACAAAAAATTTCAAAAGCTTTTTCAATACTTTCTATTATTTTATATGGGGTTTATCTTTGGAAAAGTACAAAAAATCTTGAAAAATAGGGCAAAATAGTATATACTATATAAGTATTAAATTATGAATATTAGAAAATTTTATAGATATATATGCTTTATATTTATAAAGTAAGAAAGGAATGAAGTTTAAAATGGCAAAACCAATTGTAGCTATAGTTGGAAAACCAAATGTTGGGAAATCAAGATTCTTCAACTATGTAGTTGGACAAAGAATTTCCATTGTTGAAGATACACCAGGTGTTACAAGAGATAGAGTTTATGCTGATACAACATGGAAAGATAGAGAATTTACTTTAATAGATACTGGTGGTATAGAACCAGAAACAAATGATGTAATTGTATCTCAAATGAGAGAACAAGCTAATATAGCAATAGATGTAGCAGATGTAATTTTATTTATTACAGATGTAAAGCAAGGGGTTACAGCAACTGATTCAGAAATTGCAATGATGTTAAAAAAAGCTAAAAAGCCTATAATTTTAGCTTGCAATAAGTCAGATAATTATGGAGAACCACCAGCTGAAATTTATGAATTTTATAATCTAGGTCTTGGAGAACCACATCCAATTTCTGCAGCAAATGCAATAGGAATAGGAGATTTGTTAGATGCAATATATGATAAATTACCACCTAAAAAAGATGATGAAAACATTGAAGAAGAAATAAAAGTTGCAATAATAGGTAAACCAAATGTTGGAAAATCTTCTCTAATAAATAAAATACTTGGTGAACAAAGAAGTATTGTAAGTAATATCGCAGGAACTACCAGAGATGCAATAGATTCTAGATTTGAAAATGAATTTGGAAAATATATATTTATAGACACAGCAGGAATTCGTAAGCATAGCAAAGTAAATGAATCAATAGAAAAATTTAGTGTAATGAGAACTTTACTTGCAATAGAAAGAGCTGATGTTTGTTTAGTTTTAATTGATGCAACAGAAGGTGTTACAGATCAAGATGCTAAAATTCTTGGAGAAGCACATGAAGCTGGAAAAGGAATTATTATAGTTGTAAATAAATGGGATGCTGTTGAAAAAGATAATGGTACACTAGAAGCATTTAAGAAAGATGTTTATAATAAAATTAGTTATGCAGCTTATGCTCCAATTATTTTCATATCTGCTGAAACAGGACAAAGAGTAAATAAATTGTTTAATATGATTAACGAAGTTAATAGACAAAATTCATTAAGAGTTTCAACTTCTGTAATAAATGAGGTAATAAATGAGGCTATTGCAGTTGTACAACCTCCAACAGATAAAGGAAAAAGATTAAAAATATTATATGGAACACAAGCAACTACAAGACCACCAACATTTGTAATATTTGTTAATGATAAAGAATTATTCCATTTCTCATATCAAAGATATCTAATAAATTGTTTTAGAAACAATTTTGGATTAGAGGGTACACCGGTAAGATTGATTGTAAGAGAAAAAGGAGAAAATAAATTATAAAACATAGGAGGAAAAAATGATTACATATATTTTAATAGGTATCATAGCTTATTTAATAGGAAGTATTAGTTTTTCTGTTATAATAAGCAAAAAAATGGCAGGTTTTGATGTTAGAGAAAAAGGTAGTAAAAATGCTGGTTCAACAAATGTATTAAGAACAGTTGGAAAAAAAGCAGCAATTATTACTTTAATTTGTGATATTCTAAAAGGTGTTGTTGCAGTACTAATTGCATATATTGTTGGAAAATTCGTTAAAGGCATTGATAGAGCAATATTAGTACAAATTGCTGCATTATGTGTTGTTATAGGACACACATTTCCAATATTTTTTAAGTTTAAAGGTGGAAAAGGAGTTGCAACTAGTTTAGGAATTATTTTATTACTAAATTGGCAAATTGGTCTAATTTGTTTAGTATTTGCACTTATTCTTATGATTTTAACTAGAATGGTATCTTTAGGTTCAATATCAGCTGCAATACTATTTCCGGTACTAACAATTTTTATCACAGAAAACTATTTAGTTGAAGGAAATTATATAGTATTTGGAATACTATTAGCTGCTTTTGTAGTATATAATCATAGAGCTAATGTAAAAAGAATTTTAAGTGGAACAGAAAATAAATTAAGCTTTAGTAAAGAAAAAGGAGAGTAAACTAATGAGAAAAATTGCTGTTATAGGTAGTGGAAGTTGGGGAGTTGCTTTAAGTGTGTATTTAGCAGGACAAGGTAATGATGTGAAAATTTGGTCTTTTGCAGAAGATGAAAGAAATCTTATAAATAATGAAAAGAAATGCAAATTTCTACCAAATATAACTTTACCAGATAATATATATGCATCAAATGATTTTAAAGAGGTAATTGAAGGAGCTGAAATAATACTTCATGTAACACCTTCAAAATTTGTTAGAAGTACAATTAAACAATATAAGGAATTTGTTAAAGATAATCAACCAATTATTATGTGTGCAAAAGGTTTTGAGCCTGTTACAGAATTAACTTTAGATGAAGTTGTTAAACAAGAATTACCAAATGTAAAATGTGGAGTTTTATCTGGACCAAGCCATGCTGAAGAAGTTTCAATAAATGTTCCAACAGCACTTGTTATAGCATCAGAATATGAAGATGTAATATTAAAAATAAGAGAAATATTTAAAAGTAATATAATTCGTATATACAGTTCAAAAGATGTTAAAGGTGTTGAAATTGGTGGAGCTTTAAAAAATATTATTGCTTTTTGTGCTGGAATTGCAGTTGGATTAAATCTTGGAGATAATACTTTTGCTGCTTTAGCAACTAGAGGATTAGTAGAGATAACTAGACTTGGAACAGCAATGGGAGCAGAAGAAAAGACTTTTTATGGATTAACTGGACTTGGAGATTTAATTGTAACCTGTGGAAGTGAACATAGCAGAAATAGAAGAGCTGGTGAAATGATAGGAAAAGGATTTTCAATAGAAGAAGCTAGAAAAGAAATTGGTATGACAATTGAAAGTGTTGATAATATTGATGTTGCATATAGTCTATCAAAAAAATACAATGTTGAAATGCCAATAGTTGAAGCTGTATATAATGTTTTATATAATGGCTTAAAACCAATGGATGCAGTTGATAAACTTATGACAAGAGAGCTAAAATACGAATAAATATTATATAAAAGTACATAAAAATCTAGAATTTTAAATATAATATAAATAGGAGGAAGAATTATGGAATTTTTTGACAAATTATCAAAGAAAGCTAGTGAAACATATAAATTTACAAAGGAAAAAACATCTCAAATTTCAAGTGAATTAAAACTAAAGGGAAAAATTAGTGAGTATAAGGAAAGTATTGAAAATTTATATACTGAAATAGGAAAATGTGTATATAATGCACATAAAAATGGAGAAGAAGTTTCAAGAGAAGAAATAACTCCTAAATGTGAAGAAATTGCTAGAACAGAAGAGGAAATTGAAAAAGCTGAAGCTGAAATTTTAGCATTAAAAAAGATTAAGAAATGTGTTAATTGTGGTGCAGAATTGAATGAAAAAGATGAATTTTGTTCAAAATGTGGAAAAGAACAACCAAAAGTTGAAGAAATCAAAATAGAAGTTCAAGAAGAAGCTTCAGAAGATGCTAAAGAAGCAGAAGTTACTGAAGTGAAAAATGTAGAAGAAAATAAAGAAGAAAATGTAAATAATTCAGAAGAATAATTTGCAATATTATTAAAATAACAAGGAATAGAAATGAGATTACTAATACAAAGAGTTAAAAATGCAGATGTAAAAGTTGATAATAAAATAGTTGGAGAAATAAATAAAGGATTTCTAGTTTTATGTGGTGTAACTCATACTGATACAAAGGAAACTGCTGATTACTTAGTAAAAAAGCTTATAAATTTACGAGTTTTTGAAGATGAAAATGAAAAAATGAACTTGTCTATAAAACAAGTAGATGGAGAGTTACTAATTGTATCACAGTTTACTTTGTATGCAGACACATCACATGGTAATAGACCTAGTTTTGTAAATGCTGCAAAATCAGAAATGGCTAATGAACTATATGAATATTTTTGCAAAAAATGTGAATCAGAAGGAATAAAAGTACAAAAAGGTATATTTGGAGCTGATATGAAAGTTAATCTTTTAAATGATGGACCAGTAACTATTATGTTAGAAAAGTAAGTTAGTTTGGATATCTTTCATAAATGTATTTTATTAGTTGATTGATATTTTGATCAGTTACACAAATGTAGATGTTTTCATCTAAGCTGATCCAAATATTCATTTGAAATTTATCGTTATTATCAATAAAAGTACTAATTATTTCAATCATGTCAATTGGATTTGAATATTTATTTTCCCAAAATAAATTATCTTTTAAATTAAAATTCTTAGAATAAAAGGCTTCTAAGAATTTTTTTATTTCTCCATTTACATCACTATATATAGCAAGACTATTCATAAAAAATCCTTTCTTAAATTTATATTATTAGTATTAAAAAAAATAATGAAAATATGCAATACATAAAAAAATGTAATATGTAAATAATAGAAATAATGTAAATACATTGATAGAAAGGAAATTACAAAATGAAAAAAGCATTTAGTAAAATTTTTAGATATATAGTTATATTACTGTTAATACTTTTTACATTAACAGGTTGCTCTGGTAAAAAAGATGAAAATAAAATAAAGGCTAAAGTTAATTCTGAACTTAAATATTTGGAAAATGAAATATTTACAATTTTTATAAAATATGCAAAAGATGAATATAAAACAGAAGAAGGTTTTAACTGGGATAGTGTGTATAAAGAAGCTGAAAAATTGAACAAATCTTTAGCTACAATTATTACTGACATGAGTGAATTAAATATACCTAAAGATTCAATAAATAGTGTGAGCAATGAATTCTCAAATCTAGTTATTGCTATAAGTGATAAAAAAGAAATTGATATGTTCAATAGTTTATATAATGCTTATGTAAAATTTCCAGAAATAGAAGAAATCTATTTAGAAAATAATAATGAAATAAACAAAACAAAACTCAAAGTATTAGTACTTTCAGCATATAAGTTATCAGAATTTAACGATTTTGATAGTGCAAAACAAGAAATTCAAAATGCAAGTGATAAATATAATGAGATGATTAAAGATGTGAATTATAGTTCAAATAATCAATACAATTTAAATAAAATTGTTGTAGAAATTGAAGAGTTGAAGTCAGCAATTGATTTGGAAAATATATTATTAGTAAGAATGAGGTTTGTAAATTTTATAGAAGAAATGTAACGGCGAATTGAAAAAGGATATTTAATAGAAAATACTTGACTTTTAAGTTAAAAGAGTTTACAATAATACACATAATATATATGTTATCAAGAGTGGACGAGAGATTCGGCTTGAAGACTCCACAGCAACCTATTAAATTAGGTGCTAATACCGACAGAGCAAAGAGCTTTGAATGATGATTATTCATAAATTGGATTTAAGGCTTCTTTTGCAGAAGTCTTTTTTGTTGTATTTGAATAGAAATAAATGAAACATATATAAATAAAAATTAAAAGGAGAAATTAAATGAGAAAATTATTTACATCTGAAAGTGTAACAGAGGGACATCCAGATAAATTATGTGATTATATATCAGATAGTGTATTAGATGCTTGCTTAGCACAAGATAAAAATTCAAGGGTAGCTTGTGAAACTGTTGCTGGAAAAGGAAAAATAATAGTTACAGGAGAAATTACAACAAATGCTAATATTGATGTTGAGAAAATTGTAAGAGATGCTATTAAGGAAATTGGATATGATAATAGCGAAACTGATATTGACTATAGAACTTGTGAAATATTAGTTAATTTATCAAAACAATCACCAGATATTGCTTTAGGAGTTGATAAATCTTTAGAAGATAAAGAAGGTGAAGGAATAGAATCAGAGGGTGCTGGTGACCAAGGTTTAATGTTTGGATATGCTACAGATGAGACAAAAGACTATATGCCAATGCCAATTTATTTAGCACATAAATTATCTAAAAAATTGACAGAAGTAAGAAAATCAAAGGAAATACCATATTTAAGACCAGATGGAAAAACACAAGTAACAGTAGAATATGATGAAAATGAAAATCCTATAAGAGTAGATACTGTTGTAATTTCAACACAACATACAGCTGATACAGATTTAGAACAATTGAAAAAAGATATAAAAGAAAAAGTTATTTTTTCAGTAATTCCTAAAGAACTAATAGATGAAGAAACAAAATTTTATATAAATCCTACTGGAAGATTTGTAATAGGAGGACCTTTAGGAGATAGTGGATTAACTGGTAGAAAAATTATTGTTGATACTTATGGAGGATATGCTAGACATGGTGGAGGTGCTTTTTCTGGAAAAGATCCAACTAAAGTAGATCGTTCAGCATCATATATGGCTAGATATATTGCAAAAAATGTTGTTGCAAATGGATATGCGAAAAGATGCGAAATTCAACTTGCTTACGCAATTGGAGTTGCAAAGCCGGTTTCTATTTTAGTAAACACTTTTGGTACTGGAAAAATGTCAGATGAAGAAATCGAGAATAAAATTCAAGCTAATTTTGATTTAACACCAAGTGGAATTATAAGAACTTTGAATTTAAGAAGACCAATATTTAGAGAAACAACAAATTATGGGCACTTCGGTAAAGAAAATTTACCTTGGGAACAAATTATAAAATTTTAAATAAAAATATTTATTTCTTTGACCTGCAAATGTTTCGGCAGATATTGACTTTTTGTAGAAATATAGTATAATTAAAATGTATTACAATTTTAGAAGGGAGTTTTTTATGTTAGCAAAGATATGGAAAAAATTATTATTAGTTGTTTGTATTATTGCTTGTTTATTTAATATAACTTATAAAATTGTTAATAAAACATCTTTAAAATCAGAGCTACAAAGTATTGTTGGTGGAGAAGGGCTATCTACAATATTTAAAAATATGAGTAATGAATTAGAGAAAAATTCAGATTCATTTACTACAAATATCAAAGATAACTTAAATGTGCCTAAAGTAAATGATATACAAGAAAGTATACCAGATAATGTAAGTAATGATAATCAAGTTATAGAACAACCAAATCAAGAACAACAAAAATATGTAGTTGTTTATAACTAAATAAAATTAGTATAATAAAAACTTGCAAAGTAAGTTTTTTTATGATAAAATAATCAAGATTGTTTAGAAAACAAGAGAAAGAGGTGAAATAAATGAGAGAAGGAATACATCCAAACTATACAGCTTCTAAAATTATTTGTGCATGTGGAAATGTAATTGAAACAAATTCAACAAAACCAGAAATTAAAGTTGATGTTTGTTCAAAATGTCATCCTTTCTGGACAGGAAGCTTAAAACAAAACACTACAGGTGGTAGAGCTGATAAATTTAAGAAAAAATATGGTATTGCTTAATTTTTTAAGATACCAATTTAATAGAATTAATTAGCTAATTAAAAACCCTTCAAGGGTTTTTTTTTATACAATATGAAAGTGTGCTTTGCACTTAATATTATATGAAAAGCTTTACTAAACAATGTAGTATAAAAATCAAAAGATAAGATGGAGATTGTATATGGATTTTTTTGAAAAATACAAAAGTATAATTGTAATTTTAATGATTATAATAGTTATACTAATTGGAATTTTTGTTGTTAAAAATATGTCTACAAATAATAATATTTCTGAAGATGAAATTTTAAGTGAAGTATCTAAAGTGGCAAATAGAATACAAACAGAAAAAGCAAATTTAAAGTCTTCATTGCAGAAAAATATAACAACTGAAGAATGTTTGAGTTATTTGGAAAAAATAGGAATTATAGATACAAATAATAATATAATTATTAGTAAATTAGATAACCTAGTTTTAATGCCAAATGGAATTATAAAATATAATCAAATAAAAAAAGGACAAGTTCTTTTAACAGATTATTATAGTAAAAAAGATGTAAAAACTGTTTGGACTCAAGAGGATTCTGTAAATAATAATTTAGTAACGATTCAAGTAAATGATGGAAAATTTATTGATGCTCAAGAGGATAATAATTTTAAAGTTTGGAAATATCAAATTGAGGCTTTTGAGGATAGTGAGCATGGAAGATTTTCGTATTGGGTAAATGAGAATAATGATATAATAAGTACAGAAAGAGTATTATACGAAACAGCATCTGTAAATAGAGTGTATACAGCAGTTTATAATAGTGAAATTTCAGTAGAACCAAGTAATAGAGTGAGTATGAATATAGAAAGAGTAAATGATTCTTTTGTTGGAGTACTTGAAGGCATGCATTATGCAAATGATATTATTGAGCAAGTTTATTCTTTGGAAACAAAGAATATGGAAAATTATGAAATAAAAGGATCTACCTTAGAAAGAATAGGAATAATATTTACTTTAAATAAGGAAAAAGCAATGAGTCAGGATTTCGGATGTCTAACTACAGGAGCTGATGTTGGATATACAACAATTTTTGATAGAACAAAGCAGAATTTCAATACTTTAGTTTCATATAATTATAAAAATTCAGGAATAATAATGATTTCACAAGCTTTTAATATTACTTTAAATGCTATTAGTGGATTAAATCCTAAAAAAGGTGATACTATATATATGAAACCATTTATGTTATTTTCAATTGATTCAAATGGATATTATATAAATGGAGATATTACATATGAATGCCAACTATAAAGTATAATTTTGAGAATGTGAAATGAATATATTTTATATTTGACAATTAATTATTTTATGTGTATCATTGTAATAGATTTATTTATATTGTGGAGGAATTTATGTCTAAATATATAAGAATATCAATTTTAACAATTTTGTTTATTGTTTTTGCAATTTGTTCAAATTCGTTTGCAACTGAAATGTCAAATTCAACAGGATTTACTCAAACAATGCAACAACAAAATACAAATACTAATTTAGAAAATCAAGATACAAATAGTTCAGAAACTAATACAGAAAATGTATCAAAAACAAATAATACGGTATCAAATACATCTACTAAAAGCTCAACAACATCATCTGGAAGCTCAAAAGTGACAGGAGTTAGTGCTTTGGCTGGATTGCCAGAAGCAAATCTTGGACTAAATAATATATTAAGTATTTTACTAATTGCAATAGGTGTTCTTTTAATATTATTTGCAATAGCAATACTAATTAGATTAAAAAGATAAATCAAAAGAAGTTCAAGAATAAAAATAAATCACCTAGTTAATAAATTATTTATTGATTAGGTGATTTTTGTACATTTATTCTCTGTTATTTTTGTTTTGTACTGAATAATACCATATAGCAGCTACTATGATAACTGCTGCAACAGCAAAAATAAGCCACATCCATGTTGTTGATGTCATTCCAGCAAAACTTCCCACATCATCAGCAGTTGTTCTTGTTGCAATATAATTATTATAACCATTTCTAGTTACTGCACCAGCAACATCAGAAGTAACATTTTCAGCTTTTTTTCCTATATCTTCAATACCATTTACTGCACTTTTACCAGCGTTTTCAACGCTGTTCATCATTTTTCGTTCAGAATTCATTGCGTTATCAACTAAGTGCTTTGCATTATCTCCTGTTTTGTCAAGTGATTTAGTTATTTCATTTCCTAAATTAACTTTATTAGAAGAATTTTCTTCATTTGCAAAACAAATTCCAAAACTCAATGAAAGAATGACAGCTATTATTGTAGCTATTACAAATTTCTTTGTCATACTTTCCTCCTAAATTGTATATAATATTTGTGAAAATTATTTTCACATTTTTATTATTGTTTTTTTAGAAAAAAATATGCTAACAAAATTAACCGAAAATGTATATTTTATAAAAAATAGCATAGGTTTTATTAAAATGAAAATTTATTGAATATAAATTTTTAGAAAGGAGTTTTTTACTTTAGTATGAAAAAAATTTTTGCTTTATTTTCGATATTTATATTAAGTTTGCAAAGTTTTACTTATGCTACTTATTTAAGTGTTCCAACATGGAACGATAATTCTGGCACCACAGAAGTGAATGCAGAAACAGCAGATAACTTCTTGAATATAGAGGCAGAAAGTGCAGTTCTTATAGAACAAAATTCTGGAAAAATTTTGTATGAAAAAAATGCCAATGAACAACTTAGACCAGCTAGTGTTACTAAAATTATGAGTATTTTATTAATTATGGAAGCTTTAGATAGTGGAAAGATAACTCTTGATACAAAAGTTGCATGTTCTGCAAATGCGGCATCTATGGGAGGCTCACAAATTTGGTTAAATGAAACAGAGAATCTTACAGTTGATGAAATGTTAAAAGCAATTTGTGTTGTTTCAGCTAATGATTGTGTTGTAGCAATGGCAGAGCATTTAGCTGGTTCTGAAGAGGCTTTTGTTGAACAAATGAATAAAAGAGCTCAAGAACTAGGTATGAAGAATACTACTTTTAAGAATTGCCATGGAATTGATGAAGATGGACATATCACAACTAGTTATGACATTGCTTTAATGAGTAGAGAGCTTTTGAAAAATCATCCGGACATAACTAAATATACAACGATTTGGATGGATTCGCTTAGAGATGGAAAGTCACAATTGGTAAATACCAATAAATTGATTCGTACTTATGAAGGTGCTACTGGTTTGAAAACTGGTTCGACATCACTTGCTTTATATAATTTATCAGCTAGTGCAACAAGAGGTGACTTATCGTTAATTGCTGTTGTAATGAAAGCTCCAACTACTAAAATTCGATTTTCCTCAGCTAAAACATTATTAGATTATGGATTTAATACTTATAATTATGAAAAAGTTGCAACAAAAGATTCTGTTGTTCAGACTATAAATGTAAACAAAGGTACAAAAAATCAAATAAATCTTGTGTTTGAAAACGACTGTGGTGCACTTGTAAAAAAAGGTTCTTCTGCAAATGTAGAACAAACAATTACTTTAAATGAAAATATATCTGCACCTTTGCATAAAGGGGATGTAATTGGAAAAGCAGTTTTTTCAGTTGATGGAGAAAATGTAGGAGAAGTAAATATTGTTTCTGACTCTGATGTAGAAAAAATGAATTTTGTAAATATATTTAAGGTTGTTTCTTCAAAATGGTGTAATTTGCTAAGAGAAAATTAAATGAGAGTTGATTAAATTTTATTGACAATTGAGGTAAAAAGTTGTATTATAAGAATGTATTAAAAATGAGCAATGAAGAGGAAAAGTAAAATATAGGTTATCTAAAGAGAGGGAAAGTTAGTAGCTGAGAGCTTACCTAGAAAAACATATTTGAAAAACTACCTTGGAGCTTCTAGTCGAAAGATTAGCGTTTGGATTACGATATAAATCTATAATGAAGTTAAATATTAGGGTGGAACCGTAAGAAATTACCCCTATAAGCAATATAAATTTGCTTGTAGGGGCTTTTTGTATTGTAGACAAAATTTGCAATAAAAAAGATTTATATAGTAAATTTATATATGTAAATGAATTAGTAGGAGGAATTGTTTATGTTTAAAATTAAACTTGGTGGCGGAAAAACAGCCGAAGTAGAAGAAAGTATGTATTGGCATACAACATCACACATTATGGCACAAGCAGTAAAAAGATTATTTCCAAATGCAAAAATCACAATAGGACCAGCTATTGAAAAAGGTTTTTATTATGATTTTGATGTTGAAAAGCCATTTTCAGAAGAAGACTTAAGAAAAATTGAAGAAGAAATGAAAAAAATAATAAAAGAAGATTTACCAATTGAAAGATTTGAACTTCCAAGAGAAGAAGCAATCAAACTTATGGAAGAACATGAAGAACCATATAAAGTAGAACTTATTAAAGAACTACCAGAAGGAGAAGTTATTTCTTTCTATAAACAAGGAGAATATACAGACTTATGTAGAGGACCACATTTACCTTCAACAGGTTGTGTAAAAGCAGTTAAATTATTAAATTCATCAGGTGCTTATTGGAGAGGTGATGAACATAATAAAATGCTTCAAAGAATTTATGGTATTTCATTCCCAAAACAAAGTGAATTAGATGAATATATCAACATGATTGAAGAAGCTAAAAAAAGAGACCATAGAAAATTAGGAAAAGAATTAGATTTATTCTTTTTTGATGAAACTGCACCAGGAATGGCCTATTGGTTACCAAAGGGCTTTACAATGATGAATATTTTAATTGATATGTGGAGAAAAATTCACAAAGAAAATGGATATCAAGAATTTTCAGGACCACAATTAAATAGTAGTGTACTTTGGAAAACATCAGGACATTGGGACCATTATAAAGACGATATGTTTGTATTAGTTGATTCAGATGGAAATGAACAAGCTTTAAAACCAATGAACTGTCCAAATGCAATTAAAGTATATCAAACAAAATTAAGAAGTTATAAAGATTTACCATTAAGATTCAATGATATTGATGTTATACATAGAAATGAAAAATCTGGACAACTAAATGGTTTATTTAGAGTTAGAATGTTCCGTCAAGATGATGCACATAACTTTATTTGTGAGGACCAAATCGGTTCTGAAATTAAGAATATTATTAGCATTGCAAAAAAATTATATGGAATATTTGGACTTGATTTTGAACTTACTTTATCAACAAGACCAGATGATTACATGGGAGAACTAGCTCTTTGGGATAAAGCAGAAGCTAATTTAAGAGAAGTATTAGATGAAATCTGTGGAAAAGACAATTATAGAATCAATGAAGGTGATGGAGCTTTCTATGGTCCAAAAATTGATATAAAGATGAAGGATTGTTTAGGAAGAGAATGGCAAATGGGAACAGTACAAGTTGATTTCCAATTACCATTAAGATTTAATATGAGCTATATTGATAAAGATGGAGAAAAGAAAACACCAATTTTGATTCATAGAGCCTTATTTGGATCTTTTGAGAGATTTATAGGAATTATTACAGAACATTTTGCTGGAAAATTCCCAACATGGCTTGCTCCTGTTCAAGTAAAAGTAATGCCAATTTCAGATCATCAAAAAGAATACGCAGAAAATATTGCAAAAAAACTTGAAGCAGAAGGATTTAGAGTAGAATTAGATGAAAGAGAAGAAAAAATCGGATATAAAATTCGTGAAGCACAACTTCAAAAAATACCATATATGCTTATTTTAGGTGATAAAGAAGTTGAAGCCAATGCAGTTGGTGTTCGTTCAAGAGATGCCGGAGATATTGGAGCAATGAATGTTGATGACTTTATTGCAAAAATTAGAGAAGAAGTAGATAATTTTAAAAGATAACAGGTTTGACAGAAGAAGAGATAGAAAATATTGAAGATTTAAAATAATCTATTACAATGCGAAAAAAGAACTTTAAGTTGCGTACTTAAAGTTCTTTTACATTTACAAAAATTCTATCATTAGTAAGTATTGAAGTCAACTATTCCAAAACAATTTTTATGAATAATATGAAATAAATAAAAACAGAAAAGACACAAAAGTATAATAAAATATACTGTTTTGTGTCTTTTTTTGCTTATCTTTAAGTACGCAACTTAAAGAAATCCATAAAAGTAAAATAGAAGTTTTGAAATGGTTTTCTTTCAAAGAAAAGCAAAAGTCATTAGACTAATGTTTTTTATGGATTGACAGAGAAAGAGCTTTAATTATTGATAATTGTAAGGTGTTAAATATGTCAAAAATTATCATAGATAAAAGCTTTTTCTCTACTTATAAAATCTAAGGGAGGAAATCATAGATGAACAAAAGAAAATGTAAGAGGAGTCGATTGGAATTTAAACAGAATAATAGTCCAACAAAACATTTGAATAATACAAGCGGTATTACCTTAATAGCACTTGTAATTTCAATAATTGTAATGTTAATTCTTGCAGGTGTAAGCTTAAATGCAACAAT
>CAKPCF010000018.1 GCA_934141445.1 uncultured Clostridia bacterium | reverse complement strand
TTTTGTGTTGGATAAAGAATATCAATAACTCTTTTGTGTGTTCTCATTTCAAATTGTTCTCTTGAATCTTTGTGTTTATGTGGAGAACGTAAAATTGTTACGATTTCTTTTTCTGTTGGAAGTGGAACTGGACCAGAAACTTTAGCTCCTGTTCTTTTAGCAGTATCTACTATTTTTTCAGCAGACTGATCTAAAACAACATAATCATAAGCTTTTAGTCTGATTCTTATTTTGTCGCTTCCTACTTTTGTGTTTGATGTTGCCATTTAATTTTCCCTCCTTAAAATTTTTGTTACGGCTAACAACAAGTTATCAACGCACCCTGGTGTTTCTTTTAATCCCATTTTTAAATCCAAGGCTCTCTTTAGTATCAATAATATCATTGAAAAATCTAAATTGCTTTGGATAAGTTAGTGCTTTTATCAAACTTATCGCCTAGGTCTAAGCCAAGACATACTCCACAGAAGTTCCCTCCACCTTAATATTTAAGATGTAGCCACATTCTGCTTCTTCGCTTTATCTTACGCAATAACAATTATACTACGCTAATAAGTCAATGTCAACCACTTTTTCTATTTTTTTACAGTATTTACACTTCATTACTAAAATATAATTAAAATTTAAAATTCAAGTTAGATACATATATTATCTATCTCTATATTTATTCTTGTTTTTCTCTATTTTCTCCCTTATATATTGTTTTACTTTTGTCTAATTTTTCAGTTATAATTTCCGGTATTTTTCTTCTTGCTCTTATGCAATATCTTTCATCAAAACTTTTTATTCCAATCTTTTCATACTCTTCATCTACTATTCTTTGTAAATCATTTAAAGTTCCATTATTAGATACAATTTGAGCATTTTCTATTGTATCACAAAATTTTAGTGCATAAGGTAAATCATTAACTTTCATTTCTTCACTAGTAGAATTATCTCTATCTTTTATTCCTTGTCTTCTTGTTTGAAATCTTCTTTCTACAAAATAAATCTTGCTCATCTTTGGCATTAAATTTTTATGACTAAATAAAACCCAATCATCTATAACAATAATCTCTTTTCCTTGAAGCTTCAAATCTTCGATTTGTCTATTTAATTCCTTTTCTATCATTTTGCTTCGTACAAACATTAAAAATCTGAATAATATTTTGTTTCTATAGAAGAACTTTTTTGCACCTACTTGTAGTTTTGGATTTTTTCTTGTATTTTCAGTTGTATTATTTTCTTTTGGTTGTAAAAACATTTTAAAATACTTTTTCTTAATTTCTCCAACTAAATCATCAACATGTATTACTCCTGCTTTATCCTTATCAGCAAATAAATTCGAAAAAGTTGTTTTTCCTGCTCCTGATTTTCCTGTAACTCCTATTAGTTTCATTTTCTTCCTTTCTAAGTATATTTATTAGGGATAAAAAACGGTTTTTGAACACATACATATTCTAGCCAAATACTGAACTAGTCAAGTCACGTTCAAAAACCGTTTCATTAACTTTCATTTAATATTCTAACTTCGATACTATATATTTTTCATGTCAATTACTTAAATATGTTTTTCTTATGTATCTCTATTTTTTGTTACTTTTTTTACTAAATTTTCTTAAAAATATAATCAAAATTCCAACTCCAATGTATGCAAATACTGAAATTATTGCCACATAAAATACTCCAACTCCAATGGTTTCAGAATTTACTTGTGTTAAATCCAATCCTAACCAGCCAGTTGTTGCTTTATAATTCAAGAAATTATAAGGTACACACATACCATTATCCCATGTAACTCCTAAAAAGCTTGCAATCATTATTCCTATAAAATAAATTGATGGAAAAATAGTAACCAAATAAATATGCTTTCTTTCTGATTTATATTCATAATCAAATTTCAAAAAGTCAATAATTGCTAATATTGGTGTAATAATATGAACAAAGAAGCTTCCTGCACCATTTTCAAAATATGAATTTACAAATCCCTCTTTGTTTGTTGGAGCTACAACTAATAAATAATTCAAAAATGTTATTGTAATATATACTGTCGCAAAATATTTTAAAACATACACACAATTTGGTAATTTTATGTTTTTATTAAAAAATACATTTATGCAATCTTTTATTAGTGAAATTTCTAACATTATTACAATAAAAATATTAGATATTATAGTAAAATATGTAAGCATAATCGGACTTGTAATTATTTTTGACATTCCATATATTGATACAATTATCGCAATCAATTCTAGAATTATTTTTTTAATTATCTCTTTTTTATTCATTCATTTTCCTCTAGTTTAATCTTTTTTTCATAGAGTACTCCATTATATCTTATTTACAATATTATAAGATTGGTAACTCTATTGTAAATTTACAACCTATTCCAGGCATATTATCTAAAATTATCTTACCTCTAAAAGCACTCTTTATATACATATTAGATAAATATAATCCAAGACCTGTTCCTTCACTACCTTTAGTTGTTTCTATTTTCTTGAAGATTTTTGCTTCAACACTTTCTGGCATACCACCAGCTTGATCAGCTATGGTAATATAGTTTTTATTTCCTTTTTGATAAACAGTAACATCTATACTACCTTTTAAATTATTTCCAGCATAAGCTTGAATACTATTTACTACTATATTAGTGATAACTTGTGACATTTTTGTTTTTTCACCATGTAGTTTAATATCATTTATAATATTAACATCTAATACACAACCTGCTTTTTGTAATCTATTATTGATAATAACTCTTAAATCATTTAAAATTTCTTCAATATTAAATTCTTCATCTGGATTTCCTGTATTTCTAACTTGATTTCTCATACTAGTAACTATTTCAGTAACTCTATCAGATGAAACTTGTATATTATCCAAAATCTTTGTTATTTTTTCATTTGAATTATCACATTCTTTTCTTAACATTCTTATTCCTGTATTTATTGATGACATTGGAGTATTTATATCATGGGCTATTCCTGCAGAAACCTCTCCAATTACTCTCATTTTTTCTTGCATGATAATCAATTCTTGTTGTTCTACCATTTTATCCTGAATTTTATTATAGTTTATTGTAATATCTCCTAATTCATCATTTGATAAAACAGGGATATAATTCAAATGTATCAATTCATCATTATCAATTAGTTCTTTCATATTCTTTATAATTTCTTTTTCTGTTTGTGTATTATAACTTGACCATATATAAAGCATAACATAGAATAAGAAGAATATTATAACTGTCCATAAAATATAGAAGCTTTCAAGTCTAACTTCTGATATATCAACCTCATATCCTACATACCATGCTCTATTATTTTCATCTATAATTTGAATGCAAAAGATTTGTTTATTACTCATAGTTGATTCATAAACTATATTATCAAATACATTATTCATAACTAAAAAATCTTTATATTTCTTAGTATAGTAATAATAATACTCTATATCATTTAATTGAGTAGCACTTGCATTTGAAAAATAAATATTATCATCTGGAGCCATAATAACTGTTGTTACATAATCCAAATTCATGTCTTCACTTGTTAATTTTTCTTGTATAGCCTCAACAGTATAATCATCAAAGTCTATATGTTCTAGTACATTTAAATATATTTCTTTTATTGTATCACTTTTTATTTGATATGTTTCAGAATAAGCAACACAAGCATATAACATTAGTAAAGCAATAACAAATGGTGCAATCTGCGTAATTATAGATTTTATGCTGTTTATTCTCTTGCCAATTTCTCCACTCTCTTTTTTATCAACATAAGTATCTTTTAAGATTTCCAATAAATAATTCTTAAAAAATATAAAGTTCAAATTCAAAATAATTATACATGATGACATTAAAAATACCATCAGTGAACCAAGTCGTCCTGTATCTTGATTGAACGAGCTAAAAACTATATATTCAGCAAAATATGCAATTGTCAAAACAATAATTATTGCCGTTAATCCATATTTCATAAAAGAATATGGTGCATTTATGCACTCGTTACGAACTTGTTTTAACAGTTCTTTATCATTGATATATTTTTCTCTATTATCAATATATTTTTTTACATTTTTTGTATTTGTCCTATATAAAATAATATACGCAATTACATTTATAAGTGTAGCTACAGACATTTGAATATAATCTACATATATATCTATTCTTCCTAAAAACTTCCTAAACTGTAAGTTTGAATCATATTTAGAAAAAGAAAGTATTTTAGGCATCAATATTACACTAATTAGCATTAAGTCAATTGCAATTAAGCATAAAACAGCACATATCTGTTTATATTTCTTTTTCATATTTCCACCTCATTAAAAATCTAATTTTGATGCTATATAATTTTCCACTTCTTCAATTTTTATTCTAATTTGTTCCATTGTATCTCTATCTCTTACTGTTACACAGCCATCATTTTCTGTTTCAAAATCAACTGTTATACAATATGGTGTTCCTATTTCATCTTCTCTTCTATATCTCTTTCCAATGCTTCCTGCTTCATCATAATCACACATAAATTTTTTAGATAATTTTCCATATACATTCATCGCTTTTTCGCTCAATTTCTTTGATAAAGGTAATATTGCAGCTTTGTATGGTGCTAAAGCTGGATGTAAATGAAGTACAGTTCTTGTATCTCCCTCGCCTATTGTTTGTTCTTCGTAGCTATTACATAAGAAAGCTAATACAACTCTATCAGCTCCAAGTGATGGCTCAATTACATAAGGTACATATTTTTCATTATTTTCTGGATCTTGATATGTTAAATCTTGTTTAGAATGATTCATGTGTTGTGTTAAATCATAATCAGTTCTATCAGCAATTCCCCAAAGTTCTCCCCATCCAAATGGGAATGCAAATTCAATATCAGTTGTAGCTTTGCTATAAAATACTAATTCTTCTGCTGAATGATCTCTTAATCTAATATTTGCTTTTTCCATTCCTAAAGATAATAACCAATTTTCACAATATTCTTTCCAATATTTATGCCATTCTAAATCTGTTCCTGGTTTGCAGAAAAATTCAAGTTCCATTTGTTCAAATTCCCTTGTTCTAAAAGTAAAGTTTCCAGGTGTAATCTCATTTCTAAAAGCTTTACCAATTTGAGCAATACCCATTGGCATTTTCTTTCTTGATGTTCTTAGTACATTTTTAAAATCAACAAATATTCCTTGTGCTGTTTCTGGTCTTAAATATATTTCAGAAGTTGTATCTTCTGTAACACCTTGGAAAGTTTTAAACATTAGATTAAATTTTCTAATATCTGTAAAATTTGTTTTACCACAATTTGGACAAGGTATTTTATTTTCATTTATAAAATCTACCATTGCTTTATCTGTCATTCCATCAGCAATCATATCTTTTCCTTGTTCATGAGCCCATTCTTCAATTAGTTTATCAGCTCTATGTCTTGTTTTACATTCCTTGCAATCTATTAAAGGATCAGAAAATCCTCCAACATGTCCTGAAGCCACCCATGTTTCTGGGTTCATTAGTATTGCAGCATCAAGTCCTACAATATTTGGTTGCTCTTGAATGAACTTCTTTCTCCAAGCAGCTTTAACATTATTTTTTAGTTCAGAACCTAAAGGTCCATAATCCCAAGTATTTGCAAGACCTCCATAAATTTCTGAACCAGGATATATATATCCTCTTGACTTACATAAATTAACTATTTTATCCATAGAATCTACAGCCATTTTTTATTCCTCCTTTTAAATTTTTTATACTTTGTTTATCTAAACTTTTATATAATTTGAAGTGCAAAGCACTCTTCTATTCTAATAAAAAAACTTTCGCCACTAGCTTTATAGCTAGGGACGAAAGCAATATACTTACGCGGTTCCACCCTAATTGGTATTTAAACCCACCTTTATTCATTTTTTATTACTCCAAAGTTCCAAAATATAAATTTCATTGCTAAATTTTCACTATCTTTAACTCACTAAAAATTTCTTTTATATTTCCTCTTTTTCAACATAATTATTAAATTAGAATTATTTTATCAACTTTAGTTTTAAAAGTCAATAATTATTTATTTTTCTCTTGCTAAAATAATCAATCTTCCACTTGAATCATCTGTACAAGTTGAAAGTGAAATTTCTCTTTTACCTTCAGTATCTCTAATCATATAGTCTGCATCATTTGGAGTTGTTTCAAAAATATCATAGATTTCATATGTAACTTTTTCAGTTGTACTCTCTATAATAATTTCATCTCCAATTTCCAATTTCTTGTTATTAGAGAAAAATAGATTATTTCTATAGTTATGTCCTGCAATTACTGTGTTACCAGGCATATTTAATGCTTCCAATTTTGGAGGATATAAAACTGCAACTGCAATTTCAATTGACCTCTTTGTAACTTCATTTAAAATTGGATAATTACATTTTGTTTTTGGTATATTGATTGTACCTAAAACTTCAAAGTTCTCTAAATATGTCTTTTTTACTTCTTGTGCAGTTGTATTATC
Source organism: uncultured Clostridia bacterium (assembly GCA_934141445.1). GTDB lineage: Bacteria > Bacillota > Clostridia > TANB77 > CAG-508 > Scatovivens. Next base: position 26,689 of record CAKPCF010000018.1, on the reverse strand, counting down.
TTCAACTGTATTAGCTTGTGATGCAACTGTGTTTAATTCTTCTAATGGATTTTTTACTTCGTTATCAGTTGCAGCAACATTTGTAACAGTATTTTCTGTTTTATTTTCAATAACTTTTTTTACACTTTGAGTTGATTTATTAAATTCTTCTATTGCTGATTGAGCTTTATTATTTTTATCATTTTGATTATACATATCATAAGCAAAATATCCAACAATTCCAAGTATTGCAACAATTAAAACTATAAGTAGCATTGTTAAAAAATTACTATATTTATTGTTAAAATTAAACATAATTACCATCTCCTTTATAATTCCATAATTTTATTATACCACAGCGAACTAAATATTTCAATTTTAATTATGTTAATTTTACTCTAATATTGCTTTTATTCTTCTAACTCCTGCTGATGAAGCTTCTTCTTTCTTTATTTTGAAGTGTCCAAGTTCACCTGTTCTGGCAACATGAGGACCTCCACAAAGTTCTACTGATACATCTCCTATTTTATATACAGTAACTATATCTCCATATTTATCTAAGAACATAGCTTCTGCACCAATTTTTAATGCCTCTTCTTTTTTCATTTCCAATCTTTCAACTGGAATATCCATTTTTATGTATTCATTTACTAAATCTTCAACTTTTTTCTTTTCTTCATCTGTCATTTTTGCATCATGTGAAAAATCAAATCTTAATCTCTCAATTGTAATATTACTTCCTTTTTGATGTACATGGTCACCTAAAACTACTTTTAAAGCTGCATTTAATAAGTGTGTTGCTGTATGATATTTTGTTTCTTGTTCTCCTTGACTAGCAAGTCCACCTTTAAATTTTTGTTCACTTCCAAGTCTTGATTTATCTTGATGTTCTTTAAATAATTTATCAAAGTTTTCCATATCTACTTTAATGTTTTGCTCTTTAGCAAGTTCAACTGTCATTTCTGGTGGGAAACCATAAGTTTCATATAAATTAAATACAACTTGTGCATCAAGCATATCTTTTCCTTGACTCTCTGCTCTTTTTACAGCCTTTGAAAATTCTCTTTCACCATTTTGAAGTGTTTTCATGAATTTATTTTTTTCTTCTACAATTACTGAAACTATTTTATCTCTATTTTGAGCTAATTCTGGATATAATTCTTTTAAGCTATCAATTGAAACATCAATAATTTCTGGTAACAATTCTAAATCAATTCCTAATTTATTTAAGTGTCTTGTCATTCTGCGAAGTAATCTTCTTAATATGTATCCTCTATCAACATTGCTTGGCTTTCCACCATCATTTATAATCATCATACTAGAACGCAAGTGTTCTGTAACAATTCTTCTACTTTCAATATTATCAACTTTTTGCAATTCCTCTAATTTTTTCATAACAGGTGCAAATATTTCAATTTCATAAGGTGTCTTTTTTCCTTGTAGTAACATTGTCATTCTTTCTAGTCCTAAACCTGTATCAACATTTCTTTGTTTTAATTTTGAATAATTGCCTTTTTCATCTTTATAAAATTCCATAAAAACATTATTCCAAATTTCAACATATTTTCCACAATCACATGATGGTTGGCAGTTTTCTGAACAAGCAGGTTTTCCTGTATCATAAAACATTTCTGTATCTGGTCCACATGGTCCTTCTTCTCCTGCAATCCACCAGTTATCATCTTTTCCATAAAAATATATTCTTTCATCTGGTATACCAGCTTTTTTCCAACATTCATAAGCAACTTCATCTCTTGCACAATCTTCATCACCTGCAAAACATGTTACTGATAACTTTTCATTTGGGATACCTAGTTCTTTTGTTAAAAATTCATAGCTCATAGCAATTGATTCTTCTTTAAAATAATCTCCTAAAGACCAGTTACCAAGCATTTCAAAATATGTTAAATGTCTATTATCTCCTACTTCATCAATATCATTTGTTCTAACACATTTTTGATAATCTGTAAGTCTTGTACCAGCAGGATGCTTTTGTCCTAACAAATATGGTACTAATGGTTGCATTCCAGCTGTAGTAAATAATACAGATGGATCATTTTCTGGAATTACTGGTGCTGATGGTATAACAGCATGTCCATGATTTTTAAAAAAGTTCAAATATTTATTTCTTATTTCAATTGCTTTCATTTTTCCAACTCCTCTATAATAAATCTCTTATTTTTACAGTTTATAATTATATTATAGTTTTATGTAAAATTCAAGTATTTAATTTATTTTTCAGTACAAACATTATGATAATTGCAAAGTATTTTTATATTATAGAACAAAAATGGACATTATGATAGTTGCAAAAGAAAAAACTTTATGCAAATGTCCACGTCTTTGTTCGTGTGCGAAAATTTATGTAATAAATTTTCTGTACATTGTTTAGCGAAGCTTTTATATAATAGGAAGTGCAGAGCACTTTCCTATTATATAAAAAAATCGCAATTTACAACATCTTATAATCTTAAACTTTAATATAGTTCAAGTTAAAATATTGTAAATTGCAATTCTTAAATTTCTAAATGATTTCCTAAAAAACCTGCTGCTGATTGAGCTACTTTGTCTTCAGCTTCTCCCATTTTTTTAGATGGTTCTTTTGCCATTAAAATAACACTTCCTATTACATCACCATCTGAAATTATTGGATATATTACTTGTGAATTATAAATTCTTTCTCTTCCTTCATTTTGAGTTACTGGAATTGAAATTTCATTGTTTTCTTTGCTCTTAAATACTTCTTTATTTTCCATAACTTCTTCTAGTTCTCTGCTCAAATTCTTTTCTAAAAAATCTTTTTTTGAGCCTCCTGAAACTGCAATTACTGTATCTTTATCTGTGATACAAGCTATATGTCCTGTTGTTTTTGCTATTGTTTCTGCATAGCTACTTGCAAACTCTGAAAGCTCTCCTATTGGAGAATATTTTTTTAAAATTACTTCTCCTTCTTTATCTGTAAAAATTTCTAAAGGGTCTCCTTCTTTTATTCTTAATGTTTTTCTGATTTCTTTAGGAATTACTACTCTACCTAAATCATCTATTCTTCTTACAACGCCAGTTGCTTTCATATTTCCTCCTTTTAATCTCATAAAATTCATTTATTTAATCTATTTGTCAAATTTTTTTCTTTATATTCTTATTATGACAAAAAAGGAAAAAAATATTCATTTTATTTTACTTTCGCTAATATCCATTTTAAAACGTAAAAGACCACCTTAATCGGCAGTCTTTCTCTCATTATTATTTTAATTTTGGGGATTTTACTAAATTATTCTTGTCATTTTTATTTTTGTTATCTTAAATTTGTGTTCTATCACACCGTCCATCTATCATTGCATCACCTTCCTCTTTCCTTTTGATGAGTTTATTTTATCTTCAAAAGCTTAAATTAAACTTAAAAGTTTGTGAATTATTTGTGATGCTTTTATTAAGTTTTTGTTTATATAAAATCTTACAAATTATCTATATCATCTAAATTAAATTCTTTTTCTTCACTTTCTGTATATGCAGAAAAAACTGAGTCATTGTACAATTCTAAAATAGTATTTAAGTCATTTGAAAATTCTCTAAGCATAACAATCTTTATACTTACATCTTTTCCTCTACAATAATCTTCTAAAGTTCTTTGTAATTTTCTAATAAAATCAACTTCTGGTGCTAATTCATCTTTATGCTTTTTAGCTCTATCTATAAGCATTTCTTTTATTTGTACTATGTCTTCATTACTTGCACAAGTAATTCTTTGGAACATTTGATAAGCATCATAGTGATTGAATATTGGTTTATCCATACATTCATTAGCAAATTTATCATAAAAGATTTCCATTTTCATTGGTATACACTTAAATATTTCATCTGCCTTATCTCTATACATCTTATCTTCCAATTTTCTATTTAATTCATGGAAATGCTCTATAATATCTTCCATATCATCTCCAACATCAATGCCAATTCTAGATAGTTCTTCATCTAGATTGTCACAATACTCTGATGATTTAGCAGCTAAATCCATTCCATCCATAAATATTTTTTTAGTTTCTTGCATGTCATAATCGATTAAACCTCTTCTGATAAAATAGCTATAATATGCAAATAGTTTTACTATTTCAATCAATTTTAAAGAGCCATTTTTAACATCTTCTATTACTTCTTCAATAATACCTGGAAATTGATCATCAGATATTTTCCAATATTCTTCTGTAAGTAATCTTTTATATCCAGGTAATTTTTCTGTATCAATTGTATTTATTATTACTTCCATATCTTTTTTAAATGCTCTCATATCAAAAATTCTAGTTCTTACATATATTTCAATAAATTTAAAAAATCTATATTCTGATTTAAAATTGAAGTAGTAATTATTATCAAATTCTTTAATATAAAATTGTCTATTATCCATCAAAACTCTTGAAGAAACTAAAATTGCTTTATACTCTTCATTGCTATTGATATTTACAAATTTGTCTTTTGTTATTTTTCCTGCTTTAATTTCGAAAGAAACAGCAATTGTAAATATTAACATAGTTTGCAAAACTCTTAAATTTGTATTTGGATAAAATTTATTTACATTTTCAAAAACCTTTTTAAAATCATTCAAAGAATGTTTTAAAATTCTTAAATTTCTTGTACCACTTTTAACAAATGTACTAGTAATAAGATTTGTATGCTCTCTTAAAAATCTCATCAAGTCTTTATTATTTTCATATCTTAATAAAAGTCCATCTATTATATAATTGAATTTTGGAGCATATTCAAAAGTTTCACCAATCAATTTTTCTTTTATTCTCTCATAATCATTTGCCTTATCAAATACATATTCTATTTTTTCTCTAATTTTTTCAACCATTGGTTTATCAGCTTTTAGAAGTGTTCCCTCTTTATCTAATAAATATGTTGCAATAAAAGTTTTCATTTCTAAATTTGAGCTTTTTAATTTAGTTGACAATTCTTTTTCATTACATATAATAATTGTTTTTATATGGTCATGTTCTACGAAATTATTGATATATCCAAGAATATCTATAACATCTACATTTGCTCTTTCCAAATCGTCAAAACACAATACTTTATTATTTGTAGAGAAAAAACTAGCATAATCTATTTTATCACCATTTTGTGTAACACCAAAAAAATTAGCCATATCTAAACCAGTTTTTGCGTATTCTGGAATAGTAGTTTGTCCATGATTATCCATGTATTTTCTCATATTTTTATCCATTAGTTGTGTTGTTTCAATAAAAATCTTTTTACTAATATCTTCCAAATTTGAAATACCATATAAAGACATATATATAGTTGTATATTTTCTACCATTTAATTGAAGTGATTCGATTTTATTTCTTATTTTGTGATTCCAAAAATATGTTTTTCCACTTCCCCATTCTCCATTTATCATAATTGCATAGTCAGTATAATCAGCTCTTACATAGTCTAATATGCTATCTACAAGTTCTTCCATATATATTTCCTTTCCTGAAGCAAATCTTCATTTCTTTAGTAATATTTAATCTTTAGCTAAAACCAATACTAATATTTTTTTAGCTCCATTCATTTTTAATATTTTTGCACACTCTTTTATTGTAGCACCTGTTGTAAAAATATCATCAAATAAAATTACATTTTGTTCTGATATTCTTTGGGTACAATAAAAAGCGCCTCTTATATTTCTTCTTCTAGCTGTTTTTAATAATTTACTTTGAGTTTCAATATTTTCTCTTTTTTTAATTATTTTTTTCATTTTAATATCTAAGCTAGAAGCTATGTTTTTTGCAATAAGTTCCGTTTGATTATATCCACGAATATTTTTCTTAGTTCTACTCATTGGAACTGGTACAATTATATCATAATTCTTCAAAAATCCACATAAATTTTTATTTTTTAAAATCTCATCAATAAAAAAATTTGAAATATAAGGTAAAGAGTGAAATTTATAAGCTATTATTATTTTCCTAATAATATGTCTATACTCAAAAAGATATACAAATTTATCATAATCAATATTTCTTACATTTAGTATCTGTCCATTTTTATATTTTATAACTCTTTCATAACACTTATCACATATCCATTTATTTGTTTCATTTTTCAAAATAAAATTATTTGTTATTCTACCACAACTAACACATGATGGTGGAAACAAAAAATCGAGAACAAATGGTAATATCATATTACTCCTTTCTTTGCCCCCGATTTATTATTTATGTTTTATTTTAATGAATTTAATCTTTCTTCAACTGCTTTTAGCATTTCTTTATAGTTTTCTAATTTTGCCTTTTCTTCTGCAACTTTTGCTTCTGGTGCTTTGCTGATAAATCCTGGATTAGAAAGCATTTTTTCTCCTCTTAAAACTTCTCCTTCTAATCTCTTTTTCTCATTTTCTAATCTTGTAATTTCTTCTTTTATATCAACTAAATCTTCAAATGGTATAAATACCTTTATATCATCTACAACTATTGAAATTGCTTTTTCATCAATTCCTTCTAAATTATCTTGAACTTTTATTTCACTAGCAAAGCCTAATTTTGTTAAGAAGTCTTTTGCCTCTTCAATTTCTTCTTCAAAATTGTCTGTTACTAAAATTAGTTTTGATTTTTTTGATGGATGTACATTCATTTTTGTTCTTACATTTCTAATCTCTATAACTAATTTCTTTAATTTTTCAACGAAGTTTTCTTCCTTATCAAATTCAAATTCTTCTTTTATAGTTGGCCATTTGCTTACCATTAAATCTGCATCTTCAGTATTTATTAATTTTGAATAAATTTCAGATGTAACAAATGGCATAAATGGATGTAATAATTTTAATGAAGAACTAAATATATAATTTAATATACTGCTTACAGCCACTTTTACATTTTCATCTTCACTATAAATTCTTGGTTTTACCATTTCGATATACCAATCACAAAATTCATTCCAAATAAATGAATATATTTTGTCTAAAGCAATTCCTAAATCATAATTATCAATATTTTTGCTAACCTCTACTACCAATTTATCAAATTTATTTAGTATCCATTTATCTTCAATTCTTAATAGTTCATCATTATATTTTTGATTTTCATCGAAAATTTTATAAGTAAATGCTTTAACTTTTTCATCATCAGCTAAGTTCATTGTAATAAATTTAGCTGCATTCCAAATTTTATTTGCAAAATTTGAAGCTTGTTCTAGTTTTTCAGGCATATATCTTATATCATTTCCTGGTGTTGTTCCACTAACTAAAGAAAATCTTAAACTATCAGTTCCATATTTATCAATAACATCAAGTGGATCTATACCATTTCCAAGTGTTTTACTCATTTTTCTTCCTTGGCTATCTCTAACAATACCATGAATCAATATATCTGAAAAAGGTTTTTCCTTCATAGTTTCTAAACCTGAAAAAATCATTCTAGCAATCCAGAAGAAAATTATATCATAACCAGTAACAAGTACATTTGTTGGGTAAAAATCTTTCAAATCTTCAGCATCTTTATTTGGCCAGCCTAATGTTGAGAAAGGCCATAATGCAGAGCTAAACCATGTATCTAGAGTATCTTCATCTTGATGTAATTCTGTACTACCACATTTTTCACATTTTTCTACTTTAGTCTTTGAAACATTGATATGTCCACATTTATCACAATAATAAGCTGGTATTCTATGTCCCCACCATAATTGACGAGAAATACACCAATCTTGAATATTCTCCATCCAATTGAAATATGTTTTTTCATATCTTTTTGGAACAAATTTTATACTGTCATTTTTTACAGCTTCTATTGCTGGTTCTGCTAAAGGTTTCATTTTAACAAACCATTGCTCAGAAATTTTAGGTTCTATCGTATTTTTACATCTTTCACATTTTCCTACATTGTGAGTATAATCTTCTTCTTTAACCAGTGCACCTATTTCTTTTAATTTTTCTACTATTTTTTCTCTAGCTTCTTTTAATTCCATACCTGCATATTCAGGTTTTAAATTTCCCATTTTAAAGTTTTCATCAAATACTTCTATAATATCTAAATTATGTCTTAATCCAGCTTGATAATCATTCATATCATGTGCTGGTGTAATTTTAACACAACCAGTTCCAAAATCTTTTTCAACAAATTCATCTGCAATAATAGGAATTTCTTTGTCCATAATTGGTAAAATGCAAGTTTTTCCTACTATATCTTTGTATCTTTCATCATCTGGATGTACTGCAACAGCTGTATCTCCAAGCATTGTTTCTGGTCTTGTTGTTGCAACAATTACATATCTATCTTCATCTTTTATTTTATAACGAATATGCCATAAATGTGAAGCTTCTTCTTTGTATTCAACTTCTGCATCTGATATTGATGTATTACAGCTAGTACACCAATTTACCATTCTTTTTCCTTTATAAATTAGACCTTTATTGTAAAGGTTTACAAATTGCTCTAATACAGCATCTGACATTCCATCATCTAAAGTAAATCTCTTTCTATCCCAATCACAAGAGCAACCAAGTTTTCTTTGTTGTTCCATAATTGTTCCACCATATAAATGAGTCCAATCCCAAGCTTCTTCTATAAACTTATCTCTTCCTAAGTCCTTTTTAGTTTTTCCTTCAGCTTTTAATTTTTGGACAACTTTCATTTCTGTTGAAATAGAAGCATGATCTGTTCCTGGAACCCAAAGAGTTCTATAACCTCTCATTCTTTTATAACGAACTAATATATCTTGCAAAGAATCATCTAATGCATGTCCCATGTGTAATTTACCAGTAACATTTGGTGGTGGCATCATAACACAAAATGTTTCTTTTGTTTTGTCCTTTGAAGGCTTAAAGTATCCATTTTCTTCCCATTCTTGATACAATTTGTCTTCAAAATCTTTTGGATTAAATTTTTCATTTAACTTATGACTTTCAAGCATAATTTACCTCCTATTTTACTAAAAATCACTTATATTTTTTATCTATTTGTACCATTTATAATCATATTTTCTATGTTATCTATTGAATCATTTTGAATATCAAACCCCATTTTTATAGTTTCTAATAAAGTTTCTTTTGCTTCTTCTTCACAATCTTCAATACTAGAAAACAAGTTAAGTTGGTGTCTACTATGTAAGCTTAAAAGTTCTAACGGAGTTTTTAATTCAATATCTTTATATTCATATTCTTTTATTCCACTATTTCTAAGTAATTTTCTTCTTTCAGAAATTTCTTTCGCACGTTCTTTTATTTTTCCTCGTTCTACATCAGTTAGTCTATCTAAGAAATCTAACATTTTTACAGCAAATTCATTCATTTTTGCCTCATCTTCTGGCACTTGATAGCCACAGGCTCTTAAAATTGCAATTTCTTCGTCTTTATCAACATTTGCTGCTCTTCTTTCCTCATATACAAGTTTAATCGGATCTACTATTTCTTCTTCGTCTTTGCGTTCCATTTGTTCCTCCAACTTTATTTGTCTTATGTATAAACAAAATTCGCCCTTTATACAAAGGGCGAATTATTCACGGTACCACCTTAATTATTATTTTAAATAATATCTCAATCTTTTTAACGCTAAATCAGCGGATAAACTTAAGTTTATTTTCAGTCTACCAACTCCAAAGTTACTTCAATTTTCTTTTCTATAAGAAGCTTACAGCCACGACTTCTTTTCTCTAAATAGATAGTTTAAATTTACTACTCTTCTTCACAGTTTTTAATATGTTAAAATAATAACACAGAACTTACATTTTTACAATAGTTTTTTATTATTTTTAAATTAAACCAAATGTTACTACTATGATTGAAGCTGTTGTAATTACTCCTAATATAAGTAATGGTATAGTCCAAAGTTTTACTAATGACATTCTTTCAGATAATTTTTTATATGCGTTTCCATCTTTTTCTAAAACATTTTTTAATACTGTATCCATTAACAATATAAATACTGCTGAAAGCATTGTTGTAGCATAATTTAAATTTACAGAATATGCAAAAATAAAAATCAATTGGAATGATAATGCATAGCTAAATAAATCATACCATATAAACATCTTTTTTACATCTTTCTTTGTAACTCCATCATTTAAAGCTACAACATTAGAATACATATCTTGAATACTTTTCCCCATAATTTTCTCCTTTTCTTTAGTAAATTAAATACTATTTATATTTTACCCAATAAAATGTTTTTTAGCAATAGATTTTTTTATTTTAGTTCATTTTTACATCACCAATAATAGATTTAATATCTTCAATATTATTTTTTCTCATATATTCTTCTATTCCATCTATTACTTTTATACTTGTTTCTGGATCAGCAAAATTTCCTGAACCAATTGAAACTGCTGTTGCACCAGCAAGCATAAATTCAATTGCATCTTCACCTGTCATAATTCCACCCAAACCTAAAATAGGAATTTTAACAGTTTGTGCTATTTGATATACCATTCTAACTGCTACTGGTTTTACAACTGGACCAGATAATCCACCTGTGTTGTTAGCTAAAACTGGTCTTCTTTTATTTATGTCTATTTTCATTCCTAGAAGTGTGTTAATTGCTGAAATTCCATCTGCTCCTGCATCTTCGGCTCCTTTAGCTGGCATTGTTATATCTGTAACATTAGGAGTCAATTTTACTATTAAAGGTTTTCTATCTAATACTTTTCTAACTTGTGATGTAACTTCTTTTACACCTTCATAAGTTGTTCCAAATGCAAGACACCCAGCTTTTACATTAGGACAAGAAAGATTCAACTCAACTCCATCTATATCTAAATCATTTAGAATTTTGCATAATTCGACATATTCTTCAATTGTACTTCCACATGCATTTACTATTATCTTTGTATCAAATTTTCTAAGCCATGGTAAATCATTTTTAGCAAAATATTCCACACCTGGATTTTGAAGCCCTATACTATTTAACATTCCACCTGGTGTTTCACAGATTCTTGGTGGCTTATTGCCTGGTCTAGGTTTTAAAGATGTTCCTTTTGTTATTATTCCACCTAGTTTTCCTATATCTATAAATTCAGAATATTCTCTTCCATATCCAAAAGTTCCTGATGCTACTGTAACTGGATTCTTCATTTCAATTCCACATAAATTTACACTTGTATCCATATTTTCCTCCCTCATAATTGGTTCTCCATTTTGTTTTATAACTTCTATTTGTTCATCAAAACTTACATTACTTACTTTATTTATAAATTTTTGTATTTTATCAAATCTTAAAATTTGAGGTTCTTCATTTGAAAAAACTGTACATTCTTGAACTTTATCTGAAAGATTAGTAATATTATAAGTATCTATTAAAAATCTATTTATACGGTCATAATCATTATAAAAAGTTTTTAATTGATGTTTTCTTATAAATAAAGTTTGTGCTTCAAATTCATAATTATAAAATAAATAATCAACAATTAAATGTAAAAAATAACCTTTTCCAAAATCAGAATTCAAATCATATTTTGAATTTTCTAAAAAGTAATCTAGTCCAACTTTTGAATTTCCATAATTATGATAATGTGTTTCATATTTATTGTCAGTAAAATCTGGTTCTACTGTTCCATTTATAAATTCTTCTTCATTTTTTACATCATTTTTATGTTTTCTCATGTATTCTTTTGCAACTGCTATATGTACTAAAAAACTTGGCATAAGTTCCTCCAATTAAAGTTCAACGGCTGTTGATTTAAATACAGGTCCATCTTTACAAACGTGTCCATATTTTGCTTCACCATCTGATATAACCTTAACAGCACAACCTAAGCAAGCACCTATACCACAGCCCATTCTTTCTTCTAAAGACATCTCACATTCAATATTTTCTTCATTTGCAAATTTTTGGACAGCCTTAAGCATTGGCAATGGACCACAAGCAAATATTATATCTGGCTTTTCTGCTTTACAATCCTCTTTTAAAACATCTAATGCAAATCCTTTTTGTTTATAAGAGCCATCATCAGTTGTTATTACTGTTTTGTTACATACACTTTCAAATTCATTTTCTAAAGTAACTAAAGCTTTGTTTCTGAATCCCATATACATAGTTGTATCTACATTTGCAGATTTTAGCTCTTTTGCAAGTTCATACAAAGGATATGTACCAATTCCTCCACCAATTATATAAGCTTTTTGGTAATCTTTAATTGTAAAGCAACCTCTTCCAAGTGGACCAAGAACATTTATCTTATCTCCAACTTTCTTTTCAGATAAAAGCTCTGTTCCTCTTCCTTTTACTTGAAAAATTATTTCAATATTTTTTCCATCTATATTATGGATGCTTATTGGTCTTCTTAAAAATGGCTCTCCTGTTGAAGAAACTTGAATTTCAATAAAATTTCCAGCTTTGGCTGTCTTAGCAATCTCATCAGCTTCTAATGTAAATTTATAAATTCCTTCAATAATTTCTTCTTTGTCTAAAATTTTACAATCTAATTTTATTGGCATAATTTATCTCCTCTTCTTAAAATTTTTCGATTTATATTAGAAAAATTCTACACTATATTCTGCATTAAATTCTTTATTTGGCTCTAACTCCATTAAATCTTCTTTTTCTTCAAAGTTTCCGTTAGAGTCAATTTTATCTGCTGTATTAAACCATGGTTCAATACAAACAAAATTAGCTTCTGGTTTTGACCAAATTGCCAAATATGGAAAATCTGTAAAATCAAATGTTAATACTTTCTTTGTTTCTGTTTTTAAGAAAACTTTATTTGATGATAAATTTTTCATTATTATTGCATCATTTTCAAAAGTATTTTTATCTAAAAATATTCTATTTTCTTTTATATACTTTTCTGTTGGTATTTCTTTATTAGAAATCAAACCATTTTCTAATTGCTCAATTTGAATATTGTTTTCTTCTTTTTCAAATTCAATTCTATATTTTCCACTAGTATATTCACATACATAAGCTGGATGACCACCAAGTCCAAATATCATTGTATCATTGCTTTTGTTTACCACTTTGTATTTAGTTATTACTTTATTTCCTTCAACTACATAAGATACATATAATTCAAATTCAAAAGGAAATTTCTTCAAAGTTTCTTCATTTGATTTTAGAACATAAGAATTTTCTGAAATCTCTTCAAATTCCATATCTCTTGCAAAACCATGTTGTCCCATTTCAAATTCTTTTCCATTTATTTTGGTTTTATTATCTTTTAATTTTCCAACTATTGGAAATAAAATAGGACTATGTCTATTCCAGTAATTTTGCCCATCATGTAGTTTTTCAACACCATTGTAAACTATTGATACTAATTCTGCACCTTTATTAACTGTTTTTATCTCTAACATTAGCTCTAATTACTCTCCTTATAATAATTACTTTCTATTTTTTATAGCTGAATTTAATTCATCTCTCATTCTAATTGCTTCAGCTCTTGTAGCTTTTGCATAATCTTCTTTTGCAAATTTATCTTTCCATAAATCTGATTTATAAGCACACATTAAGCTTCTTGAAGCATTTACAATTCCACCGATTCCATCTTTAAATCCAAGAGCTATATCTTCTGCTTTTCCTCCTTGAGCTCCATATCCTGGAATTAAGAAATAACTATGTGGCATTATCTTTCTAAGCTCTTCAATTTGTATTGGATATGTAGCTCCAACTACTGATGCAACTGAGCTATATCCATATTCTCCAATAAGGTCTTTTCCCCATTCATTAACAAGTTCAGCAACTTTTTCATAAACTTTTTTTCCATCTTCTAATTTTAAATCTTGTAATTCTCCTGATGATTTATTTGAAGTTTTTACAAGAATAAAAATTCCCTTATTATATTTTTTGCAATCATCAATAAATGGTTTTACACCATCAATTCCTAAATATGGATTTACTGTTACCCAATCAATATCATAAAAACTTTCTTCTGTTTCACCAACTAAAGTTTTTCCAATATATGCATTTGAATATCCAGCAGCTGTTGTTCCAATATCGCCTCTTTTTATATCTGCAATAACTATCATGCCTTTTTCTCTAGCATACTTACAAGTTTCCTTGAAGCATTTCATTCCTTCTATTCCAAACATTTCATAAAAAGCTATTTGTGGCTTTACAGCTGGAATAATATCATATACATTATCAATTATGCTTTTATTATATTCTAAAATTCCTTCACAAACACTTTTTACATCTTTACCATACTTTTCTTTTATATAATCTGGTAACATCTCATATCTAGGGTCTAAACCAATTACAGTCGGATTATCATAAACTTTTATTTTTTCTATCAATTTATCAATAGCATTCATTTATACTTCCTCCATAAAATTTATTTGTTTGAATAAACTACTTTTCCATTACAGATTGTATATTCAACTTCACCAGTTAGTTTCTTTCCTATCCAAGGTGTATTTTTAGATTTTGAAACAATACTTTCTTTTGAATAAACATATTCTTTATTTGGATTAAAAATTGTCAAATCTGCAATTGCGCCATTTTTGATTTTGCCTCTATCAATTCCTAAAATTTTAGCAGGTGTATAAGACATTGCTCTTACCATATCCATATAGTTTAGTAAGCCTGGTTTAATTAAATTAGTTATTGTTGCAGCAAGTGCTGTTTCAAAACCAATTATTCCATTAGGAGCTGATGCTAATCCTTTAGCTTTTTCCTCTTCTGTATGTGGAGCATGGTCTGTTATAATAGCATCTATAGTTCCATCTTTTAAACCTTGAATTATTGCTTGTCTATCCTTTTCTGTTCTAAGAGGTGGATTCATTTTTGCATTAACACCAGAAATTAAAACTTCATCTTCTGTAAAGCTATAGTAATGTGGACAAGTTTCACAAGTTACTTTTACTCCTCTTTTCTTAGCATCTCTAATCATATTAACTGAAGTTTGTGTACTAATATGGCATATATGTGTACGCAAATTATTTGTTTCAGCAATAACAATATCTCTTGCAGCCATAATCTCTTCTGCTTCTGGTAATACACCTTCAACTCCAAGTTTTTCTGCAACTTTTCCAGCATTTATAGCTCCACTTGAAACTGATTTTTCTTCGCAGTGTTCAGAAATAAAGCTTCCGATTTCATTTGCTTTTATCATTGCTTCTCTAATCATTCTTGCATTTTCTACTGGTCTTCCATCATCTGAAAAAGCAATAGCTCCAGCTAATTTTTGCTCTTTAAAATCTACAAGTTCTTTTCCCTCTTCACCTTTTGTTACACTTGAAAAAGGAAGTACATTACATAATCCTACTCTTTTAGCTTCATTTATAATTTTTTCTAAAACAATAGCGCTATCTGGAGTTGGTTTAGTATTTGGCATTGGACAAATAGTTGTAAAACCACCCTTAACAGCGCTATGACATCCTGTTTCTATTGTTTCTTTATGTTCTCCACCTGGTTCTCTTAAATGACAATGCATGTCAATCATTCCAGGCATAATAAATAAGTCAGTGCAATCTATTACTTCATCTGCACTTGTAACTTCAATATTCTTTTCAATTTTTTCTATTTTATTATCGTTTATAAGTACATCAAATTTTTCATTTGTATTACTTGCATAATCTATTACAGTTCCATTTTTTAATAAAATACTCATATTAAAACTTGTCCTTTCATAAAAACTTTTTTAATATTTGCATTTTATCATTTTATTATATGCTTTTCAAGGAAAATAAAATAATAAACTATAAATTTTATTCCTTTGATTTTGCATATAAACTTTGTTTAAAATAATCTTCCCCTTTAAATGTATTTAATTTTAAGCTTTTTGTTTTACTAACGATTTTTTTAACTTTCCATAATCCAAGCCCACTATTATGCTCTTTGGTTGTAAAATTCTTTTTATAAATATCTTGCAAGTTTATGTTTTTATCATTATATGTATTTTCAATTATAAATATATTCTGATTCTCTTTATAATCTTTTAAAATCTGAATATAAATTTGCCTTTGGTCTTTACATTCATCTGCAGCTTCTATTGCATTATCTATCAAAATTCCTAAAATTCTTGTAATCTCATAAATATCTTCTTTTATTTCTTGAAGACTACACATTATTTCTATATTCATTTTGATTTTCTTTTCTAATGCAACATTGTATTTATTTGATAGTAAAGTAAAAATTGCTGGATTCTCTCTAATGATTTTTCTAAAGCTTTCAGAAGCCTTGGTTTCTTCACATTCATTCATAACCTTACTATAATAAACTTTTAGTTGCTCCATATTATTTGTTTTAATATAAGCTCCAAATACTTGCATAATATTATTAAAATCGTGTTTAAATGCTCTTATGGAATCGTTTTCTTTTCTTAACATTTGATTGCTCTTTCGCAATCTATAAATACATCTTTTGAACCTATCTTCTTTTCTTGGTCCAAACATTCTTTTAAAAATTCTAAAATTGACAATATTCTTCATAATTCTACGCCTACCCCTTTTTCTCTTACGTAATG
This sequence comes from uncultured Clostridia bacterium, assembly GCA_934141445.1. Classification (GTDB taxonomy): domain Bacteria; phylum Bacillota; class Clostridia; order TANB77; family CAG-508; genus Scatovivens. Next base: position 10,339 of record CAKPCF010000018.1, on the reverse strand, counting down.
TTTGAATTTTAACATCATTCTTTCGTTTTTTTTAAAAAGAAGAAAAAAAGAGAAAAAAACGCTGGATTTCAGCAGAATTTTACTTTTTTTGGCAAATTGTATATTTTTTTGCAAAAAGTTGAAACTTTTGTAATTACTCCGTTCCTCTAATATATAAATAAAAAATAGGAGGATACTATGTTAGATGTTTTAATGTACAGTGAAGATGCAGTTTTATCTCAACAAATTTCTACTTATCTTTTAGAAAGAAATAAACATTTTCGTATATTACATGTTGTATCAGAAGAAACTGATTTGATAAAAATGCTTAAAACTTCACATTTCGATTTTTTAATGTTAATAACAGAAAAAATGGAAAATTCAAAAGTTTTCGATTATTTAGAAGAATTTAACATTGAAAATCATTTAGAATCTATTATTGTTATTTCAAACAATTCAGATTTGAAAAAATCACTAAAGAAAAGTCGCTTTTTAGCAAAAGCTTTAAATAAAAATTCAAATGCACAATATCTAGCTAAACAAATTTCGACAGTTATTGATGAAAAATTTTCTTATGATGCAAATCTACGAGCTAGAATTGCACATGAACTTTATTCTATTGGTTTTAAACCATATCATAAAGGAACTGGTTTTATGATAGAAAGTATTTATATGGTATATCAAAAAGAAGCTCATTTATGTGATAATTTCGAGAAAAATATTTATCCAATTGTAGCTGAAAAGTTTTATACTACTACTTCAAATGTAAAATCAGACATAATAAAATCAATTAACTCAATGTATGCTGAATGTGAATTAGAAAAGTTAAAAAAATATTTTCATTTCAGCACAGATTTTAGACCAACTACTAAAATGATTATTTATACAGTTATAAGTAATATTGCTCAGTCTTAAATATTTTTTATTTTACATATTGATGAATATATAAGTTAAATAGTTTGGCAAATCTAATAATAAAACTATTTAGCTTATATAATTTGAACTATTTTTTACACTTTTTTCACTTTTTTGTAAAATATTATTTTTTTATTGTATATTATGTTCAATATTTGTGTTACATAAATATTATTAATTTTATTTTTAGGAGGATTTTTATGAAAAATTTAAAAACCGTACCAAAGATTTTATTTATTTTAATGATTTTATCTGTAATGCTATCATCATTTTTTGCATTACCAGTATCAGCTACAGGTGATGACGGAATAGCAACTTGTTCTTATAATACTTTTGATAGATCATTTGTAAAATTATATCGCACAAATGCTTACTATATGGATGGAAAATATATGGCTTTAGAATTCCAATGTACAGCTTCTGATAATGATCCTGAACACATGGTATATGTTTTCTTATATCGTGATTATAATGAAACATTTACAGTATATACAATGTGGTCAGATAATGTAAGAAGAAAAATAGATTCAATTCCAATCGGAGATGGATCAGCTGTACAATTTAGAATTGAATGTGACGAAGATGTAACAATTTCTTTCAACTTTAAATTTTATAGTTGGCAATAATATAAATAATATTTAGCTTGAAGAAAATCTTCAAGCTATTTTTCTACTTAAAAAAGATGGCTAGTTCGCCATCTTTTCAAGTTCTAATATATATTTTTTATCATCTATTTTTATTCTAATCTTTATATTATCTTTTTCCTTTATTTCTGGAATATTTATTACTAATTCTCTTTTATAATTATCCGTTACTTTTATAAAACTAGAATTATATTTTAAGTCTGTAAACATATTAGTTTCTAATTCAAAATCTCTGTCATTAGCTAATACTAATAAATTTAGTCCAGTATCATCTAAAATTACTTTTTCTATTTGTATGTTTGGACTTGTATTTTTTGCTACATTATATTCAACTCTCTTATTATCTACATACTTGTCTAATCTTATAAAATATTCGTATTCAAATTCTACATCTTTTTCATACAAATCACTTTCATTTCTATTATCATCTTCATTTGAATAGAAAATAACATTACTAAACTTTATATTTAAATTATTGCTAGAAGCAAATGAATCTGAAATCATAAATACTACATTTTTTAAATGATTTTTATCTTGAATTATAATTTTATTTCCTTGTATATTTTCAAAATTTCCTTCACTCCATAATTCTTCGCCACTATCATTAGTGATTCTCAAATCTTTAAATGAAATGTTTTCTATTCCAGCTTCATACAAATCAAAATCTGTTTCTATATCAAATACTAAATATAAATTTAGTTCATTCATTAGTACATATGATGCTTTTACCCCAATGCCATTTTGCATTTTATAATCTGTATATAAATTTTGCAAATCACCATTTTCAAGTGCTTGTTCTATTCCACCATTATTTACATTTATAGTATTTAAATTAAGAACATCAGATAAGTATTCCCAAAAACTCGTTGCATTTACAAAGTGAGTTGTGCATAATAAGCAAACAACTAGAATTGCCACTTGCGTTGTTCTAAGTGCCATTCTTCTAAAATTTCTAATTGCATCTTTTAAATCTTTTGCTCTTTTGTTTTTCCTAGCCAACATTTGTAAAAAATTTTTATTTCGTTTATCTGAAAAAGCTGTTTGAATTGCATTTTCAAAGCTAGGTGGCACATCATTACTTTGATTTTTGTAATATTCTGCAAGTTTTTTTTCAATCAAGTCTTCTTCGTGATTTTTATGAGAATGATTATCATTTTCTCTAAATGTTTGCATTCTTTCATCATTCGGCATCATTAACTATCACCTCCTGCATAATCTCGTTTTATTTTCTCTTTAGCTCTTCTCATAATTGTTTTTACGGTATTTTCATTTTTATTTAATATGTAAGCTATCTCTTTTACTTTGTAGTTATATTTATAATATAATCTAAAAATCAATTGTTCTTCATAAGATAACTTCTCTATAAGCATTTCAAAACCAACGTCACTCATAGCATTATCAATGCTAGAAGTAGATTTTATTAAGTTACTTTGTTCTGTATCATAAAAACAAAATATTTCTTTCATTTTTTGTTTTCTATAAATATGATTACATTCATTAATTAGTATTTTTACAAGCCAAGTTCTATAAAACTCATTATTTTGAAGTGTATTTAATTTATTAAATGCTATTATCATCGTTTCTTGAATAGCATCATCAATATCATCTTCATTGCTTAATCTTACTCTTGCAACACCATACAATTCGCTTTTCATATTTAAAATCAATTCAGTAAAAGCTTTTTCATCTCCATTTTTTGCTAGTTCTAATAATTCATCCATTGTATCTTCCCATTTTCTTTAGTCTTTTTATTTAGCCAATCCCTCGAACTCCAATATTTCATAATAAAATTCTTTATATTCGCTCAAAACTATTTCTGTTTAATATAATTTAGAATTATTCCTATTGTTTTTGAATTTTATATTGCAATAATATTATATACTATATTTTATGTTTTTCAAACACTTTTTTTAAATTTTTCCAAAAAGCTTTTACTTTTTATTACATAAATTTTTTACAAAGCTTATATCTTAGTCAATTGTTGTTGATGTTCTTCCAGTTCCAACAACATTTTCCTGCAAAGACCTCCATGTATTGCACCCTATTATTCCATCAGCTGTTAAGCCTCTACTAGCTTGATATCTTATAACTGCATTATATGTGTTATTTCCAAAGATACCATCTAAAGAACCTGCTCCGAATCCAAGAGTATTCAAATCATCTTGTGCAATTAGTACATATACACTTAAACTTCCTCTTTTTATAAGTGGATATCCTCCACTACTACAAGCCGGTGGCTTTTGTCTTCTGTCAAAATGCACCCATGTAGGCGAAATGCTAACAGGCTCAACATAACTCCATAACCCCGAATTTTGTGCACTTGCTCTTAATGCTGCTCTTTGAGCATTTGTCCACTGCTGTCCTACATCAAAAGCTGTACCAGCATAATGCTGTGATTGCCCTGTGTGTCCTCCCTCCCAACTTCTTCTAAACGCATATCCAACTGGAATTGGTGCTCCATATAATCTTCTCTGAGAATTCCAAGATTGCATTGTTCTTTTGGTAGTCCACAAAGTATTGCTATTACTTGCTCCTCTAAATTCTTTTACTGTTAATGTCCTATTTGTATTATAAGGCATCTCCTCTAATAATCCCTTATAATATGTTTCCATTCTATCTGTGTCATTATTATATACTATAATTTTTGCCATAAAAAAACCTCCTATGATAATATTTTATGAAAATTATCATAGGAAGTGATTTATCTTTCAACATCATTATGTTGATTTGGTCGTATATTGCCCGTTTGTTGATTTGTTGCTATGTTTACATTTTCTTGATTTGGTAAAGCTTGAGCTAGTTGTAAACCAGCTATATCTAAAACTGGATTTTTTTTCTTACATATTTGTAAATTTTTCTTCATATTTTCAAATAAAATACTTTTATTTTTCGGATTTTCCATAACATCTTCTAAAGAAGATAATGTATACATTTCAGAATTATCAAATATTAGTCCCATTGTTTTTTCTGATAAATTATAATCTCTAGCAACAGTCTCTCTAATTGCTCGATAGTATGAATCATTTAGTGCTGTTGCCAAGAACGAATTATAACTTTTAGAAACTTTTTGTGTAGTTCCATTTAAAGCCTTATATTCATCAGTTTGAGGTTGACTAGCATATGATATAAAATCAAATGATTTTAAGAATGGATTCTTTATATTTGAATCTTTAAATAGTTCTGGTCTTCTTGCTTTTACATTTTCAATACCATTTACTATTCTATCTAATTCTTTAGGATCATCTGTCAAATAAAATACAAATTTTTCTGGTCTACTAGTTCTCTGCATTTGTGCATCAGCATCAAATTTGAAATAAAATGAATCCATATCATTAAGTTCTTTTAGCAATTCATTTGCAAGTAAAGCTACATTTTCTCTTCTACAATTTAAATATAATCTCTCTTTAACTTCTGCTTCACTACGCCTTGCACCTTTTATTACATGATGAAATGCTGGCTTACCATCGGCACTATTTTGAGCATATAAGGAATATCTCGAATCTGCTTTTATATTGTTTATAACTATATTTTCATTCTCTTGATTTCTTCCTGGATGCATTGTATCCTCCATTCCACCAATACTAGTCAATGCTCCATAACTACTTATCTGCTTGTTATTCTTTCTATTGTATAATAAGCAGTTTAAATATTGCTCTATTGCACCTTCTGGCGTATCTAAACTCATAATTGGTGGTGTTTTCACTTCCAATTTATATTGATCTATAGTTTTTGGTAGTTCTCGGTATACTGGTTTATTTGCGCTTTTGCTACTGACATTATTTTTAGTAGTATTCTTTTTAGTAGCGTTCTTTTTAGGACCATTCTTGCCAGGTGCATTTAATCTTTTTCTCTTTCTTCCAAGAAATCTATCCCTCAATTCTTTTACCTTATCTAAAAAACTCATTTTATGCTTATTTGCATTCCTTCCATAATCCTTTATTTATTTTATTATCGCCTTAAATTTAACATTAGTCAATGATTATTTTTAACACTTATTTATATAAATATTATTTTTCTACTAAATTGTTGAAAAATAATATAAAATTATGTTAAGTTCTGTTTGACAAATTAACATAATTGTTATATAATAATTGAGTCCGCAATTATTTTGTATCGGGGTCTTCCCCAAGGAGGTACATTATGGGTTGGTACTCGCACTTCAAGCATTGTTCGCAACAAGCTCGGGCTGCACGTGAAAAAGAAAAAGCTAAGGCTTCTTCCATGGCAGTAGACACTACGGCAGTCGACCCTTCTGCTAAACGCAAGATTGATACATTCAACCTGCTTGAGGCAAACGGAATCGACAGCCTCTCCCAAAGCCAGTTGACGGATTATTTCAAGGATAATTGATATCCAACTCAAAAAAAGTGTGATACTATCCAGGTGAAACATTTTTCTCGTCGTTCACTTCGAACGGCGAGTTTTTTATTTGAAATATTTATCTGATATACTTTTTACTATCAAAAATATCCAATGGATATATTTTTTTATCTGCAATATCCTTTAATTCTTGCAAAAATGTATCATATCCTCTTAATTGTTCATTATTCATCTTTTTTACATCTTTTAAATCAAGCCACTTTACATCTAATATCTCTTTTGTATCAAATTTGATATTTTCTTCTATCACATCTGCTATAAATCTTACCATTACTGCTGTTTCTCCATTTTTTAATATTACAGTACTTATTGGCAATACTCCTGTTAATTTTACTTTACAACCAGTTTCTTCATAAGTTTCTCTAATCGCTGCATCTGTTATTAACTCTTTTTCTTCTACATGTCCTGCAGGACAATTCCATTGTCCATAGCACTGCTTTTTAGCTTCTTTTACCATCAATATTTTTTCATTTTTTATTATTAAACAACCTGCTATGATAACCATTTTTATCCTCCTATTTAAATTATCTCCATAAATTACCATTGATATGTCTTGTTAAAGCCATTATAAATGCATTTCTTGTCAGATCAATTCTTGACACTTCATTTTTAGTCAAAAAACTAATTCCACCTTTCCCTTTTCCTAGTTCTTTTTCAGAAAATATTTTATCCATAACCTTTCCAAGTTCAGTTTCTTTTATCTCATCTACATATTTTTCTGGAATCGGAAAACCTTGGCTTATTCCTACACTTTGGAATCCTTTCATATCCTCTATAACCACTGCATTTATATCAATCCATTCTCCTAACAAATTTGTAATTCCAGCTTCACTTGATATATAAAAATCAGCTTTTATCTTATTAGTAATAGCATATTTTTTTAAATTTTTTACTCTATTTTTTGCACCTTGAAATATTTCTTCATTTATTGGCTGGTCACCAACATCTGAACTTACTGATATACCTTCTATTTCTACATTCTCAAAATACTTTTCAAATGCCTGTTTTGCTCCTTCTATTTTTCCAGGATTTTTAGTTCCAATTAGTACTTTCATTTTTCTCTATCTCCTTTATATATCTATAAATTTCTCCCCAATTACTTACCTCTTTCAAATATTTATTTTGTTCTAATTTTTTCATCTCTTTATCTCTAAAGTATATCACTTTTATTCCATTATCAGACAATTTTCTACATACATCATACGAATCATCTATCATTACATCAATATTTTCTTTTTGAGCTATCGATAATTTATCTTCTTGTTTCCAATAATATTTGTCAAATGAAAGTCCTTCTTCCTTAAATCTTTCTATTGCAGTATCTTTCATTTCTTCTATCGTTATACCTCTTGCTGAAATGATAATAAGTTCATTACCATCTTTTTTTAACATGTCAATTACATCTTTTGCACCTGGTATTAGTGGTGTTTGTTTTGATAATTTTAAAAAGTATTTATCTATAAAATTTTTTCTCTCTTCCTCTGTCCAATTATATCTATTTCTTAAATAATGTTCGTTTCTATTTATAATTCCTGTTTTTTTCAATTCTATAAAATCATATAAATCTCCATATGTCTTTAACACTCTTTCATAATCTAAAATAACACCATCTATATCTATTCCTATTTTCATAAAATTCCTCTCTAAATGATAAATTTATAAATAAATTACTAAAATTTATAATTAGCAATTACATCCCCATCCTCATTATAAATTGTTGAATCAACATTAGCCATATATAAAATTTGAAAATCTGGATTATCTAATGTATATCCTGCTTCTATTGCCCAATCAAATTCTTTAATAACAGCCTTTTTAACCTCTATATTATTACTATCATCAATAAGCTGACAGTTAATTCTAATCCAATTTTTATTATCATAAGCAACAATGCAAACATTATTATTTTCTGAAATTTGTTTTGATACATTCTTTTTTCTATTTGTTATAACATAAATTTTATTATCAAACAAAATTGGATCTCCAAATGGTCTACAACTTGGTTTATTTCCATTAACAGTACTTACAAAATTAACCTTAGTTTTTTCTTTTAAAAAGTTATATGTTTCATTCATATCTTATATACCTCCTAAAATTTATATTTCAATTTCACATCATATTACTATTATCTACTACACTATTTACTATAAAGTCAATAACATCATCTTCTCTATAATTTTCTTTATTTCTATTTTTATCTTCTTCAGTTAGCTCGACAAAATATTTGTTGCATTCTGGCATAATTGAAATAGAGTCTAATGGATAACCTACATTTCTTTTTTCACAAGGTTTGTCTACAAAATAGAAATGACTTTTACTCCAACTATATTCCTTTGATTCTTTTCCATTATATATTACCATTCCATATACCCATTTTGCTGTCAGTTTTCCACCATATTCTTTAACTAAGTTGCAATAATATTCAATCATTTCATCATCATTTAGTTCTTTTCCATTTATTCTTCTTACATGAGTTCCTGGTTGCTTTTCCTCTGGCAATTCTTCTATATACAAATTATTGTCCATACCTATAGTTGTAATTTTTGTTTTATCATAATATGCTTTTGCTTTTATATAAGCATTCTCTATGGCATTTTTTCCTGTTTCTTCTGGCTTTAAATTTATTCCTAAATCTTTAATAGTTAATACTTCTATATTCTTCTCTTTTAACTTTTCTGCATATTTTTTTACTTTTGCTGGATTTGTTGTCGCAAATAATACTTTCATTTTATTCAATCTCCTTAAAACCATTTCTACTCCACAACCAAAGTGGTGTGTGTATATCAATAGGCTTATACTTAGTATCTTTAAATATTTCATTCCATCTGTCAACTACTATAAGTTGTACATCACTTTTATTTAATTCTTCATCAGTTATCAAACCTAGTTTATGTGTTGCTTGTATTACATGTGTATCTGGTGCAACTGTTAATTTATCAATATTCTTATATTTTCTGTCTGTATATTGATATATCACATATAACCAATAGTTACATATTTTTGTTCCAGATAAATATGGAAATTTCTTCTTATTTTCTTTTTGTATAAAATTTTTTATCTTATCAATGTCATTATCTAATGAATCAAATAAATTTCTAATATCTCCATCATATAATTCTACAAATGTTTTACATAAAGATATCCATATTTCAGTTTGCTTTTGTTTTTGTAATGCTATTTTATATTTTATAAGTGCATATTGAATCTCTTCAAAAGTCTTATCTAAACATATTTTAGGATTAAATACAAAATTAGTTTCTTTATCATTATATGTACTCAAAGCACTTTCCCATAATTTATATGAATTCCTTTGATAGTTTAATGCCATTGGTAATGTAAAATAAATATAGTTTTCTTTTGAAGATTTTTCTAAATGCGGATTTGCATCTTCTGGCATAACTTCACCACCAAGACAACCTTTTTTCCACATATTATACAAAATGTCTACTTTTTTTAGTATTTCATCTTTATTATACATATTGCACCTCAAAAATAATTTTTATAATTATACTTCTATCTAATCTTTAATATATAAATCCTCTTCATTGATTAGTGGAATAATATCTATTCCTGGTTCTTCATAATGATGTACTTATCTTAATTTCTTTGATATTTGATTTTTATAGATAACTTACTATTTCTTCAAATGTATCATATCCACTTTCACTATTGATATGACCTCCATTATGTATTAAAACTTGTTCTGTTGCAACCATATCTGCAAAGTCTTTTTCCACTTCATATCTTACATATGGATCATTATCCGAATAGAAGCAAATTATCTCATTAGCATATTGTTTTACATCTTTCAAGTTATCAAAAAACATTGATTCATTAACATTATCATATTCTTCATTTATTCCTAGATAATTATTAAAGCCACATACGAATATTAACTTTTTAACTTTCGCTTTATTTTCAACTAGAAATTTTGATATAAATATCGGTGCTATGCTATGTCCTATAATAGTTGTATTTTCATTTATAAGTCCTAAATCTAAATAATATTTTAGCAACTTACTCCAATTTTCATAATTTTGATATCCTACTCCAATTGGAAAGTTTGGAACATACACTTGCTTTCCATCATCTTCTATAAAATCATGTAACCAACTAAACCAATTTCCAAATGGACTTCCAAATGAGCCATGAATTATAAAATAATTTTCATTCATTTTATTTCTCCTCTTCTTTTTTCTACTAATTTTTCATAAAAATAATTTATATATTTAATATTCTTTTTTTACATAGTTTTCTAAATTTAATTCTAAAAGATTATCAAGCTTCTTGTTTATTTTCTCTTTATCTTTTTCTAATTTACTTACTAATGTTTCTGTAGTATTTTCTTTTAAGATATTTTCTATCTTTTCTAAAAATGTTTCAATTATTTTTCTGTTATCATTACACAATATTCTATAACC
>CAKPCF010000017.1 GCA_934141445.1 uncultured Clostridia bacterium | reverse complement strand
ATAATATAGATGATAATGAATTAGAAACATTGTGTAGAGATATAAAAGATGCAAATTTTTCTAATTTAGAGTATCTTTCTATAGCAGGAAAGACAGGATATGAATCAGATATTGATGTTAATAAAGATTATGATACTAGTAGTTCAATGTATGTTATAAAATCATCAAAAACAATAACAAAATTAACACCATTAGCAGAGTTGTCAGATACAACTAAAAAAGCAGTAAAATATTTATCTATAAATCATAATAATATTACAGGAGATTTAACAGCAATTAAAGATTATACAAATTTAATATTATTAAGATGTGAACATAATAAACTTATATCATTAGATGGAATGTATAATATGAATAAAATTACTTATTTATGTGGAGTAGGCAATAAATTAGGTACAATAACAAATGAATCTGGAATAGAAAGTGGAGAAGATGCAATAACAGGAACATCAATATCAACTTTAGCAAATAAAACAAAATTGTTTCAAGTTAATTTGAATGGTAATTCGAATTTATCTAATGTTACTTACTTTGTAAATGATATCAGTCTAAAATATTTGTATTTAGAAAATTGCAGTAAAAATATGAATGTAAATTTGATATCTAATATATTAGATATATGTTCACCAAATTATAAAATTCCTGTGAAATATTTAACGGGAAATGTTTATAATGTATCTAATTATTATACTCCAAGTCAAGTTAGTTATGAAGAATTATATTCAGATTTATATGGAAATACAAAAATAACACATTTAAACTTAGAAGGATGCACTAAATTAACAAATGAACAATTAAATAATATACTAAAAAGTATGTCACAACTACAATATTTAACATTAAAAGATAATACAACATTAACAACAATAGATTTTGTGGCAGAGAGCCATAAAATAGAAAATACAGATGGTAGCTTTAGTTACACATATACAAATCCAAAGTGTACGAAATTGATAGAATTAGATTTAAGAAATACTAATGTAACGGACATGACACCATTAAATGACTATGCAACTAACCTAAAAACTTTAAGAGTATCAAATGGAGAAGATTTTAAAAATATAGTAAAAACAATTGAGAGACTTAGAGTTGGTGGTCAGAATAATTATTGGTATGGAGATAGTAGTGGAGCAATGAGTGGATTGAACTGCTCAAGTTTGGAAGTATATCGTTGTCTAGAAAATCTGACTGATTTAAAGAAATTGTGCATTGGATGTTGGGGACCATCAATAGGAAATTTAGGAGAATCAATTGATTTAAGGAATACATCATTACAAGAAGCAATGATAAGAGGGTTATATGTGAATGTATATTTACCCAATACTATAACTAACGTTCATATGGGATTTGCACTACCGATATTTGCAGAAAATTCACTGGATTTGCTTGAAGCATATGTGGCTGCTCCAAAAGCAGATAAAACACAAAAATTTCTTAATGAATTTTTCGAAAGTTTGAAAAATATTTCTAATGTAAAAATTTTGAAATTTACAAGGACAGCCCTAATGGAAATTACTAGTCTTTCTGAATATTTAAAATATGAAATGCCAAATGTTGAAGAATTATATTTAAGCGGTCTTTCTAATGACAAATGTTTATTACAAAATTTAGATGGAATAGAAAACTTTACAAATCTAAAAAAATTAGAAGTTAAGTATAACAGTAAAATTTTAGATATTAGTGCGATAAAGAATTGTAAAAATCTTACAGATATAGATTTAAAGTATTCAAATGTTAAATCTGTATTAGGATTAGAAGGTTTAAATAATTTACAAAAATTAACTTTAAATAATAACAATATAAGTAGTTTAAAACCTCTAGAAAATTTAAAGAATTTGGAAGAACTAAATTTAAGTAATAATACAATTTCAGATACTTCAAGTTATATAGACAGTGATGGAAGTACAAAAACATATAATAATTTGGAAATATTAGCGAATTTAAATAAAAATGGAAAGTTAAAGAAATTATATCTAGCTGGAAATGATAATATAATAAATTGGTCACCATTATCAAGTTTGAAATGGACAGATAAATCAGGCTGGTAAAAAAATAATAATAATATAAAAAAAGAGTTTCAGTGTTTAATTTTACTGGAATTCTTTTTATTTTATAAATTGTTATGAATTTGTTGCAAAAAAAATATATAAATGATAAAATTATACCGAATAAAATATGAGGTGATTTCATATATGGAAAAAGATTTAACAAATGAAGAAATTGAAGTATTAAGACTATATAAAACATTTTCAAAAAATATTATAAATATGATGCTTGTGAGTGATGCTGAAATTGATATTAAGCAATTTTCGGACAATGAAAAAGATGAAAATTTATATAGCAAGATGAATGTTATAAAAAATATACAAACTCTAAAAAATGTATATTCAATAATTTTGAAAATGTATTATAAAAAAATTGACAAAAAAGATTGGAGCTTTTCTAAATACACTAGTCTTGAAGAAGTGAATAAAATAAAAAATGAAGTTTATATAGATAAATTTATTTTTGCAACAGCACATAAAGAAAAGATTGAATTGATGGAAAGCAACAAATATGATATGCCAGTTCTCATAAATATAATTGGTGATAGAAATATACCATATATTGAACTTGAAAATGTTCTTGGAAATACAACTGTTGAAGAAGAAATCATAATTTCTCCATTTACAAAGTTAAAGAAAATTGAAGAAGCTGGTCAAAAAGAATTAGCAAATGGAAAAGTTTTAAAAATATATAATCTATACATAGAAAAACAAGAATTAGTTAAAATGAATGAAATTGAAAAAACAGGATTATATACATATCTTGTTACAAATGCTGATTTAATAAATGAAAAAATAAAAAAATGTGTAGAGCTTGAAAAAACTAATAAAAGTAATTATGAAAATGTTAGAAAGCTTGAACAGCTTGTTAGCAAATACGAGAGTGAATTAGAAAAAAAAGAGCAAGTTGGAATTTCAGAAAAAGAGAAAACAGAAGAGCTAGAGAATATTGATAGAGTCAATATGGAACTAGATAATTTAAAAGAAAATGCAACTACTGTATTCAAAAAAAGAAGAGATGAGAGTGAGTTTATAACTAATTGGAAGAAATCTCTTGCTGTATATTTGATGTCTGAATGTAAAGAACTTGAAGAGCAATATCAAGCTAAAGCAAAGGTTGCAAATGATATAAATAATTCTAAAATGGAAAAATTAGAAGCTGAGATTAAGAAAAAACAGGAAGAAAAAGATGAGAAAAATTTAGAAGAAATTACTAATATGGTAAAAGAAGAATGCGAAGAAAATTTGATTTCTGTCCAAAATATTATAGAAGAGATAGAAATACTTATATCAAAACAACAAAGTTATGCAAAGATTGCTGGAAATCTAGGAACAACATATTCTGCTTTAAATAATTGTTTTGAAATGAAAAAAATAGCAGAGGAATTGAAAGAAAAGATAATAGCAATACAAGAAAAAGTCAATGAAGTTTGTGAAAAAGTTGATAGAATAATATTAGACCAAAAATTATTAGAAATTTCAAAAATCAATATTCAAATAAGTACTTTAATGAATTACTTGAATAATCCCAAAACGCTTATTGGAAAATCTAGAATAACTAGATTTGATGAGATGGCTATAGTTGAAGAAAATGAATTAAAGCGTGGCATAGCTCAAACTATATTAAATATTAGGGGCGAGGCTGAACTAAAAAAATTAAAAGATGATATAGAGATTATAGAAGAGAAGAGTGCGATAAAGCGAATTATAGGTATGTTTACTGGAAGAAATAAAATTGATGAATATATGTTAGAGCAAATAGAAGTGAGACAAAATGCAATAAGAAAAACTCTTTCAAAAAAATTAGAATTATCTAAAAATTATAGTATTCATGAGCTTGTAGCAGAAATTGAAATGTTTAGAAATGATAATGAAGATGATGAATTAGTTGAGGATGATGTAGCCGATTTAATTGCTTTAGAGCAAGAATTAAAGAAAAATTTTGTTATTTCAGATAGTAAAGTACAGGAAATAATAGAAAAGAAAGAAGCTAAAAATTTACCAATTGATTTGAAGAAAGTTACAAAACAAGAACTAATAGAAATAGAAACATATCGCTTCTTAAATAAATATGGTTATGATTTGCCAGAAGAAGAAAGTGAGCCAGTATATCAAGACACAATGACAAATGAAATTAACAGAATTATAGAATATGTAGATACTTCAGCTATATTAGATTGAATTTTTAAAATTAAATAGGATAATATACTAAAATCGTCAAGTGAAAAGTTAAATGCAATAAAAATAAAAAAACACTTGCAATTACTTGATTTTAATGGTAAAATATAAATATCTTAAAAATGTTTACACGAAGAGTGGGAATTATCCCACTCTTCATTTTGTAAAACTGGTTAGTAGGAGGTGTATCTGTGGCTACAAATAGCATTGAAAATAAAGTTGAAAGCAAACTAAAGCCAATTATTGAGAATTTGAACTATGAATTATATGATGTTCAATATGTGAAAGAAGGAAAGGATTATTACTTAAGAATTATTATTGATAAAGATGGAACTATAGACATAAATGATTGTGAAATAGTGAATAATGCTATTACAGATATATTAGATGAAGAAGATTACATAAAAGAACAATATTATTTAGAAGTTTCTTCACCAGGTTTAGAGAGAGTTTTAAGAAAAAAAGAACATTTCTTAAAACAAATAGGAAATGAAATAAGCGTAAAACTATTTAAAGCAATTGACAAAGAAAAAGAGTTAATTGGTGTTTTGAAAGAATATAATGATAATGAAATTATATTAGTGATGGATAATAAAAATATCAATATAGATTTAAAAAATATAGCATTAGCAAAGACTATATATGAATGGTAAGGGAGGAATTTAGAAAAATGAAGAACATTGATGTTAAAGAACTAATTGGAGCAATGGACGAACTAGAAAAAGAAAGGGGAATAAAAAAAGATTATCTTATTGAATCACTAGAAGGAGCTTTAGTTTCAGCATACAAGAAAAACTTTGATTCAGTTGATAATGTTAAAGTTACAATCAATCAAGAAACAGGAGATATTCATATTTATTCTGTAAGAGAAGTTGTTGAAAAATCAGAAGATCCATTATTGGAAATAGGAATTGATGAAGCTAGACAAATAAATCCTGAAGCTCAAATTGGCGAAACAGTTGATTTAGAAATTGTACCAAAAGATTTCGGAAGAATTGCAGCACAAACAGCAAAACAAGTTGTAGTACAAAAAATAAGAGAAGCAGAAAGAGATATCATATATAATGAATATCATGATAAAACAGGTGAAATTGTTACAGGTATTATTCAAAAAGTAGATGATGGATTAGTTGTTTTAGACTTAGGAAAATTAGAAGGTATAATGACAGCAAAAGAGCAAGTGCCAACAGAACATTATAAAGTAAATGATAAAATTAGAGGATATGTTGTATCTGTAAAAAAAGAAATAAAAGGCAATCCACAAGTAATAGTTTCAAGAAGTCATCCTGATTTTGTAAGAAAATTATTTGAATTTGAAATACCAGAAATTTATGAAGGTCTAATCGAAATTAAAAGTGTTTCAAGAGATGCTGGTTCAAGAAGTAAAGTTGCAGTTTATTCAAAAAATGAAAATATAGATCCAGTAGGTTCTTGTGTTGGACAAAAAGGTGTAAGAATTCAAAATATTATCAATGAATTACATGGTGAAAAAATTGATGTTATTGAGTGGAATGAAGATCCATCAATATATATTGCTGCTGCATTATTACCAGCACAAGTTATGGCAGTTGATGCAAAAGAAGAGGAAAAATTTGCACAAGTTATAGTACCAGATGATCAATTATCATTAGCAATAGGTAAATCTGGACAAAATGCAAGATTAGCGGCAAAATTAACTAATTGGAAAATAGATATTAAATCAGAAACACAATTTAGAGAAATGTTAGCTCAAAAAGCTAATGAAGAAAATGAGAATGTTGAAGAATAATATTTATATTATTTAGGAGAGTGAAAAACTTGAAAAAACAACCATTAAGAAGATGTATTTCTTGCAATGAACAAAGAGAAAAAAAGGATTTATTAAGAATTGTTAGAACAGTTGAAGGAAATATAGAAATAGATTTAACAGGAAAGAAAAATGGTAGAGGGGCATACATTTGTAAAAAAGAGGAATGCTTAAATAAGATTATAAAGTCAAAAAGATTAGAAAGAACTTTAGAAATTCCTGTTCAAAATGAGTTTTACGAAGAAATAAGAGGTACAATCAATGGAAAATAAAATATATGGTTTATTAGGTCTTTGTACGAGAGCTGGAAAGATTTCATTTGGAACAGAAGCAGTATTGGAAAAAATATCAAAAAGAAAAGTAAAATTACTTATCATTGCAGAAGATACTTCAGAAAAAAGTAAAAAGAAAATATTAGATATTGCTCAAAAAAATAATGTACCATATATAATTTTCGGAACAATTTTTGATAATAGTAAAGCAATAGGAAAAGTAAATAAAGCAATAATTGCAATTGAAGATAAAAACTTTGCTGAAGCTATTAAAAGTAAATACATAAGAGAAGAATAATAAGTTAGAAAATTTGATTAAAGGAGTTTCAAGAACAGAGTCTATGGAAAATAAAAAAGAAAAAAAGAATTCAGAACAACCATTCATTATCAGAAGGTCTGTAACCGTAAATGAAGATGAAGAACAAAAAAGATTAGAAGAAGATAAAAGAAAAAGAGAACAAGCAAGAAGTAAAGAAGTAGGATTTGTAGAGAAAAATAGAAATAAGGATTTTAATATAGTATATAGAAATAAACCTACAAAACCATTAACAGTAGATGAATTATTTGGATTAAAAAAGAAAGAAGAACCAAAAAAAGAAAAAGTTGTAGAGAAAAAAGAAGTTAAAGTTGAAAAAGTAGAGAAAGTAGAAAAAGCTACAGAAACTAAAAAAGTTGAAGAAAAAGTAATTGAAAAAGTTACAGCAGAAGTAAAACCTAAAACTGTAGTGAGTGAAGAAAAAATAGAAACAAAAACAACTGAGAAGAAACCAGAAGAAAGAAGAAATGAAGAAAAAAGATTTGATGATAGAAAACAACCTTACTCACAAAACAACAGAAACTTTGGAAGAAATTATAACAATGACAGAAATAATAATGGAGACAGAAGTTTCAATAATGACAGAAATAACAATGGAGAAAGAAACTACAATAACGATAGAAGAGATAATGGTTTTTCTCATAGAAATAATTATAATAGAAATAATAATGGTTATAATAAAAATAATGAACAAGGTAATAACTTCAATAATCAAAGAAGAAATAATGGTTTCAGAAATGATAATAGAAATGAAAACAGAAATGATAATAGAAATGGTCAAAGACGTGATTTAAATGAGAGAAGCAATGAAAGAGGAATTGAAAGAAAGATTAAAGATATTATAGAAGTAGAGATTCCTGAAAAAGAAAATGTTAGGGAATATGGCAATAAAGTCAAAGAAAAAATGAAACAAAATCAAAAACAAGAAGAACAAAAACCTAAAAAAACAAAGAAAAATGATTCAAATGATTTTGATTCAGGAAAATTAAAGAGTTTAAAGAAACAAAATAAATTATCTAATATGTTTAGTGAAGGAGACATGCTAGACTATTATGATTTAAGTACAGAAAGAGGTAGAAGAAGTAAAAAGAAGCTTCAAAAAAATGAAAAGAGAAATAAGCAAAAAATATTTAAACTTACAGAAATAACAATTCCTGAAACAATAACAGTAAAAGACTTAGCTTCTGAAATGAAGATTACAAGTAGTGATGTAATTAAGAAATTATTAAATTTAGGAATTATGGCTACTATCAATAATGAATTAGATTTTGATACAGCATATTTAATAGCTCAAGAATATGGAATAAATGCAACAAAGAAAAATATTGTTACAGATGAAGATATCTTAATCGATGAAACAGAGGATAAAGAAGAAGAATTACAAACAAGACCACCTGTTATAGTTGTAATGGGACACGTAGATCATGGAAAAACTTCTTTATTAGATGCAATTCGTAGCACTAATGTAATTGAAGGTGAATCTGGTGGTATTACACAACATATAGGTGCTTATCAAGTAAAAATAAATGGAAGAGATATTACTTTCTTAGATACACCAGGACACGAAGCTTTTACAAGTATGCGTGCAAGAGGTGCTATGATTACAGATATTGCTATACTAGTTGTTGCAGCAAATGATGGTGTAATGCCTCAAACTGTTGAAGCTATTAACCATGCTAAAGCAGCTAATATCCCAATTATAGTTGCTGTAAATAAGATGGATTTACCAGATGCTAACTTTGAAAAAGTACAACAAGAATTGATGAAATATGAGTTAGTACCAGAAGAATGGGGTGGCTCTACAATATATGTTCCAATATCTGCTAAAAAGCATGAAGGTATTGATAACTTATTAGAAATGGTATTACTAGAAGCTGATATGTTAGAGTTAAAAGCTAATCCAAATAAACAAGCAAAAGGTACTGTTATCGAAGCAAAACTAGATAAGAATAAAGGACCAGTTGCAACTATGCTTGTACAAAGAGGAAAACTAGATGTTGGAGATACAATTATTGTTGGTTCAACAATTGGTAGAATTCGTACAATGCAAGACTATAAAGGTAAAAAAGTAAAATCAGCAGGACCATCAACACCAGTTGAAATTACAGGTCTAACATCAGTACCTCAATCAGGAGATATATTCTATGAGGTTAAAGATGAAAAAACTGCTAAACATTTAATTGAAAAGAGAAGAATTGAAGAAAGAGAAAAAGAACTTTCAAAGAGTAGTGCAGTAACATTAGATGATTTATTCAATAAGATTGAAAGTGAAAACTTAAAACAATTGAACTTAATTGTAAAAGCAGATGTTCAAGGTTCTGTTGAAGCTTTAAAACAATCATTAGAAAAACTATCTAATAATGAAGTAAAAGTATCAGTAATTCATTCAAATGTTGGTGGAGTTACAGAATCAGATGTAACACTTGCAAAAGTATCAAATGCAATTATTATTGCATTTAATGTAAGACCTGGATTACTTGCAAAATCAATAGCAGATAAAGAAAAAGTTGAAATTAAAACATATTCTGTAATTTATGATGCAATAAATGATGTTGAAGCTGCAATGAAGGGATTACTAGACCCAGTTTACAAAGAAGTTGTAATTGGTACAGCTCAAGTAAGACAAACATTCAAAGTTTCAAATGTTGGAACAATTGCTGGTGCTTATGTAACTAGTGGTAAAGTTTCTAGAAATGCTGGAATTCGTATAATTCGTGATAATATAGTTATACATGATGGAAAACTTATATCTTTAAAAAGATTTAAAGATGATGTTAAAGAAGTATCAACAGGATATGAATGTGGTTTACAAATTGAAAAATTCAATGACATAAAAGAAGATGATATTTTAGAAGTTTATGTTATGGAAGAAGTAAAATAGTTCTAAGAAAGGAGAAATTATATAGAACTAGTATAATTAAAATATTTGTCTTAATATACTAGGAACTTCCTAGTATATTAAGATTTAGATTATGTTCTATATATGTAAATATATGCCAAGTAAGAGTAATAGAATGTATAAAGTTGATGAGGAATTAAAAAAAGAAATTAGCAATATAATTTCTTTAGAATTAAAAAATCCTCATTTAACAGGACTTATAAGTGTAACAGGAGTTAAAACAACACCTGATTTAAGATTTGCAAAAGTATATGTTAGTATGATAAATGAAAAGAGCAAAAAAGAAAATCTTAAAATTCTTAAACAATCAAGTGGATATATTAGAAGTGAAGTTGCAAAAAGAGTAAACTTAAGAACAACTCCAGAATTGATATTTGAATTTGATGAGTCATTAGAATATGGTTCTAGAATTGATGAAATTTTAAAAAATATTACAAAAGATTTAAAGAAAAATGAAGAAGGAGACAAATAGATGACATTAGATGAGATTTTAAAAGAAATAAATAATGCAGAAACATTTGTTATTTTAGCACATGAAAGCCCTGACGGAGATGCAGTTGGAAGCAGTTTAGGCATGTGCTTAGCACTTCAAAATATGGGAAAAAAAGCAGAAGTTATAATGAAGGAATACCCAGCAAATTTTAATTTCTTACCTGGAGTTGAAAATATAAAAACTGAAGGAAGCTTAGAAGAATATGATATGGCAATTGTTGTAGATTGTCCAGAATTAAAAAGAGTAAATAGTATTTTTCATAAATATTTTGAAAATGCAAAAGTAACAGTAGAATTTGACCATCATGGAAAAAATGCAATGTTTGCAGATTATAATATAGCTGACCAAGTTTCACCAGCTTGTGCTCAAATTTTAGTTTCAAGTTTTGAATATTTAAATATTGAGATAACAAAAGATATTGCTTCTTGTTTATTAACAGGAATTATTACAGATACTAATGGTTTTAGAAATAGTAATATTACAACTGAAACATTTGAATTTGCAGCTTGGGCATTATCAAAAGGTGTTAATGTTTCTAAAATATATAGAGAATCAATGATGATTATGACACCTGCTAAATTTGAAATTCAGAAAATGGCAATGGATAGATTAGAATTTTTTGCTGATGGAAAAATTGCATTTACATATATAACAAAAGAAGATGATGAAAAAGTAAATATGAAACCTGGAGACCATGAAGGTATAGTTGAAATTGGAAGAAATATTCAAGGCGTTGAAATATCAATATTTTTACATGAAAGAGATAAAGGTTTTAAAATTTCACTTAGATCAAATGATTATGTTGATGTATCAGAAGTTTGTATGATGTTTGGTGGCGGAGGACATATAAGAGCTGCTGGAGCAACAATCAATATGAATTTAGAAGATGCTAAAAAAGCAATAATATCAGAAGCAATGAAACATTTAAAATAAACTCTATTTAACAATAGAGTTTTTTTATGCTTAAAAATCTTGTTTTGAAAGATTCTATATGATATAATCAAAAAAGTTTAAGAAAATGTGAATATGGAATGGAGGAAATAATTTGCTTGAAAATGTAATATTTAGTTTACTAGCTTTTTCCTTATTTATCATTATCTTTTTCAAAATAATCAGAAAAGATGACTCTAATTATATAATATTATTGACATTGCAGGGATTTGGAATAGCAATTAGTTTTTTTGAAATAAAATTAAGAATAAAGGCAAACTTCTTTTTTAGAAGCTTACGATATTTGTTGTCTATTATATTGCCAGTTTTAATTATATATCTAGAATGGAAGGAAATAAATTTTTCAGAAATTTTAAATGTTTTTTTGGCAAATTGTTTGAATTTTATAGGAGATACTAAAGGTGCAAAAGCTATTTTAAGCAAGCTTGTTTCAAAATATCCAGATAGTTATTATGCTCATAAATTATTAGCTGTTATTTATGAAAAAGAAGGTGGAATGCGAAAAGCAATTGATGAATATGTAACTGCTATCGATTTAAAAAAGAATGACTATGATTCATATTATAAAATTTCTGAATTATTAAGAGATTTAGGGAAAAAAGATGAAGCAATAGAAATGCTTGAAAAATTAGTTAGGAATAAACCAGATATGTATGAAGCATCTTGTTTACTAGGAGATATGCTTTGTGAACAAGAAAGGTTTAAAGAGGCAGCTAGTGTGTATGAGAATGCTTTAAAATTTAGACCTGCAGATTTTGAATTGTATTATAATCTCGGAATTGTATATACAAGATTAAATGATTTTCAAATGGCTAAGGATATGTATGAAAGAGCTGCGTCAATAAATCATAAACTATGGGGAACAAAATATAATTTAGGACAATTAGCTTTAATTGAAAAAGAATATAATTTGGCGGAACAATATTTTAAAGAAAGCTTATATGATAAGAACTTAGAAGCTATGTCTTATTATCAATTGGCGAGAATTTATGCAAGAAGAGGTGAAAAAGATAAAGCTTTAGAATTTTTAAATAAATCAATTGAGTTAGATCATAGACTACTAAAAAGAGCTACAAAAGAAAAAGCTTTTCAAGAAATAAAGGAACTTATAACTGTTTCTGTTAAAATGGATGATGAGTCAGAAAAAGATAGAAGAAAAGAAATTGAAGAAGAAGTAAAAGAATTAGAAGAATCACATATTCTAGTAAATCAAGAAAAAGCAACACAGGAGTATTTGGAAGATACATATTCTTTAATACAAGATATAAGTGAAAATACAACAAGACAAAGAACAATAGAAAGAGTTAGTGAAATAATAAATCAAGAAAAGTTAAAACAATTGAAAGAAAAAGATGAGTATCAAGAAATGCTTAATGCGATAGACCAAGAAGGTATAGAAAGAACAAAGCAAGAAGATGATGGAACACCATCATAATTGATACATAAATAATTCAAAAGAAAATATAATATATTATAAATACAAAAGCATAGAAAGGAATGAAAGTAAAGTGGAAAAATCAATAGCTGTTGTAGGCGGAGACCTACGAATTGTTAAACTTATTGAAATGCTAGTAAAAGATGGATATACAGTTTATACTTATGGGCTAGAAATGTCAGAAGATTTGCAAAAAATAGAAAAAGTTGAAATGTGTCCAACAGTTACAGAAACTGTAAAAAATTCAAAGGTTGTAGTAGGACCGATACCATTATCAAGTGATAGAAAAAATTTATCAATGCCATTTAGTAATATAAAACTTAATGTTGATGAATTTATTTCTTGCATTTCGGGAAAAACTTTAATTGCAGGTAATATTGTAGAAGAAACCAAAAGAAAATTGGAACAATCTAATATACAATATATTGATTTATTAAAAAGAGAAGAATTTACTGTTTTAAACACAATAGCTACAGCAGAAGGAACTATTCAAATTGCTATGGAAGAAACTCAAAAAACTTTGCATGGTAGTAAAGTCTTAATTATGGGATTTGGTAGAATTGGAAAAGTTTTAGCAAAAATGCTTGATGGAATAGGCGCTAAGGTTTATTGTGAGGCTAGAAAAAATGAAGATATAGCTTGGATAAAAGCTTATGGATATGAACCAATTCATCTAAATAATTTAAATGAACATTTAGGAGAATTTGAAATAATAATAAGCACAATTCCATTCCAAATACTAGACAAAGATAGATTAGAATTAGTAAATAAAGATGCAGTTATTATAGATTTAGCATCTAATCCAGGTGGAGTTGATAGAAAAGCAGCTAAAGAAAAAGATTTGAAATTGATTTGGGCTTTATCTTTACCAGGAAAAGTAGCACCATTAACATCTGCTATTTATATAAAGGAAACTTTATATCATGTTTTAAAAGAACTTTAATAAGATATTCATTAGTAAATTAAGAATATAAATAAAATTGAACAATAGAAAGGAATAAAAAAATGAGTATTATACATGCTATTATATTAGGAATTGTCCAAGGACTTACAGAATTTTTACCAATATCAAGTTCAGGACATTTAAATGTTTTTCCATGGTTATTAGGTTGGGAACAAATGCCAGAATCTTTTGATGTGGCACTACATATAGGAACTTTACTTGCAATAGGAATTTATTTTTTCAAAGATTGGATAAATTTAATTGTTGGTGGATATAAAAAGGCTATCAAAAAAGAAGACTCAACTGATGGCAAGATATTTTGGTATTTAGTTGCAGCTACAATTCCAGCAGGAATTTTAAGTTTAGTATTGGATAAAATAAGCGAAAAAATCATTGGAGACAATCTGAATGTACAAATGATATTTATAGCAGTTGCTTTAATTGTTATGGGTATTGTTTTATACATAGTTGATAAAAAAGCAAAATCAGAAGTTAAATATGAGGATATCACATTAAAGCAATCAATTTTAATTGGTATTTCACAAGCTATTGCAGCAGCATTTCCAGGAGTTTCTCGTTCTGGAATTACAATGACAGTTGGAAGAATGCTTAAACTAGATAGAGAAAGTGCAGCTAGGTTTTCTTTTATGCTTGCAGCACCAATTACTTTAGCAGCAGCTTTAGCTAATATCAGTTCATTTGTCTTTGATGCGGCTTTTGTAGCTGGAATTTTAGCTAGTTTTATAGTAGGACTTTTCGTAATTAAGTTCTTATTAAATTATTTGAAAAAAGGAAGTTATAAAGTATTTGCTATTTATAGAATTATATTTGGTATAGTAATAATTGCTTGTATTTTATTTAAATAATAAACTTATATTGGAAGGAAAACATAATGGCAGAAATAATAAATGGCAAAGAGCTTGCTAAAGAAATTAGAGAAGAATTAAAAGTAGAAGTAGATAAATTAAAAGAAAAAGGTATTGTACCAAAATTAGCTGTAGTAATGGTTGGCAATAATAGCGCTTCACAGGTATATGTAAAAAATAAATCAAAAGCTTGCGAAAAAGCAGGGATAGAATTTGAAGAGTTTCTTTTTGATGAAAATACATCAGAAGATAAGCTTTTAAAAACAATTGATAATTTGAATGCTGATAAAAGTATTCATGGAATACTCTTACAAAGTCCTGTACCTAAACATATAGATATTCAAAAAGCTTTTCAAAGAATTTTACCAGAAAAAGATGTAGATGGATTTAATGCAGTAAATGTTGGAAAATTAGCAATTGGTTTAGATGCATTTATTTCTTGCACACCTTATGGAATTGTTAAAATGCTTGAAGCTTATAACATAGAAACAGAGGGAAAGAATGTTGTTATTTTAGGTAGAAGTAATATTGTAGGAAAACCTTTAATACAATGTATGTTAAATAAAAATGCAACAGTAACAGTATGTCATTCAAGAACTAAAAACATTAAAGATATAATAAAAAATGCAGATATAATAATTGCTGCTATAGGAAAGCCTAAATTTGTTACTAGTGATATGGTAAAAGATGGTGCTGTTGTAATTGATGTAGGGATAAATAGATTGGATAATGGAAAATTATGTGGAGATGTAGATTATGACAATATATTTTCAAAAGCTAGTTATATTACACCAGTTCCAGGTGGGGTTGGACCAATGACAATTGCAATGCTTATAAATAATGTTGTAAAAGCAGCTAAAGATAGTATTAAAGAATAGTAGCTAAGTATTATAAAAATTAAATAAAAGGGGCATAAGTTTTAAACTTATGCTCTTTTTGTGGTAAACGTGAGTTTTTAGAAGTATTTTAATTAAATATTAACCAATGAAGATTAGTTATATGCAAAAGTATAGAGAAAAGGCGGTTAAATGGAAAGAGAATATAATATATGGTTTTCAAAGTTAAAGTTATCAAATAATGCTAAACTAAAGTTATTAAATCATTTTGTAACTCCTAAAAATATATGGAATTTAACAGAAAAAGATTTAAAGTGTATTAGTTTAGAAAATGAAAAGATTTCTGAAATTTTGAGTGTGAAAAATAGAATAAATTTAGAAAATGAATTAAAATATATCGAAAACAATAGTATCTATATTTATAATTGCAATGAGAATAATTATCCTGAAAAATTAAAGAATATAAAAGATAGACCAGCAGTAATATATATAAAGGGAAATACAAAACTTTTATCAGAGGAAATGATAGCAATGGTTGGAAGTAGGAATGCTAGTGAATATGGAAAAAAGGTTGCAATATCGATTGCAAGAGAATTATCAAATAACAATATTGGAATTGTTAGTGGACTTGCAAATGGAATTGATAAGTATTCACATATTGGAGCTTTACTTGGAAAATGTAAGAAAACAGTTGCTGTTTTAGGAAATGGTATAATGGATAATAAAATTTATCCAAAAGAAAATATAAAGTTATATGAAGAAATTTTAAAAAATGATGGTTGTGTAATTTCTGAATATTCTATAGATTCAAATGCAGAAAGATGGCATTTTCCAGCAAGAAATAGAATAATAAGTGGTATAAGTGATAAGATAATTGTTGTAGAAGCAGGATTAAATAGTGGAAGCTTTATAACTGTTGATTTTGCATTAGAACAGGGAAAAGATGTGTATGCAGTACCTGGTGGAATATATTCAAAACAATCTGCTGGTTGCAATAAATTGATTAAAGAAGGTGCAGAACCAATATTAAGTGTAAAAGATATATTGAATTTTTAATTATATGCATAACTATAAGTTTGGAAATAAGATTTCGAATATGAATGAAAAAATTTTAGAAATTCTATGTAATTTTATGGAAAGAGTTCACTTTTAGTGGAAGGGAGCCATAAAATAAGTTAGAATTTCTTGAATTTTGTAATGAATCGAGAAATTTATGAAAAACTTATAGTTATGCTATATAAAACTAAATTTTAAACAATTATTAAATTTATTAAAAAAGCTTTATATTTTACAAATTTATGGTATAATACCATTGTATATTTAAAACTATACTAAAAGGAGGAAATATGAGTTCAAACGGAAAAAATGGCGAAACACGAAGATTTAAAACAACAGAAACAAATAAAAAAACTAAAAAGAATATTAATAAAGATGAGACAACAGTTATCGGAACAGATAAAGTAAAAAATTCAAAAAATGGTAAAAAGAAATTCAAATATAGACATCCTAGAATTGCAACTTGCATAAAGATATTTTTAGTTATATTTATGTTACTTGTAATAGTTGGTGGTGGAATTTTAGCAGGAACATTCTTTGGTCTTTTTGGAGATGAACTAAAAATTAGTGAGGATGAACTTGTTATAAAATTTGAAAATTCTACTGTTTATGATAAAAATGGTAATGAAATTGCATCATTAAGTAGTGGAGAAAAAAGAAAATGTGTAAGTTTATCAGATATGGCAGAATATTTGCCAAAAGCTTATGTTGCTATCGAAGATGAAAGATTTTATGAACACTCAGGTGTGGATATTTATAGAACAACATATGCAACTGTGAACTTTATAATGCATGCTGGAAATTCATCTTTTGGTGGTAGTACTATTACACAACAATTAGTAAAAAATATCACAAAAGAAAAAGATAATACAGCATTAGCAGGGGTTACAAGAAAAGTAAAAGAAATGGCAAAAGCAATTCAAGTTGAACATATACTTTCAAAGAGCCAAATTCTTGAATTATATTTAAATACTATATACATAGGTGGAAATGATATAAATGGTGTTGCTTTAGGTGCAATATATTATTTTGATAAAGATGTTAAAGATTTAAGTTTGGCAGAATGTGCATATTTAGCAGGTATAAATAATGCACCAGGAACATATAAGCCTTTTGAAGATTATGAAGGTAATCAAGAGAAAAAAGACAAAATGACAGAGAAAATAAAGAAAAGAACAAAGACTGTTTTAGCAAAAATGAAAGAAGTTGGATATATTCAAAATGAAGAAGAATATAATCAAGCTGTTGCAGATGTTGATAATGGATTAAATTTCAAACAAGGTGATGGAGCTAAAACAACGGTTGATGTTTCTTATCATACAGAAGCTGCTATAAATCAAATAAAGCAACAACTTATGGAAGAAAAAGGAATGTCTGCCGACATGGTTGATGTATATTTATATAGTAGTGGTTTAAAGATTTATACAACTCAAGATACAGACATTCAAAATAAAGTAGAAGAAGTAATTACAAGTACAGATTATAAGAGACAATCACCAAGTAAAAAGCAAACATCAATGGCAACAATGACAATAGTAGATCATACAACTGGTCAAGTAGTGGCTTGTGGTGCAGGAACTCAAGATGAACTTAAGAAGACAAAACTAGGTTATTTCAATTGGCCAACAAGTTTGATAAAACAAACAGGTTCTTCAATGAAACCTATTTCAGTAATTGCACCAGGATTAGAAAGCGGAACAATTACAGCAGCAACAACTTTTTATGATGGAGCAACAGAATTTGGTGGTGGATATACTCCAAAAGAGTGGTATATAGGTTATAAAGGACTTATGAGTATGCGTCAAGCAATTGAAATATCAGCTAATATTCCTCATGTTAAAGCTTTATCTTTAATTGGTGTTGATAAATCAATCAAATTCTGTGAAAAAGTAGGAATTACAGGATTAAAAGATGAAGGATTAAGTTTAGCATTAGGTGGATTAGATGATGGTGCATCATCACTTCAAATGGCAATGGCTTATGCTGCAATTGCAAATGATGGTGTATATATAGAGCCAACATTCTATACAAAAGTAGAAGATTCAAGTGGAAATGTAATATTAGAAGCAAAACAAGATTCAGAGCAAGTAATGTCAAAAGAAAATGCATTTATAGAAAAAAGCATTTTAACTGCACCAGTTACAGGAGCTAATGGTACAGCAACATATTGTAAAATTGCTGGAATGGATGTTGCAGCTAAAACAGGTACAACAAATGATAATTTTGATAGATGGCTTTGTGGATTTACTCCTTATTATACAGCAGCAACTTGGTATGGATATGAATATAGTGAAAAGGTTGTATTTTCAGGAAATCCAGCAGGAAAAATTTGGGATGCTGTAATGACTGATATTCATAAAGGATTAGAAGGAAAAGAGTTTGAAGAACCAGAGAATATAGTTGTAGCAGCAATATGTAATAAAACTGGAAAAGTAGCAGGTGGAAGTTGCTCAGAGGCTTATCCAGAAGTATTTGTAAAAGGTAGTGTTCCAGCAACATGTGAAGGACATACAAAATTAAAAATTTGTACAGAAACAAATAAAATAGCAAATGAATATTGTCCAGAAACTGAAGAAAGAACATATTCAGAATTACCACCAGAAGAAAAAAATGGAAGATGGTCAACTAACTATAATGGTGAATACAATATTCCAACAGAAACTTGTACAACTCATACAAAACCAGCCGAAACAAAACCTAACAAAGAACCAGAAAAACAGCCAGAAAAAGAACCAGAGAAAAATCCAAATACAAAACCAAATACAAAACCAAATACAAGCAATACAGCAAATACAACGAATACTACTAATACAACAAATACCAATAAACCAAATAATACAACAAATACAAGCAATACAACTAATACCAATAAACCCAATAATACAACAAATACAAGTAATACATCAAACACGACAAATACTACTAATACCACAACAGACACAGATGAAACTTAACTATGTTTTATAAATATTAGGAAAGTCTTTAAGACTTTCCTAATATATTAAAATTATATATAAATCTAAAAAAAAGGAGAAAAACTTTGAAATTATATTTCTATAATACATTAACTAAAGAAAAGCAAGAATTTGAGCCATTAAAAGGCAATGAAGTTAGAATGTACACTTGTGGACCAACTGTGTATTATTTTGCACATATAGGAAATTTAAGAGCATATTTGTTTATGGATACATTAAGAAGAGTTTTAAAATATAATGGATATACTATAAAACATGTGATGAATATTACTGATGTTGGACATTTAGTTTCTGATGCTGACGAAGGTGAAGACAAAATGCTAAAAGCAGCTAGAAGAGAAAATAAAAATCCTTATGAAATAGCAGAGTTCTACATGAAAGCATTTTTAAAAGATATTGATAAGTTGAATATAGACAGACCAGAAATAATTGCAAGAGCAACAGAACATATTGATGTTATGGAACAATATGTTAAGAAAATAATTGAAAATGGATATACATATCAAACTGATGATACAATTTATTTTGATACTTCAAAATTAAAAAATTATGGAATTTTATCAGGTAAAAAAATAGAGGACCAAAAGGCTGGAGCAAGGGTTGATTTTGATCAAAATAAGAAAAATATTTCTGATTTTGCACTTTGGATAAAAGCACCAGAAAATCATATTATGAAATGGGATACATTCTTTGGAAAATGTTATCCAGGTTGGCATTTAGAGTGCTCTGCAATGGGATATAAATATTTAGGAGAAGAGTTTGACATTCATACTGGTGGAATAGATCATATTCCAATTCATCATGAAAATGAAATTGCGCAAGCTCAAGGATTTTGTGGAAAAATTCCAGCAAGATTTTGGATGCATGTTAATTTCTTAACTGTAAATGGTGGAAAAATGTCAAAAAGCTTAAATAACTTATATACACTAGAAGATTTAAAAGAAAAAGGATATGAACCATTAACTTATAGAATGTTTAATTTTACTTCAAATTATAGAAATAAAATAAACTTTACTTGGGAAGCTATGGATGCTGCTAAAACAGCACTTAGTAGATTAAGAGAGGGATATTTAAAACATAGTGAAGGTACTGAAAAAGTTTCAGAAGAAGAGCTTTCTGAACTAGAAAATAGATTTCATGAAGCAATAAATGATGATTTAAATATGCCAATGGCAATGAGCATTGTTTGGGATATTATTAGAAAGCCAAATAAATCTAAAGATTATCAAAATTTATTATTAAAATTTGATGAAGTATTAGGCTTAGATTTGAAAAATTATCAAAAAGAAGAAAATGAAATTCCAGAAGATATTCAAGAATTAGTAAATCAAAGAAATCAAGCTAGAAGTAATAAAAATTGGGCTGAATCTGATAGAATAAGAGATATTTTAATAACAAAAGGATATACTGTAAAAGATAGTAAAGAAGGTACAATAATAGAAAAGTAATTTTGGAGGAAGAAAAGATAAAATGAAATTGTTAGAGGAAAAAGACAAAAAGAGGTATACAGAATTTCTTGAAAGACACGAAAGATGTAATTTTCAACAATCTCTTGAATGGGGAAATGTAAAAACAAATTGGATAAAGGAAGTTATACTTTCAGAAGATAAAGAAGGAAATATCAGAGGTTCTTTGTGTGTATGGATTAGAAAAATTCCTTTGTTTGGAAATATAATGTATTCTGCAAGAGGACCAGTTTGTGATATTCATAATGAAGAAGTTTTACAAGATATTGTAGAAGGTGCAAATCTTCTTGCAAAAAAATATAATGCTTTTGTTCTTAGAATTGAACCAGACATAAAAAAAGAAGATACAATATTTAGAGACCTTATTACTAAAGTTGGTTTTGAAATAAAAGATGATAGCAAAGATTTTAAAGATGAAATACAACCAAGATTTGTATTTAGATTAGATATAAAAGATAAAACAGAAGATGAAATCTTTGCAAACTTTCATTCAAAAACAAGATATAATATAAGACTTGCTATAAAAAAAGGTGTTGAAGTAAAAGAAGGTACTAGAGAAGATTTAAAAGATTTTCATAGAATAATGGTAGAAACAGGAAAAAGAGATGATTTCATAATTAGATCTTTATCATATTTTGAAAAAATGTATGATGAATTAGTACCTACTGGACACATGAAACTACTTATGGCATATTCAAATGGACAACCTATTGCCGGAATTATACCTATAATGTATGGTAACAAAGTTTGGTATTTGTATGGAGCTAGTAGCAATAGTCATAGAAACTTAATGCCAAATTATTTATTACAATGGACAATGATACAAGAAGCAATTGAAAGAAAGTGTGATGTATATGATTTTAGAGGTGTTTCTGGAGTTGTAGATGAAAATCACCCACAATATGGTTTATATAGATTTAAAAAGGGATTTAATGCAGAGTTTACAGAATTTATTGGAGAAATCTATATTCCATATAAACCATTGACTTATAAAATGTATAAGATGGCTGAAAAAGCATTTAGAACATTGAGGTCTTTTAAAAAGAAAATTTTAGGAAAATAAAATATGAAAAAATTAGAAATAAGTCGAAAAGATTTAAAGAATAATATTTCAATAATATTAAATAGAGCAAATAAATTTGGTAAAAATGATGACGGAAAAAAATTAAAAGTGATTGGTGTTGTTAAAGCAAATGGAATGGGATTGCGGGCTAGTTGAATATGCTAAAACATTATTAAATAATGGAATAACAATGCTTGCAGTTGCTAATGTTGAAGAAGCTGAAATATTAAGAAAAGCAGGAATACAAGAAAAAATTTTAATGTTAACACCAGTTTGCAATAAAAAAGAATTGAAACAATTGATTAACAATAATATAATTCTTACAATTGATAGTATAGAAAAATTAAATATTGCTAAAGAAATTGCTAAAAAATATAATCAAGATATAGAAGTTCAAATAAAAATAGATACAGGTTTTGGAAGATACGGTTTTCTATATACTCAGATAGATGAAATCTTAGAACTGTTTAAATTAAATAAAATGGTTCGAATATCTGGAATGTATACACATTTTTCAAAACCAATTGATGAAAAGTGGACAAGGAAGCAATTTGATAGATTTTTATCTGTTATTGAGGACGTGAGAAAAGCTGGATATGACCCAGGAATGCTACATGCATGTGAGAGCACAGCTTTTCTAAAATATAATTATATGTATTTAAATGCTGTAAGAATTGGGTCAGCATTTCAAGGTAGAACATTATTAAATGGAACAGGGCTTAAAAAAATAGGTACTTTTAAAACTTCTATAACAGAGATAAAAAATGTTCCAAAAGGATATAATATAAGTTATAGCAATGAATATAAAGCAAAGAAAAATTCTAAAATTGCAATTGTGCCAGTTGGATATATGGACGGACTTAATAGAAAGAATGCCAGAGATAGTTTTTCTTTGAAAGATAATATAATATCTGTTTTAATTGAAATAAAAAAATTATTTAAAGATAATAATTTGAAAGCAACTATTGATGGTAAAAAATATCCAATTATAGGCAGATTAGGAATGTATCATGCAGTTATAGATATAACTGGTACTGATATTAAAGAGGATACAGAAGTTATACTAGATATTACACCACTACAAGCTAGTGAAAATATAAAAAGGGAGTATATTTAGATGGAAAAAAACAAGTCAAAAAATTTTTTTAGTAGAGTTCAATATGCAGTATTTAAGGTTGAGAAATATGGTGATTTTATAGAAGAAAAACCAAGCGTTGCAATAAAATATATGCTTACATTGATTTTGATAATTTCATTGATATTAACAATAATGATGACAATTTCTTTTACTAATTTGGCTAAAAAAGCTGAAAATTTTATTAAAAATTATTTAGTAGATTTTACTTTTGAAAATAATAAATTAAATTTTTCAGATATTCAAGAAGCTTATGATAATGATGAGGATTTTTATTTTATAGCTGATACAAAGGAAATTTCAGAAGAGGAACTAAATGAGTATAAAAATAGAGCATCAGATGCAAAAATTTCATTGATTTTATTGTCTGATAAAGCAATACTAAGTACAAACAATATATTTAATGAGTTTACTTATTCTACATTAAGTTCAAATATGAATTTAGAATCTTTAAATAAAGAAAAACTTATAGATGCACTTAATAATAATGGAATATTAAAACTTGGTGCTTCAATGTTTGGAGTTACTGGTTTGAGTTTATATTTTACTGAAATAGTAAGTGTTGGAATGAATATTATATTATTATTTATATTTGGATATTTAATGTGTAAATTTATTTCAGTTCCATTAAATGCAGGAAATGTTTTTAATATTTCAGTATACTCAATTACATTATCAATAATTTTAGAATTTGTGTATAATTTTGTAAATTATTTTGTACATTTTGAAATTCCATATTTTGACACATTATATTTGTTGATAGCTTATATTTATGTTATTTCAGCAATATTTATAATAAAGTCAGATTTGTTAAAACAAAAGGTTGAGCTACAAAAAATTGTTGAAGTTCAAAAAGATGTAGCAAAAGAATTACAAGAGCAAAAAGAAAAAGAAGAAGAGAAAAAACAAAAAGATGATGAAAAGAAAAAAGATAATGAAGACAATAAGGAAGAAGAACCAGAAAATACAGAACCAGATGGTTCAGAGATATAGTATTTTATAGAAAGGAACGATAGAAATATGGATGATAAGAATAATAAAAAAAATAATAAAATTCCAATGTGGCAATTTATTTTAGGAATTTTATTAGCAGTTGTTGTTATTGTAGGTTCAATTTACATTATAAATCAATATAATAGTAAAAATGAAGAGAAAAAGTTAGCTTATACAGAATTGATAGAAACAATAAATGAAGATAAAGTTGAAAAAATAAAAATGACAACTGGAAGTAATTCAATAACAGTAACAATGAAAGGTGAAGGAGAAGAAAAAGACAGACAAAAAAATGTATTAGTTCCTAATATTCAAGCTTTTATTGAATTAGTACAAGAAAAAGTTGATAAAGATGGCTTGAAAATAGATTTAACTCAAGAATCAGTTAATCCAGCATTGAAAATTATGGATACAGTATTTTCAATGCTACCAACGATTTTATTACTTGCTTTAATAATTATGATGTTTAAAATGCAAGGAATTGGTGGAGATAATGGCAAAATATATGGTGGCGAAGAAAATAAAAAGACCAATATAAAATTTGATGATGTTGCAGGTCTTGATGAAGAAAAGAATGAGTTGGTTGAAATAGTAGACTTTCTAAAAAAACCAAAGGCATATTTAGATATGGGTGCAAAAATTCCTAGAGGAATTTTATTATATGGAAAACCTGGTACAGGAAAAACTTTAATTGCTAAAGCTATTGCTGGGGAAGCTGGTGTACCATTTATTTCAATGAGTGGTTCTGAATTTATTGAAATGTTTGCTGGACTTGGAGCATCAAGAGTAAGAAAATTATTTGAAAAAGCTAAGAAAATGGCACCATGTATAATTTTTATTGATGAAATAGATGCTATTGGTTCAAGAAGAACAAGCAATAGTGGTGCTGAAACAGAAAATAATCAAACTTTAAATCAACTTTTAGTTGAGATGGATGGTTTTGAAAGTAATGAAACAATCATAGTATTAGCTGCTACAAATAGACCAGAAATGCTAGACAAAGCTCTTTTAAGACCAGGAAGATTTGATAGACAAATAACAGTTCCTGCACCAGATTTAAATGGTAGAGAAGAAATTTTAAAATTACATGCTAAAAACAAGAAATTTGATGACGATATAGACTTTAAAGGTATTGCGGGAGATACAGCAGGATTTACAGGAGCTGAACTTGCTAATGTATTAAATGAAGCTGCAATCATTGCTACAAGAAGAAAACATAAAAGTATCTCAAATCTAGATATTGAAGATGCAGTAAAGAAGATAACGGTTGGATTAGAAAAACATAATAGAGTAATTTCTGATAAAGATAAGAAACTAACAGCATATCATGAAGCTGGACATGCAATAGTAAGTAAATTCTTGGAAACACAAACAGACGTAAAAGAGGTTTCTATAATTCCAAGAGGTGTTGCTGGTGGATATACAATGTATAAAACAAATGAAGATAAATTCTATGTATCAAAAACAGAATTATTAGAAAAAATGGTTGCTTTAATGGGTGGTAGAGCAGCAGAAAAAATAGCTTTAAATGAAATTTCAACAGGTGCTAGCAATGATATAGAAGTTGCAACTGGAATTGCAAAAGATATGCTTACAGTATATGGTATGAGTGATAGTTTAGGACCAGTTTCTTTAAAAGTTGATGACCCTTATGAATTACAAATTTTTGGTGAAGATGTAATAGATGAAGTAGGAAATCAAATCAAGATTTTGATAGATAATGCATATATTACTGCACAAAGAATTTTATCAGAACATATGGATATATTAGATGCTGTTGCTCAAACTTTATTAGAAAAAGAAAAAATCACAGCAGAAGAATTTGATAAATTCTTTGAAAATATGTAGGAAAATTATATATTGAGTTTGATGTTAAATAAAAGCAATGTTTGCGAAATTTATTATGGAATTTTACAAATATTGCTTTTGACATTATGTAAATTATGTGTTATAATTTTTTTATGTACGTTTATACACATTTTTTGTTTGGCTTCGGCCAGAAAGGACATTACAATGTTAACTAGAGAGAAAATCGAACGGAAATATGGCAAAGATGCAGTGAAAGGCTCAGTTGGTCCGATTGTGACTGCAGACGTATGGGCTACGATGGCAGCGTATAAATATCAATTGTACAAAGCGTTGACCAATATGGAAAACACTGACAAGTGTTTTACGACCGCAATTGCCTACGGGCAATATACTGATGGCGCAAGACTGGCGTTTGGGTCCATTGTTAAAGATGATGGACAGAAAACGGCCCATCTCGTTCTGGTGAAGGATGGTTGGGTATTCGATCCGAACAACAAGCTTCATGTACGCGAGGATGCGTACAATGATATGTTTGGGTTTGAACTCTATCAGAGGCAGTTTGTCCCCAAGCAGGGAAACGCACGAGAGTTCCTGAACCATATTCTGTTTGGTGGCTATCGTGATTGGTGCTCCCAAAACAATGTGGAGATGGTGGTAGACATGTTCTAATTTTCTGGCAAAGCGAAAGAAAAGGAGGGATAGTTCCCTAAAGATGGCAAAAGTGGCGAGTCGAAAGACCCGCCATTTTTGCGTATATTAAAAATTGATATATAAAATCCTAATTTTGTGAGAATTTTTGTTTCACACAATCGATTTTAGTTTGTTCAGCAGGTTGTGTTTTATACCAACCTTTATCAGCCATCATATTATATATTTTATTTTGTATATCTAAACTTTCATTAAGTGCTTCTTTAAAAGCTTCGTGAACTTCAGCAGTTGATGATTCAATAGCACCATGCATATACAAATCACATACACCTTTTATAATTAAAAGTTCTTTTTCCATTAAACTTTGGTCGTCCATAGTATAAGCCTCCTTTATAGTAAATTTAAAAATTTTTGAAAAATTTGATTGTGTTTTTCTTCTAATTGCTCAATGTAGGTTCCAAGAGAAAGGTCCTTAATTTGTTCAGCAGTATATTTACTGCATGTTTTCATAAATTGTTCATGTCCTAACGCATCTTCTACATATAAAAGTTCTTTACAAGTCATAAATTTGCACCTCCTAAAGATTAATGTTTCCATAGTGCAAAAATATATACTAATAATTTGAATATGTGAAATATTGTAATTGAAAAAATAAAAACTCTTCAATTTAGAAGAGTTTATTGTAAATTTATTGGAAGAGATATTTCTTTATTTTTTAAGTAATTTAGATTTCCACTATCAGTTGTGAATTTGAATATTATTTTATAAGAGTATAACTCTTGCGTTTTTTTGGCAAATTTTTTATTTATTTTATTATTTCCATATTTCCCATCACCAATTACAGGAAAACCAATATGTGCAAGATGTGCTCTGATTTGATGTGTTCTACCAGTGTGTAAATTTATATCTAGGATAGAATAATTTTCTTTGTAATTAACATCAATAATTTTATATTCAGTTAATATTTCTAGATAATTTTTTTGTGGTGTATCAGAAATATATACTAAATTCTTTTTGCTATCTTTGAATAAATATGCTTTTAAATTTGCTGATTTATTTTTAGGAATTCCAAAAACTTTAGTAAGATAATGTTTTTCAATTTCTTTATTTTTAAATTTTTGTAATAAGATGGAAAGGGAATCATTATTTTTTGCAAATATAACAAGACCTTTAGTATTTCTATCAATCCTATGACAAGGTTCTAAAAAAATGTTTTCAGTATTTTTAAAAATTTGTTTTTTTAAGATATCAGTTAAACAATATGTGTCATTTGAATTTTCTGTTACTGAAATATTTTCTGGTTTGTTTACTATTAAAATATTTTTGTCTTCATAAATAACTGGAATTTGAGGTATATTTTCTAATATTGAATCCACAATATAAATACATACTTCATCTCCTTCATGAAGTATGTTATTTTCAGATGTTTTTACACCATTTATTCTGATATCTTTTTTTCTTAAAGCCTTGTAAAGTTGATTAGGGCTTAAATTTGGAAATGAATCAAGTATAAAGCGATTCAAATTTTTTCCATCATATTTATTATTAACAATTAAATTTCTCATAATGATATTATAAAAGAGAATGGATATTTACGCAAGAGAAATCATTGCATTTTATAAGAAAAAAGTGAATTTATAGTATTGTCATAATGAATAGCTTTTGTTTGTAAAATACTTGAAAAAAATCTTTAAATATGATAGAATTCAAAATGCAATAAGAAGATTTAACAAAATCTTATAAATTTAGCAAACATTACATAATATATAATGTTAAAACAACATATTTTAAATAGGAGGTTTAAAATGAGAGATTATTTAGAAATTGAAGATGTTAAAGCTTTAGAAATTTTAGATTCAAGAGGAAATCCAACAGTTCAAGTAGAAGTAACAACTTTTGGAGGATTTAGCGGTGTTGCTATGGTTCCTTCAGGTGCATCTACAGGAAGTTTTGAAGCAGTTGAATTAAGAGATGGAGATGCTTCAAGATATTTAGGAAAAGGTGTTTTAAAAGCTGTTGAAAATGTAAACACAATAATCAGAGATAAAATAATTGGTATGAATGTTTATGATCAAGTAACACTTGATAAAACTTTAATAGAATTAGATGGAACAGATAATAAAGCAAAATTAGGAGCTAATGCTACATTAGGTGTTTCTTTAGCAGTTGCTAAAGCAGCAGCAGCTTCTTTAGGAATGGAATTATATCAATACATTGGTGGAACAAATGCAAAAGTATTACCAACACCAATGATGAACATTATGAATGGTGGTAAACATGCTGATAGTACATTAAGTGTACAAGAATTTATGATTATGCCAGTTGGAGCAAAAACATTCTCAGAATGCTTAAGAATGTGCTGTGAAATTTATCACAACTTAAAGAAAGTTTTAAAATCAAAAGGTTTAGCAACAGGTGTTGGTGATGAAGGTGGTTTTGCACCAAATGTTAAAGATGAAGATGAAGCTTTAGCTTTAATCGTAGAAGCTATTGAAAAAGCTGGATACAAACCAGGAGAAGAAGTTTGCTTAGCATTAGACGTTGCTGCAACAGAAATGTATGATGAAGCTAAAAAAATCGGAAAAGATGGATTATATCACTTCTGGAAAATCGGTGTTACAAAGAACACAGAAGAAATGATTGAATTCTATGAAGATTTAGTAAATAGATATCCAATTATCTCAATTGAAGATGGTTTAGCAGAAGAAGATTGGGATGGATGGAAAATCTTAACAGAAAGATTAGGAAATAGAATCCAATTAGTTGGTGATGATTTATTCGTTACAAATATTAAGAGATTACAAAAAGGTATTGATTTAGGAGTTTCTAACAGTATTTTAATCAAATTAAATCAAATTGGTACTTTAACAGAAACATTAGATGCAATCGAATTAGCTAAGAAAAATGGAATGACAGCTGTTGTATCACATAGAAGTGGTGAAACAGAAGATACAACATTAGCTGATGTTGCAGTTGCAACAAACGCAGGACAAATCAAAACAGGTGCTCCTTGCAGAACAGATAGAGTTGCAAAATACAATAGACTATTAAATATTGAAGATCAATTAGCTGATACAGCAATTTATTCAGGAAGAAATAGCTTAAAAAGATAATTGAATAATATTATAAAATGAAATACACTGAGTTATCAGTGTATTTTTTTGTTCGATTTTATTCTAAATTTATAAAATATGAATACTTATATTGAATATGCTTTAAAAAAAATATATAATAATATTGAATTTATAAAGGAGACTAAATATGAGTATCATAAAATCTTTTGATGAAAGTGAAGAAATAATAAAAGCAGAAATGTTTACTGAAGGACAGAAAAGCTTACCAGAGATAGCAATTTGCGTCTTTAAAAAAGAAATAATCAATTATATCGAGCAAAATGAATCTTTTAAAAAGTATAGTACAATAGATGTTTGTGGAGATAAAGTTGAAATTTTTGTAACAACTGTAAATGAAATAGAAGTTGCTATATATAGAACATATATTGGCGGTCCTGCAACAGTTGCAATGATGGAAGAACTTCATGCGAGAGGTGTAAATAAGTTTATTATATATGGTTCGTGTGGACAATTGACATCAAATTTGAAAAAAGGTGCTTTCATTATTCCAACAGAGGCATATCGAGATGAAGGTACAAGTTATCATTATTTACCAGTATCAGATTTTGTTGAAATAGAATCATCTAAGGAATTGGCAGAAATTTTTGATAAAGAAGAAATAAACTATATTTTAACCAAAACTTGGACTACAGATGCATTATTTAAAGAAACAAAAGAAAAAATGAAAAATAGAATAAACTGTGGCTGTGATGTTGTTGAAATGGAATGTGCTTCAATTATGGCTGTAGCTATAAGTAGAGGATTTAAGGCATATCAATTTTTATATACAGATGATGCTTTAGAATCAGAAAAATGGGATATGAAAACGCTAAAAGATGATAGAATTTTTTTATTGAAAGAATGTTTAAATATTGCTTTAAAAATCATAAAATATATAAAATAATTTGAAAAAAATATGGTATTATTGCTGTAATGGTTCATAATACCATATTTTTTTGCGTAAAAAAGTCTTTAAGTAATAAACTTAAAGACTTTTAATATTTATAGGAATTCTATCATTACTAAGGTTTGAAGTCAACTATTCTAGAAAAAAATTAAAAAATAATAAAAACTAAATTTAAGAAAAATTGCTTTAAACTAACCATTTATATGTTTTTTGTTTATCTTTAAGTTTATTACTTAAAGATAAATCCATAAAAAATAAAGAGGAAGTCAATGACAAAGTTATATTTAGTAAAAGAATAACTATTTTGAGCACTAGTATTTATATTAGTGCTATTTGTGTTATTTGAAATGGTTTTCTTTCAAAGAAAACAAAGGTATCATTAGATAATTTGTTTTTATGGATTAAAGAGAAAAGACTTAAATTTGCAAAGGAAGTCTTTTCTCTAAGTAATTATACATAGGAGGAAAAGCAAAGTGAAGAAAGAAAAATTGTTTCAAAACAAAGATATACTGAAAAATAAAAAAGGTATAACTTTAATTGCATTAGTAATCTCAATAATTGTGATGTTGATTCTTGCAGGAGTTAGCTTAAATGCAACAATTGGAGAAAATGGCATAATGGCACAAGCTAAAAATGCAACATATATGCAGAGTATAGCTATTTTAGAGGAATTTTTACAACAGCAATACATTGAAAAATATGATAATATAAGTCAATATGAAAATAAATTAGATGGTCTAATTGCTGATAGTCAAATAAGAAATTATTTTCAAAAATCTATGATTGATAGTTATTATTTTATAGATAGTAATAATTATAAAGAATACTATTTAATAGAAAAAAAGGCTTTGCCAGATGAAATAAAAAATCAGTTGAGAGGTGGAGATACAAGTATATCAGGAAATGGAATTTATGCTGATTTTACAGATGTATATGGGATTACAAGTGATTTGAAAGTGTATTACTGTTCTAATGGACTTGAAACAAGAATTGGAGCAATAGATGATGCAAAAGAAAGCAATATGTCTTCGAAAATTGTAATAAATGCAAGTAATAATTGGAGCAGTGCATTGGGATATAATAGAGATGTTACACTAGAAGATTTAAGATCTCAAACAGAGTTAACTATAACAGAAAATAATCTTGATTTAAAACAATTAGCTTTTTTTGGAAGTCTTGAAAAGATAACTTTTAAGAATGTTAGTTATGATAGTCTAGATGGAGTGGAAGATGCTCCAAACTTATATTATGTATTTTTCTCAGGTGATTGTAAAATTGAAGATTATAAAGGAATTGGAAAAATAAGTAATTTAAAATATTTATATTTATGGAATTCATCAGATAGAGAAGTTGAAAAAATTTTCAGTGAGGATAAGGGAATTGCAAGCTTTGAAATATCGACACTACAATATTTAGCAATTTCTTATGGTGATGCTAGATATATATGTGGACAAAACTATGAAACAACAGATAAAAAAGTAAATGAAAAAGTAACTAATATATCAGCTTTAAATCAACTAAATGATGTAACTAAAAAAGCAATCAAATATATTTCTTTAGAGAATAATTGTATAGAATCTATTGAAGCTTTAAAAGAGTTTTCTAATGTATATTTATTAAAAGTTAGAATTAACAAATTAGTAAGTTTATCGGGAATAGAAAATATGAACAATTTGACATATTTGATAGCAGACAATAATATGTTAGGCACTAATAATGAGGATAAGGATAAAATGAATATTGAAAAAGATAGTTTATCAAGTATTTCAAAAGTTGATATTTCTAATAATGATATAAAGAGATATGTCTTTACAAGTAATATGCCTAATCTATATTCAGTTGATTTAAGTTATAATGAAAATCTTGTATGGTGTAATTATTTAAAACCTTGTAATAATATAACAAAATTAAATTTAGAAGGTTGTAAAAATCTCAATGAAATTGCGGTTGAAAATATTAAAGAAATTTTTAATAACTGTACTGATAAAAGAATTGATAGTAAATACACTTTATGCTTGTTAGATGATAATATTAGTAGTATTGATTTAACTGGATTGGAAATAGAAAAAGAGATTTTTGAATCATTAAAACAATATAGTAATGTAAAAAGTTTTAATATGAAAAATACTAAAGTTGTGAACAATAAAGTAGAAATTTCAAAAGAAGAATTAAATACAATAGTAAATGGAGTATTGTCGAATTATAGTGAAGCTACTTACATTGGATTAGAAGGAGTAGAAAATTTAAATGATATTTCATTTGTTAAGAACACAAGAAAGTTAAGGGGATTAGATTTAAGGAAAACAGGTGTTACAACTGAAGATGAAACAATAGGTTTACAATTACTAAATAATAATGCACCGAATTTAAAAGTACTTTTAATATCAAATGAAAATATAGATTTAAGCAAAATACAACAATGTATAAATAAATTAGATAGTGGTAGTGGAAGTAATACTATATTTGGTAGTAATGACTATGGTTTAGTATGTTATAGTAATGTGGTATTAAAAACATTGGAAAATTGTACTGAAGTAACACAAATAAAAATGTGCTATCAAAGCACAGGAGCATTTATCTCGAATATGGATTTGGATCTTACTAAATGTTCAAAGTTAAAAAGTTTTATTATATATCATGTTACATTTGGAATTGTTAAATTACCAGAGAATGTAGAAGTAGTAAGACATTTGGTACAAGGAAATAGTAAGATAGATGCAAGTAGTTGTAAAAAATTAACAGAAGTAGAATTTTCACAAAATCAAAATTTCATATATTTTTTGAATACTGTTCCAAAAAATATAGAAGTAGAAAATATAATAGTTTCTGGAATAGATGTACAAATTCTTTTGGATAATATAGATAAAATACAAAATTTAAATAATTTAAAGAAAATTGCTATAAGTAATGTATCATGGAGTAATGTGAAGTTAAACATATCAAGTTTAAATAATTTAAAAAATATTCCAAATTTAGAAAGCTTGAAAATAGACAAAGTTGATGTTAATGATGATGATTTTTCTGTAATAAGTAATTTGA
This sequence comes from uncultured Clostridia bacterium, assembly GCA_934141445.1. Taxonomy (GTDB): domain Bacteria; phylum Bacillota; class Clostridia; order TANB77; family CAG-508; genus Scatovivens. The sequence goes on along the minus strand of CAKPCF010000017.1, from coordinate 999 downwards.
TAAATTTAAATAGTCTAACTATAACTAATACAAATTTAAAAGATATAACATTTATTTCAAATTTAGTAAAGTTGCAAAAAGCAGATTTATCAAATAATCAAATTGTAAAAGGTATATATTCATTACAATATTTAACTAATTTGGAAAAATTGAATTTGAGTAATAATGCAATATTTGACATATCTTCAAATGAAGGAAAAAATTATAAGAATCTAGAAATTTTGGCTGGATTAAATTATGCAAATAATGGAAAGCTAAAAGAACTATATCTTAAAGGAAATAATAATATAACAGATTGGTCACTAGTATCAAATTGTTCATGGCCAAACGGAAAATCAGGTTTTTAAAAAATTATGTTTAAATAAAAAGAGCTTTAAGTTTGAGACTTAAAGCTCTTTTAACATTTATAAAAATTCTATCATTAGTAAGTATTGAAGTCAACTATTCTAAAACAATTTTTATGAATAATTTGAAATAAATGAAAATAGAAAAAGACACAAAAGCATAATAAAATATGCTATTTTGTGTCTTTTTTTGTTTACTTTAAGTCTCAAACTTAAAGAAAGTCCATAAAAGTAAAATAGAGAAGTTTTGAAATGGTTTTCTTTCAAAGAAAAAGCAAAAGTCATTAGACTAATGTTTTTTATGGATTGAAAGGGAAAAAGCTTTTTATATTGTTAATCATATGATGGAATTAACAATGAAATAATAGAAAGCTTTTTCTCTATTTATAAAATCTGAAGGAGGAAAATCATAAATGAACAAAAGAAAATGTAAGAAGAGTCGACTTGAATTTAAACAAACAAATAATAGTCCAATAAAACATTTGTATAATACAAAAGGTATTACTTTAATTGCTCTAGTAATTTCAATAATTGTGATGTTGATTCTTGCAGGTGTAAGCTTAAATGCAACAATTGGCGAAAATGGCATAATGACACAGGCAAAGAATGCAACTTATGTACAGAGTGTTGCAGCACTAGAAGAATATATAAACAA